>NZ_JAAQWX010000002.1:0-480112 GCF_012985745.1 Pseudomonas sp. WS 5078 | reverse complement strand
GAAAAAATGCTCCAGATTCAACGCCGGTTGCTGATCCGCATACCGGGCAACATCCACACTGGTACAGCTCGTGACGCTGAGTACCATTGCCAGTAACAGCAGAAATCGGGTCATTGCCTTAATCCCTAAAGTACACAAGTGTGAGGATGAAGTTTCGAGCGATGCAGCTGTACAGTTTGCAGTCAGTGTATAAGTTTATCGTCGTCCGATGAGCTGTAGGAATTCCTGCCTCGTCGTCGAACTATCACGGAAGTTGCCCAGCATTACGGAGGTAGTCATGACCGAATTCTGCTTCTCTACGCCGCGCATCATCATGCACATGTGCCTAGCTTCAATGACCACGGCCACACCGGCGGCATCAGTAATCTGCTGGATAGCTTCAGCAATCTGCCGGGTAAGGTTTTCTTGGATCTGTAGGCGACGTGCGAACATATCAACCACTCGCGCGACCTTCGACAGCCCCAGGACTCTGCCGGTGGGGATGTACGCCACATGCGCCTTGCCGATGAAGGGCAACATGTGATGCTCACACAAGGAATAAAGCTCGATGTCCCTGACGATCACCATTTCATCGCTCTGCGACTCGAATAAGGCTCCGTTAGTGACGTCTTCTAGGCTCAACGTGTAGCCATTGCACAGGTACTGCATTGCTTTGGCGGCACGCTTGGGCGTGTCTAACAAGCCCTCGCGCTCGGGGTTTTCACCGAGACCGACGAGAATTTCCCGGTAATGGCTGGCTAATAGTGGGTTCATTCAATTTCTCGCGGTTGGGCTATGAGTGTGTGCAAATCCATAGTCAAATAGTTATACAGGAAAAAATTCTTGTATAGGTTTGTTTAAGGTAGGCTGAAAAAAATCACCTGACAATGAATTGGCAATCTTTTTTTTGCAGATGCGAAAACCTCATTTCTCGTTTGCCCAATGACTGACCCTGCCTGGCCCAGCTTTTCAGGTTTCGCGGCATTCGGTTATGGAATAGCCTCTTTGCCAAGCGTGAGCATGGGATAGGGCATTGGCTGATTATTACGGGCTCTGAACACGCTTAATCATGGAGATATCATCATTTATGGAAAATAAACTGGTTTCCAAGACAGCGGTCGTCACCGGCGCGGCTCAAGGCATCGGCGCCGCCATTGCAAGGCTCTTTGTGCAAGAAGGTTGCTTCGTTTACGTCACTGATATTAACGACGATCTTGGTAATGCGGTTGCAAGCTCGTTGGGTAGTAGCGCCTGCTTTCAGCGTCTGGATGTGCGGCGTGAAGAGGATTGGCAACGATTGGCCACGCAGATTACAAATCAAGGCCGGAATTGGAATATCCTCGTGAATAACGCGGGCATCACCGGATTCGAGAGCGGCGCTGAGCGACATGACCCGGAACATGCAAGGCTGGAAGATTGGCGTTCCGTGCATCAAACTAATCTCGACGGAGTATTCCTCGGATGCAAATACGCCATTCGCTCCATGCGCCAGTCAGGAGCCGGTTCCATCGTCAACATTTCCTCTCGCTCCGGCCTCGTTGGCACTCCAGGGGCTGCAGCGTATGCGTCGTCCAAAGCTGCCGTTCGCAATCACACTAAAACAGTGGCGCTTTACTGCGCCGAACAAGGACTGAGCGTTCGATGCAACTCGATTCATCCGGCGGCCATCCTTACTCCCATGTGGGAACCCATGTTAGGTAGCGATGCCGGTCGCGAAGAGCGAATGGCTGCGCTGGTTCGAGACACTCCGCTCAGGCGATTCGGTATGCCTGAAGAAGTGGCCGCTCTGGCCTTGTTGCTCGCGTCGGATGACGCTACGTACATCACGGGCAGCGAGTTCAATATTGATGGTGGTTTGTTGGCTGGGACGGCTGCGACTCCGGCAGTCCTGGACGACAGCGAAACCTAGGACATTAAGATCGCGCCTGCGAAAGACAGTTTTTGACCGATTGTGTTGAAAAAGTCGATCCTTCCAGGCTGCACACGTATTGATTGCTGCAAATGCATTTTTTAAGCGCAGCTACGCCAAATCTGCCCCCGAAACCCTTTGTTCAAAGTAAAGATTTCAATTTCAAACGCGTACTTTTCTGCATTGGAAAGCATGGCCGACTGTTTTCAACAGAATCGGCCAAAAGCGGACATTAACGGATGGCTTAATTTAGTTATGGTTTTTGTACTTAATAGCGCTGGGATTATCTTTTTTGCAACGCGCTGCACTGCTCAGGCTTCAGACCAACTGTATCTACACCAAAAGGCTGTCCCGTCTACACAGCTTTGCGCAATGCATTGGCAACCAGTGTAAAGGCGGGGGACGGTTGTCGACGGCTGGGGTAATACAAATAGTAGCCAGAGAACGGTGGGCACCAATCTTCCAGCACCCGCTCCAGCCTACCTTCACGCAGGTGCGGCTCAAACTCTTCTTCTGGCAGGTACGCGATGCCCAGCCCGGCCAAGGCCGCATCTACGATATGGCTGGACGTGTTGAAAATAAGCTGGCCGTTTACACGCACGTTCACCTGCTTGCCTCGCTGCTCAAAGTCCCATACATAAAGCCCGCCAGATGTCTGCATACGCTGGTTGATACAGCTATGGTTCATCAGGTCGCGCGGGTTTTCGGGAATGCCACGGCTGGCAAAGTACTCTGGCACGGCGACAGCAGCCATCCGCAATTGCGGGCCTATCGGAACTGCGATCATGTCTTTGTCGATGGTGTCGCCCAGGCGCACACCTGCATCAAAACGATCCGCCACAATGTCCCTGAATCCGTAACTCACGTCGAACTCAACGTTGATGTCCGGGTATTCGTGGAGCAGCGCAGATAGTTTGGGTAGCAACGTGGTGCGCAGAACATGATCGCCGCAGGTGATACGTACGGTGCCCGCAGGCTTGTCGCGCATTTGCGTCAGGTTATCCAGTTCCGCCTCAATCTCATCGAAGCGATTACCGATCGCTTGCAGCAGCCGCTCGCCCGCGACAGTCGGCGAGACGCTGCGGGTGGTGCGCGTCAGCAACCTGATTTGCAGGCGCGATTCCAGACCTCTGATGGCCTGGCTCAGTGCCGACTGGGTAACTCCCAGTATCCCGGCGGCACGGGTGAAGCTGCCTTCACGCGCCACTGTCACGAATGAAAGCAGATCGTTGAGGTTTCCTCTGACCATGGTACGCAGCACCTTATGCAGCTATTGATTAGCTCAACTTATAGCCTTGTTAAGCATTCATTAGCTAGTCGCGTGAGTATTCGTTCGCCACCATGACCGGCATGAATACGATTAGTCGCGAGGACCCAATGGCCACTGTTTCAACCAGCAACGAGGCTCCTGCCTACTGGAGCGGGGTCTTTGCAATGACGCTGTGTGTTTTCGCCCTGATCGCTTCTGAATTCATGCCTGCCAGCCTGCTGACGCCGATAGCCCTTGATCTTCAGGTTAGCGAAGGGATGACCGGGCAAGGCATTGCGATTTCGGGGGCATTTGCCGTGCTAACTAGCCTGTCGATCTCGTGGCTTGCCAGAACCCTCGATCGCAAGCTGTTGCTGATGGCACTGGCCGGGTTGATGGCCGTCTCGGGCTTGATCGTCGGGCTGGCCCCCGACTATCAAACTTACATGGTCGGCCGTGCGCTCATCGGTGTGGTCATTGGCGGTTTCTGGGCGATGTCCGCGGCGACGGCTATGCGCTTGGTACCCGCCCCGCAGGTTCCGAAAGCACTAGCCATCTTCAACGGCGGTAACGCGCTGGCTACCGTAATTGCCGCACCGTTGGGCAGTTATTTGGGCTCGATTATTGGCTGGCGCGGTGCTTTTCTTTGTGTAGTGCCCATCGCGGCGATTGCTCTGACCTGGATGTACATCAGCCTCCCGCCCATGAAGGTGGGACCGCGTAGAACGGAATCAGGGAACGTGTTCAAGCTGTTAAAGAATCGTTCAGTGGCACTGGGTATGGTCGGTTGCGGAGCCTTCTTCATGGGGCAGTTTGCGCTATTCACCTACCTGCGGCCCTTCCTTGAAACGGTAACGCGCGTCGATGTATCCATGCTGTCGTTGATCTTACTGGTGATCGGCTCGACAGGCTTTATCGGTACCTTGATTATCGGCCGATTTCTAAGGCGCAGCCTGTTCCAGACATTAATAGTCATTCCGGTCTTGATGGCCTTGATCGCTCTGGCACTGATCCCTTTTGGCCACTCGACCTTCGTTGTTGGTGCACTGCTGGGGTTATGGGGACTGTTGGCGACTGCGGCCCCGGTGGGCTGGTGGAGTTGGGTAGCACAGGCGATGCCAAATAATGCCGAGGCTGGAGGCGGCCTGATGGTAGCCGTGATTCAACTGTCCATTGCTCTGGGCTCAACCGTGGGTGGACTGCTGTTCGATAGTCACGGCTATCAGCGCACGTTTTTCGCTAGTGCAATCGTGCTGCTGCTGGGGGCAGCGGTGACGGTACTGACGTCACATGCAACATCCTCTAGAGTCCCTTGAGTTACGCAACGTTCCAGGAGAATGGTTATGACCGGGAGCATTCACCCGTCGCAAATGCCTAGCAGCGCGAAAGCTGGAGCAAGCGGCCACTTCGTTGGCTTGGTGTGCTGTATTCAGCTCTCGTGCTTGGCAGTTACATCTTAATGAATGATGCCGCGTCGGCGTCTTCGATTACGGAGAAATCTCGCATGTGGATGACCGTCGGCGAGCATAGGCTGGAGATGTCTATGGCGCCGGGGGCAGTCCATTTAAGGCAAAAGGGTGTCTAGGAAACCCGGGGCGATTCATGTTGAAGCCCTGCGAGTTCCTTTTTCACTGACCGCACCTTGGTGACAGCCCCCCCCCCCCGCAAGCTTGACCCTCGGGGAAGGTTTGCGATCAGTGTGCAGCGAGCGCGGCAGTCTTCATAAAAGCCCTGCCACGCGCTTTGAGATTCCCGCTCAAGCAGCAGGAAGGGCACTGTTTGGCCGCCAACTGTTATTCAAGGACTCCGGGGTCGCGCCGTATCTCTTCGCGCGCCATGGCTTCCCACAAAAACGGAAACCCATTGGCGTCGGTACGCTTGCCGGTGGCCAAGGCTACGTTTGAGGGCAAGGGGCTGCCACCACCTAGCGTCTCTACATGCCATGCCAAACGGCTGCGCCATTCCAAGGTAATCGCTCGCAAGTGCGCCTGACGAATGCCATTGGCGACGATCAACACACCATGATTTGCGAGCATTGCCCATTTTTGCGAGCCCAATGCGTCCACCACGGCGCGGCCCAGATCAGCGTCTTCAACCGTGCCACGGTACTCGTCATAGAGCACAGGGTCTGTGTCGACCAATGCGGATGTCTGGTCATAAATCGGCGGGATACGGCCTGCGGCTGACCAGATCGAGCCCCATTGCGGGTGATTGTGGATGACCACCCCCACATCGTGGCGGGCAGCGTGCACCTCGATGTGCAGGTTGATTGCCGGGGTAATGTTCCAGTCGCCTTCGATCACTTGGCCTTGCGCATCGAGCCGCACGATGTCCGAAGCGGTTACTTCTGACCACGTCAATTCCCAAGGGTTGGCAAGGTAAGTGCCGTCATCCTGGCGCACAGTGATGTGGCCAGCAATGTGATCGTTGTAACCTTCTCGGGACAAAACCCGGCACAGCAGCGCAACGGTTTGCCGGGCGGTCAGCTCGGGTAGCAGGGCGTGACGGCCTGGCCGTGGGATGTAGCGGGCGAGCATGTCGTAATTAAGCGTGTCCTTTAACATGACGGCTTCCTTCTTCTGAACGGCGATGCTAAGCAATGGTTTATCCATGACGGGCGTGGGCAAACACCGAAGTGCGTTGCATGCGTCGTTGATGCGGTTTGTAATCCAGGATGGCGTTGTGGAGTACGCTGCGGTTGTCCCAGAGCACCATGTCACCGACCGTCCAGCGGTGGCGAAAGCCGAATTGCACGTGCTGGCAATGTGCATGCAAGTAAGCAAGCACCGCCTCGCTTTCGGTGCTGGCGAGGCCTTCAATGTGGGTGGTGTAGGTCGGGCTGAGGTACAGCGCCTGGCGTCCTGAAATGGGGTGTCTGATGACCAGAGGGTGGAGGTGCCGCCGGTTCATGCTGACGACCTCCAGATAGCGTTCATGTGTGACGACGTTCTGGCGCAGGGCGGCCGTGATAGGCGCGTTCATGTCGTGCCAGGCACTCAGTCCCTCGAGGTAGTGCTTCATGCGTTCAGACAACGCCTCGTAGGCGGTGGTCATACTGACCCAGCAGGTGTCACCGCCGGTAGGCGGCAGTATCTGGGCATGGGTCATGGTGACGACAGGCGGGTGGGGCAAAAAGCTTTCGTCGTGATGCCACATGTCAGCCCTGTCGCCCAGCTTGGAGTCGATCACCGTAATTTCTTCAAAACCGTTGCCCAGATTGGGGTAAAACGTGTGGACTTCGGGCTCCCCGAAATACCGTGCGATGGCCAGATGTTGTTCGGGTTTCAGCCCGGGGGCATGCAGCACGATAACTTCATGTTTGATAAGAGCGGCTTCAAGGGCCTCCAATGTCTGCGGCAAAACGACAGAAGAAAGATCCAGATCGACGACTTCGCCTCCCAGATGTGGACCCAGGGGCAATACAGTGAACGTTGAAGACATAAACAATCTCCTGGCAGGGCGCCAACACCTGAGCGGATCAAGCGCATGGCGACACGTTTAGATGTTGTCGGATCGACCGCAATGATCATACTGAGGGCACCCGCGTTGAGATATTCGCATTCCAGAACACCCTTTACGTTTGTCTAACGTGCTGATTTACATAGGTTAATTGGATTTCATGCGGATGCTGAGAAGGTCGGGCTCGGATTTCCATACAAGAACAGGCACACAACATAATGGACCTGATAACAACACAGCAGGCGCTTCCGGCTTTACGCAAGCGACCCTCCCAGTCGCGCTCACGTGCACTGGTCGAAGCGGTAGAGCAGGCGTGTTTGCGGATTCTCGATGAATCCGGGGAGGACTCGCTCACCGTGGCCCGCATTGCAGACGTTTCCGGCGTCGCAGTCGGCTCGATCTATCAATACTTTCCCAACAAGGACGCCATCATTGCCCTGCTGTACGAACGTGTACTCGACCAAGAGGCCGAACAACTCTTGAGGGTGCGTGAGCGGCTACGGGGCGTACCGTTGAAATCGGCACTGCGGGAAATTCTCGGAAATATCGTGCGTGTTGAAACGCGCCTGTTCAAATTGAACAAGGCTTTTCACTTGCGGTACCACTCGGCCCTGCACTTGGGCATGTGGCGCGGGCCCTACAAGACGGCAGGGGAGTTTATCGAGGCGACCTGGCTGCCACTTTTGACGATGTATAAAAGTGAGATCACAACACCGCATCCGGAATTGGCCGCGTACCTGCTCGGCCAAGGATTGCGCGAGGTCATCCGTGGCGTACTGCAAGACATACCGGAGCAGCTGGAGTCGACGGCTCTGCAGGACAGTCTGCTGGCAATGGCCATGGGCTGCCTGCGTCCATGCACGTTTGGCTTGAGCAGCAGGCAATAGCGCTAAGCGTTATTGCTGCAGCTGGTATTTCGCTTTGAGCGTGGGGTGGACCTTGAGGGTGTCATCAGCTGCCCACTCCCATTGGCTGTCCAGTTCCTGAGCCACTGACTCAAGGCTCACACCGGGCTGTAATGCGCAGTAAGTTTGCTTGGGCTCGAAATACAAGGTGGGGTTTTCGAGGGCACTGTGAGCCTCGGTCACGAGTGCGAGGGCATCTTCTATGCCTGCAACGTCTAGAACGCTGGCCTGACCGGCCTGTTCGAACTTCAATACAAATGTCACTACAGCGTTCCTTGTCGAGTGGAACCTCGCTACGAGGCGCCATGTTAATGACAGCTCGTAGCGTAGTCTCTTAGCGGAAGGTCTGTAGTACTAATTGCTGCGCTAGCCTGGGAATGGCTGAACGCTGTTTCTCAACTGCCTTTTGCCGAGACGATGCTGGCAACCAGCCGAGGCTGGCAGTTGAGGTAAGCCGAGGACTGGAGCCAACGCTTGTCGGGGTACCACGCGAACATGAACTGTCCGTCCTTGAGTTTGTCTACCACTTTACGCGCCACTTGCGGCCGAACCGCTGGGCAGCCCTGGCTGCGGCCGATGCGGCCCTGGCGCTCGCTCCAGAGCGGATTCACATAGCTGGCGGCATGAATCACGATGGCCCGGTCGCGTGCCCGGTCATTGATGCCAGGCTCAAGGCCATCCATGCGCAGTGAATAGCCATGGGTGCCTTTGTAACTTTCTTGAGTGCGGAACAAGCCCAGGCTGGACTGGTAGCTGCCTTCGTCATTGGAAAATTGGGTGGCGAAGTTTTCCCCGGAGTTTTGCCCGTGAGCGACCAGATCGCGTAATACCAGGCGCTTGCTTTGCAGGTCGAAGATCCACAAGCGGCGCGCAGTAGATGGCTGCGAGTAGTCAATCACTGCCAGATGCCGAGCCTGGCTGGCGCCATTGTTCACGGCGCATTGCATGGCGCTGATGGCACTTTTTAGTGCTTGGGGATTGAGTTCTGGTGCTGCCTGGGCGAGGCTGTTGAACAGTACCGGTGTAGAGGGGCTGGCGGCGAACACAGGGCTGGTAAACAGGCCCACGGTCGCGGCGGCCAGACAAAGCCGTCGCAGGAAAGTCAGCATAGGTCTAGGGTTCTCACTGTTGTATAGGCTCCAAATGCCCCGTCCAGACAGGTGCTGACCTGTGCAACGTCGACGGGTGATACGGTTATCCATCAACCATGATGGCCATGGATTGGAGTAAAGCAGTTGATCAAAAAACACGCATGTTACTTGAGCATTGCTTTGCTCGCAGCGCCATTGGTCGCTCTGGCCGATGAGGTGCCCGTTGATCCGGCGACGATGATTGAGGTCGCGCTGACGGATTTGCCCCGCGAGTGTCCTGCGCTGGCCCCACGCATTAACGCGCCGGCTCAGCAGTTATTGCAGGCGTTTTACCAAGGTCAGCACTTTCAACCGGTGTGGTCGGTGGATGGGCGTCTTGCGGCGTTGCAGGCCGAACTGCCCACGTTGGCCGATGATGGCCTGGACCCGGCGCACTACCCGTTGCCCAACGATCAGGGCTTATGCGCCGACATCGATACCAGCTTTCAATACTTGCAAGCCCTGCAGGATCTGCATTTTGGTCGTTTGAACCAATCGCGTTTCGAGCCGGTCTGGCACTCCGGCGATGAACTGCCTGATCGGCAGACCCCGATTCTGGCAATTGCCGGGCCGGGCCTGCAGGACATAGGCAGCGCATTTGACAAGGCGCGCCCTGCGCTGGAACGCTACCAGAACCTGCGCAAGGTGTACGCCCGTGAACGCTTGCAGCCGCTGCCTCACTGGCCTGTGGTGGGGCAGGGGCAACTGCTCAAACCCGGCATGCAGGATGCGCGGGTGCCTGTGTTGGCAGAACGAATGCTGAGCGAGGGGTACCTGAGCCACATGCCCACGCTGACGAACAATACCTACGGGCCGGAACTGGCCGCTGCCGTAAAGAGTTTTCAGCGTGATCATTCGCTTCAAGCCGATGGCGTCATCGGGCCGGGCACTCTGAAGGAGATGAATGTCAGTGCGCAAGCGCGCCGGGATCAATTACGCATCAATCTGGAGCGTTTTCGCTGGATGGCTCAGGACTTCGAGCCCACCAGTCTTCTGGTCAACGTCCCGGCCGCGTTGCTGATGGTCTACCAAAATGGCATGCCTGTCTGGCAAACCCGTACCCAAGTGGGCAGGCCGGACCGGCAAACGCCGTTGCTCAAATCCCGTGTCACACGCTTGACCCTCAACCCGACCTGGACCATCCCGCCGACCATTTTCAAGCAGGACAAACTGCCGCAAATCCGCCGCGATCAATCGTACCTGGCGCGCCATGACCTGCAAGTGCTCGACAGCAGCGGTCGGCAGCTTTCACCTCAAGAGGTCAACTGGGAACGTCCGGGCAATATCTTGCTGCGTCAGGGCGCAGGTCCGCGCAATCCATTGGGCAAGATCGTGGTGCGGTTCCCCAATCCGTTCGCCGTGTATCTGCACGACACCCCGAGTCAGGCACTGTTCAGCAAAGCCCCGCGCGCTTTCAGTTCAGGGTGTGTACGGGTTGAATCGGCCTTCGAACTGCGGGACTGGCTGGTCAGCCCTTCGGAAAAAGCCCGCACTGAAGAATTACTCAGCACCGGGCGCACCTATGAGTTCCGACTGGAACAGCCCATGCCGATCTTAATGACGTACTGGACCGCCCAGGCTGACAAGGACGGTAAAGTGACGTATGCGCCCGACGTTTACGATCACGATCCAGCGTTGATTGCGGCCCTGGCCCGTAAATCACCCGTCAACTGACGGGCTTCGCAAGCGGCCAAAGGGGTGTACAGCACCCCTTTTCACCGGCCACACACCTTCGACCCCCGACGCAATTTGTCCCCGAGACGACTCACTCAGGAGAGCACTTCATGAACAGCTGGCCAGACTCACGCTTCATTGACGTGGCAGGCATTACGGCCCCGATTATTCAAGCGCCGATGCTGGGGGCGGGCGCGGATATGATGATGGGTGTGGCGAAGGCGGGCGGTTTGGGCTCACTGGCCTGTGCAACCCTCGATCTGGAGACAATTCGCGGCGAAGTGGCCACGTTTCGTGCTGCGTGCGACAAGCCCTTGAACCTGAACTTTTTTTGCCATGTCGCACCTGTAGCCGATGCTGAACGTGCTCAGCACTGGAAGTCGCTATTCAAGGGTTACTACGACGAACTCGGTGCTGACTTTGACGCACCCACGCCCGTCTCCAGCCGCGCGCCTTTCGATGAAGCAACCTGCACCCTCGTCGAGCAGTTGCGACCGGAAATTGTCAGCTTTCACTTCGGTTTACCCGCCCCGGCATTGGTGGCTCGGGTCAAGGCCTGTGGCGCCAAAATATTGAGCTCTGCCACCACGGTCGAGGAGGCGCAGTGGCTCGAACGCCATGGCTGCGATGCGATCATTGCCATGGGTTACGAAGCCGGTGGCCATCGGGCAATGTTTTTGAGCGATGAGCTGACCACCCAGACCGGCACATTTGCATTGGTGCCGCAGATCGTCGATGCAGTCTCAGTCCCGGTGATCGCAGCCGGGGGCATTGCAGACGCACGCGGGATTGCAGCGGCCTTTGCCTTGGGCGCAAGCGCGGTGCAGATCGGTACGGCCTACCTGTTTTGCCCGCAAGCCAAATTGACTCACCCCCACCGGCGGGCGTTGCATGAAGCGAGCTCCAGCCAGACGGCATTGACCAACCTGTTCACCGGGCGCCCCGCACGCGGAATTCTCAATCGGGTGATGCGTGAAGTCGGGCCGATAAACCCTCTGGCTCCGGCTTTTCCCTTGGCTGGAGGTGTGCTGTTGCCGCTCAAGGCCAAAACAGAGCCTCAGGGGTCGGGGGATTTCATCAACCTGTGGGCGGGGCAGGCATTCGCCCTGAGCCCTGGACGGACCCAGGAATTGTCTTCCTATGCGCTCACACACAGGTTGATAAACGATTACGCGAACCGCCGCCCGCTGTAATCAGGCACGTTGGGGAGCATGGACGTAGTGGGTTTGCGCCGCATGGCCTGCGGTGCGAATCAGCAAACCGACCGAGCCTACTACCGGCAAACTGACGAGCAGCAGCGCGTAACGCAGTGACTCGATGCCAAACGCGGGTTGCAGCGCATCGCTAAGCAGCCCCGCCAGCAGGGGGCCAACACCGATGCCCAACAAGGTTGAAATAATGGTCTGCAAAGCCATGGCGGTACCGCGTCGGCTGGCCGGCACCAGTTGCGTTACCAGGTTGTAGGAAGGCGCCACCCACCACACGGCAAAAAAGCTGTAGAGCGCGCACCACAGCATTGCACTGGGGATCGGTACGCTGCCCAGTTGTATGAACACGGTGCCTGGCCACAACAGGTAGGTCACCAGCGCACACAAGGCTGCGAGGTGCCCGATGATAGGAATTGCGACCTGCCAGTGCGGGTTGCGCGGTGTCAGGCGGTCGCTCAGCCAGCCGCTGAACAGAGCACCGATACCGGCAACGCCGCCGCATATAAAACCCGCCAGCAAGCCTGCGTGTTGCAGCGACAAACCGTGGGAGCGCACCAGAAAACTGGTGTTCCACATACCGATGGCATACGAACTCAAGGTGCACAGGCCGCCCGCCATAATCAGGCAGCGGTAGGCCGAGTTGGCCCAGAGTTTGCGCGCCTCACCGCCCAGGCTCTGCAGCGGGTGGGCGGCATGCGCACCGGCCAGATCCCAGCGCCCCCGGGCCGGGTCTTTGACCACAAACGCCAGTACGGTTGAGAACAGCAACGCGGGCAGGCCAATCGCAATAAACGCCGTGCGCCAGCCATAGTGTTCAACCACCCACGCCCCCAGACTGAGCCCGATGACCGCCGAAAAGGTCGGCGCTGCGGTAAAGCAGCTGATCGCAAAAGAGCGGCGGTGGGGCGGGTAAAGGTCGGCAATGATCGACATGGAGGCTGACGTGGTGGGTGACTCGCTCACCGCGACGGCCATGCGCGCCAGTGCCAGCATCCAGAAACTTACCGCCAGCCCGCAGGCCATGGTCGCGATGGCCCACAACAGGCACGCCACGGCCAGCAGGCGGGTGCGCGACATGCGATCGGCCAGACGCCCGGCCGGCAGCCCGAGCAGTGCATAGACACCGGCAAATGCCAGCCCCGATATCAGGCCCAGTGCGGTGTCACCCACGCCGAACTCGCGTTTGATCGGTTCAATCATCACCGCCAGAATCTGCCGCCCGACAAAGTTGTCAGCAAAGACGGCAGCCAGTAATAACAGCAGGCCGTGGCTGCGCCAGCCGACGTGGGTGTTGGACATGGTCGATTCTCTGTGCGCTGAATATCCGGGGCGCTGGCGAACGGCCGCCAGCGCTCGCAACTGCGGGGTGGTCAGGCGCGTTGACGGGCCAGGGTCATGGCGGTGTCTTCGATCATGTCCTCCTGACCGCCGACCATGCCGCGACGCCCCATTTCCACCAGGATCTCCCGCGCGGGGACGCCATATTTCTGCTCGGCGCGTTTGGCGAACAGCAGGAACGACCCATACACCCCGGCATAGCCCATGGTCAGCGCATCGCGATCGCTGCGAATCGGGAAGTCCATGATTGGCACCACCAAGTCTTCGGCTACGTCCTGTATGCCAAACACGCTGACCCCCGTTTCGATGCCCATGCGGTCACACACCGCCACCAGAATCTCCATGGGCGTATTGCCCGCACCTGCACCCAGGCCGGCGGCTGCGGCGTCAATCCGAGTGGCGCCTGCGGCGATAGCGGCGATGGAATTGGACACGCCCATCGACAGGTTGTGATGGCCATGGAAGCCGATTTCTGTGTCCGGGTGCAGCGCGGCCCGCAAGGCACTGACGCGGGCACTGATGTCGTGGGGCAGCATGTACCCGGCGGAGTCGGTGAGGTAAATGCAGTTGGCGCCAAAGCTCTCCATCAGCTTGCCTTGCTTGACCAGCCCTTCGGGGCTGTTCATGTGCGCCATCATCAGGAACCCGACAGTGTCCATGCCCAGCTTGCGGGCGTAGGCGATGTGCTGCTCCGACACGTCGGCTTCGGTGCAATGGGTCGCCACCCGGATCGTGCTAACGCCCAAGTCATGGGCCATTTGCAGGTGATCCACCGTGCCGATGCCGGGCAGCAACAACGCCGACACGTTGGCGTTTTTCATCATCGGGATCACAGCCGACAAGTATTGCTCGTCGGTATGGGCCGGGAAGCCATAGTTCACCGAGCTGCCGCCCAGGCCGTCGCCGTGGGTTACTTCAATCAGTGGCACCCCAGCAGCGTCAAGGCCGCAGGCAATGTCTTTCATCTGTTGCAAGCTGATCTGATGACGCTTGGGGTGCATGCCGTCGCGCAGGCACATGTCATGCACGGTGATTTTTTTGCCGCGAAGGTCCATGGTCGACTCCTTAAGCGAGGGCAGGTTGCGGGGCGGTGGCGCGCAGGTGCAGGTCGCCCGACAGGATTTGTTCGGCAAACATTTCGGCGGTACGTGCCGCTGCCGCAGTCATGATGTCCAGGTTGCCGGCGTACTTGGGCAAGAAGTCGCCCAGGCCTTCGACTTCCATGAAAATCGACACGCGGTTGCCGTCAAACACTGGGCCGTTGACCAGTTTGTACCCCGGTACGTATTGCTGCACTTGGGCGATCATGTGGGCAATCGCTTGGCGAATGGCGGCTTGATCGGGCTCGGTTTCGGTCAGGCAATGCACGGTGTCGCGCATGATCAACGGCGGCTCTGCCGGGTTGACGATGATGATGGCCTTGCCTTTTTTGGCGCCGCCCACCTGCTCGATGGCGCTGGCAGTGGTACGGGTGAATTCGTCGATGTTCTTGCGTGTGCCGGGGCCTACGGATTTGGACGCTGCGGTGGCGATAATTTCGGCATACGCCACGGGCTGAACACTGGACACTGCTGCCACCAGCGGAATGGTTGCCTGCCCGCCGCAAGTGACCATGTTGACATTCATCGCGCCGCGTTCGAGGTTGGCGGCCAGGTTCACCGGCGGTACACAGTAAGGGCCGATGGCGGCTGGTGTGAGGTCGATCATCAACACGCCCATCGCATTGAGCTTGCGGCTGTTTTCGGCATGGACATAGGCCGAGGTCGCGTCAAAGGCAATCTGAATGTTGTCGTTCAGCACATGGGGCAACAAGCCGTCTACGCCCTCACTGGTGGTTTTGAGCCCCATGTCCCGGGCGCGTAGCAACCCTTCGGACGTGGCGTCGATGCCCACCATCCACACCGGTTCCAGCACCTCGCTGCGCAACAGTTTGTAGAGCAGGTCGGTGCCGATGTTGCCGGGCCCGATCAGGGCGCATTTGATCTTTTTGGTCATCATTGAGCTCTCGATCACAGGTTCAGGACACGAAACGCAGACGGGCGCTGCCCAGCCCGCTGAGGGTCAGGCTGACGTCGTCCCCCGGCAGCACGGGTACCAGCGGCGCCAGAGCACCGGAAAGGATGATTTCGCCTTTGCGAAACGGGATGTCGAACTTCCCCAGCGTATTGGCCAGCCACGCTACGGCTTCACACGGGTGCCCCTGCACCGCAGACCCCAAGCCATTGCCCGCGGGTTGACCGTTTTTCAGCAGGTTCAACTGCACCTTGGCCAAGTCCAGCTCACGGGGGTTGATGCGTTCATCACCCAAGGCGAAGACGCCGCACGAGGCGTTGTCGGCCACGGTGTCTTGAATACGGATTTTCCAGTCGACGATGCGCGAGTCGACGATCTCAAAGCACGGGGCAACCCACTGCGTGGCGGCCATTACGTCATCGGCGGTGATGCCCGGACCGTGAAGGTCTTGCCCAAGCATGAAGGCGATTTCGCCTTCGGCCCGGGGTTGCACTAATTGATGGGTTTGAAAACTCACGTCACTGTCATTACCGACCCGCATGCGATCGGTTAAAAAACCGAAGTCGGGTTGATGTACGTCGAGCATGTCTTGCACCGCGCGGCTGGTAACGCCGATTTTTTTACCGACAACCTGTTCCCCCAAGCCTTCACGACGTTGCAGGAAGCGCAGGGAAATGTGGTAGGCCATTTCCAGCGTGAGGTCCGGGTAGCGTTGAGTCAGCGGCGGTACGCTGCGGCGCTCGCGCAGGGCGTGAAACAGCTCATCGCCCAGCGCTTCAATCAGTTTGCTGTCCATATAGGTTCTCTCTGGCCCTGCCGTCGCGGCCTGTACCCGCGACGACGTTTGCGGTAGTGGCGGTATTAGCCCGGCCACACGCTCGATTCGGCGCCGCCGTCCACTTCAAGGATTTTACCGGTGACCCAGCGCGAGGCCGGGGAGGCGAGGTACAGCGCAGCGGCGGCAATATCTTCCGGCTCACCGAGGCTTTGCAGCGGGGTGGCCTTGATCATGCCTTCGCGCATGGGCACCGGCAGCACGCGGTTCAAGGCATCGGTGAGGATTGGCCCCGGTGCAATCCCGTTGACCCGCACGTGCGGCGCGAAATCCTGCGCCAACAGACGTGTCATGTGGCTCAGCGCAGCCTTGGCAGTGCCATAGGCGCTGAACTGGGTCTGCGCATATCGGGCAGCACCTGACGTTATGTTGATGATGTTGCCGCAGCCAGCCTCGCGCATGTGCGGCACACACAGCTGGGTCAAGTGGTAGGCCGACGAGACGTTGAAACGCATGATTTCTTCGAAGCGTTCAACGGTCAGGGTCAACGGATCATTTGGCCCGGCGCCCCCGGCATTATTGACCAGGTGGGTGATGCGTCCCATGTGCTCGCGTGCCTGGGTGATGAGGGCTGCACGCTGTTCGGCGTCATTCACGTCGCACTGCACAGCCAGGGCGCGTCGCCCCAGGCCGCGCACATCCTCGGCCACCGCTTCGACATCGCTCAGGGTGCGAGCAGCCAGCACCACGTCGGCGCCTGCTTCGGCATAGGCCAGCGCCATGGCACGGCCGATGCCGCGCCCGCCGCCGGTGATGACGGCCACGCTGCCAGTGAGGGTAAAGCGTTGAATGATGTTCATGAAAATCCCTTGTTTTTATTCTTGGAAGGCCTGCGCATCATGCACAAGACTCAGCGTGGCGCCCACAGGTCAGGGAGGCCGGGATCGCTGGCGGCAATCAGGCGCTTGAGTAGCACCTTGAGCGCCTGTGCATCGCCGGGGCCAAGCTTGGACGACAGGTCTTCTTCGACCGCCTTGGCCAGTGCCAATTGCTGCACCGAGGTCTCGCGGCCTGTGGCGGTCAGCACATAACGCGGTGCCTGATGACTGCCCTCGACGGCCACCAGATTTTGTTTCTCCAGAAAGCGCATGCTGGCGGCCGTCACGACATGGCCTGTATAGCTGACGAAGGTGTTGATTTCGGACAGGCTGAGGTTGTCACGGATGCACAGCACCGAGAGGATGAAAAACGCGTGTTCGTCCAGTTGCTGATTGCTCAACAAACGGTGCAAGGCGTCCAGCAATTGGTAGTGCGCACGCCCGAGCAAGTACCCGAGCAAGTCCTCGGTGTAGCTGCACTCGGGTGGCGGCGGGGTGGTGGCCAGGCGCAGTTCACTGCGGGGTTTGCGCGTGGCCAGGGCATATTGCCCGCTCTGGAACGCAAGCGGGGCGCGGTCGCTGTGATCGAAAGCGAGCACTTCCCCGACAAAAATCACGTGGTCGCCGCCTTCGTACTGGAACGCGGTGCGGCACTGAAAACGTGCCGTGCAGTCCTGTAACAGCGGGGCCTCACTGATGCCGTTGTCGAGCTGGATTTCTGCGAACTTGTTCTCGCCCTGCATGGCAAAACGACCTGACAGCGGCTCCTGCTCAGTGGAGAGCACGTGCACGTTCCAGTGTTTGCCGCTGGTAAAGACCGGCAGGCTGCGCGCGGTCTTGGCCAGGCTCCACAACACCAGAGGCGGGTTGAGTGAGACCGAGTTGAAGCTGTTGGCGGTGATGCCGATGGGCGAGCCGTCTTCCGCCTGTGTGGTGATGATCGTCACCCCGGTGGTGAACGTGCCCAGCGCCGTGCGGAACGCCTGCGGGTCGAAGCTGCTTTGCATTGCCATGACGAACCTCATGGATTGAATTTTCGTGCGTGCAGTATTCGCCGCCAGGCCACGCACTACATCGTCTCAACGGACTAACGTAGTCGGCCGATTATCGTCCGATCGGACGAGGCTTTTGGCACCGCGATTGGCTAGTTTCCACGTCACTAACCCGCCGGTTTTTTTTCACAGGACTTGCCCATGACCTCCATCTTCGCCACTCCCGAGCAACTGTCGCAGGTGTTAACGGCCCAAAAGGAGGCGTTTATCGCCCACGGTCACGTCAGCGCTGAACAGCGTCGGGAGCGTCTGCAACGAGTGATCGACCTGGTGGTGCGCTATCAGCAACCCTTGGTGGATGCCATGGACGCGGACTTTGACGGTAGGCCCCAAGGGTTTTCGCTGATGAACGACGTGATCGGTTCGCTGGCCTCACTCAAGTACGCCCGCGACCACCTTGAGCACTGGATGGAAGACGAACCCCGTGAGGTCTTTGCACCCTACGGCCAGTTGGGCGCCAAGGCGTGGGTGATGCACCAGCCCAAGGGCAGCGTCGGCATTATCGGCACCTGGAATGCGCCACTGTTTACGTTGCTCAGCCCGTTGGCGTGTGTGCTGGCGGCGGGTAATCGGGCCATTCTAAAACCCTCCGAGGTGGTGCCGCGCACCGCCGCGGTGGTGGCCCGAGCGTTTGCCGAGCTGTTCGACCCCCTTGAAGTGGCGGTGGTTAACGGTGATGCCGAGCTGGCGCAGGTCTTCACCTCGCAGCCGTTCGATCATTTGGTGTTCACCGGCAGCACGGCGGTAGCGCGTTCCGTGATGCGCAATGCGGCCCTTAACCTGGTGCCGTTGACGCTGGAATTGGGTGGCAAATCGCCCGTCATCATCTCGCACACAGCCGACCTGGCCAAAGCGGCGTTTAGCATTGCAGCTGCCAAGGGCAATAACGGCGGGCAGATCTGTATTAACCCGGATGTGGTGTACGTACCGCAGGGGTTGCTGGATGACTTTCTGGGCGCGCTGCGCACCGCTTATGGCGAATTGTTCCCGCGCATCGACGACAACCCGGACGTGGTGGCGGTGATTAACGCCCGGCACTTGCAGCGCGTCGAAGGCTACGTGCAGGACGCCCGTGACCGCGGCGCACGCGTCGAGAGCTTTCCGCAACCGTTGCCGGTGGATGAGCAGCAGCGGCGTCGGCCCTTGCAGGTGGTGGTGAACCCGCCTCGCGACAGCCAGATTTTGCACGAAGAAATCTTTGGTCCGGCGCTGGTGGTGCTGCCATACGCGCAGCTGGACGAGGCGCTGGCAGACATTCACAGTCGCGAGCGTCCCTTGGCGCTGTATTACTTTGGCCAGAGTGAAGAAGAGCAACGGTATGTGTTGCAACACACTTGGTCCGGTGGCGTGACGATCAATGACGTGATGATGCACGCCGCGCTGCACGATGCACCCTTCGGCGGCATTGGCGCGTCCGGCATGGGCCATTATCACGGCCGTGAAGGTTTCCTCGAATTCAGTCACATGCGCACGGTGTTCAAGGCGCCTGCCAACGACCCGCGTCGTGAGTGGGGGCTGTTGCCACCCTATGGCGAACACTTTTTACCGACGATGCAATCGATGGTCACGGCCGATTGATTACACCGCGTGCGGCCCCCAACACAACCACCCAGCTGGAGAATGACTGTGCCAAAGCCCCCTGTGTCCATGGATGAACTGCAACCCCCGGCTGGCTGGCCACGCCGCCATGTGCTCAAGGCCGGAGCCGTGGCAGTGGGTGCCGGGCTGTTGGGCCGTTTTGCCCAGGCGGCTGACAGCAATGCGCTGTCGCAAACCGATTACCTGAAGCTGGATGCCTGGGGCATGGCTGATGCCGTGCGCAAGGGCGAGGTCAGCCCGCAGGCGTTGCTGGCAGCGGCGATGGCGCGCTGTGATGCGGTCAACCCCAACGTCAACGCGGTCAACCTGCGTCACGATGAATACGCCACAACCTTGCTCAAGACCCGTCAGGGCAATGGTACGTCCACTTCCGGAAGCCTGGCTGGCGTGCCGATTCTGGTTAAAGACCTCAATACTTATCTGCAGGGTACGCCCACCACCAATGGCTGCCGCTTGTTCAAGGATGCCGACGCGGCACCTCATACCAGTACCTTGATTGCCCGTTATCAAGCGGCCGGCGCCGTACCGTTTGGCAAAACCACGTGCCCGGAATTCGGCCTGACCACGACCACCGAGTCGTTGTTGTGGGGGCAAACCCGCAATCCGTGGAACCTGGCCATGAGTGCGGGCGGCTCTTCCGGCGGGGCCGCGGCGGCGGTGGCGGCCGGGATTGTGCCCGTCGCCCATGCCACCGATGGCGGCGGTTCGATTCGGATTCCGGCCTCGTATTGCGGATTGGTGGGGCTCAAGCCTGGGCGTTATCGCACGCCCAGCGGGCCGGGCAAGTTCGAAGGCTGGTTTGGCGCCAGTGTCGGCAACGTGGTGTCGCGCAACGTGCGGGACATGGCGTTGTTTCTGGACGCAGGGCAGGGCCATGAAGCCGGTAGCCCGTATTGGACGAAACCCCTGGCCCGGCCTTACGTCGAGGAGTTGCAGGCCGCGCCGGGGCGCTTGCGAATCGGTGTGGTAACCGATTCGCTGACCGGTGCGCCACTTGACCCTGACGTCGCCCGGGTACTGGATGAAACCGTTCAGCGCTTGTCGGCTTTGGGGCACCACGTAGAGCCTGTGCGTTTGCACGTTGATCCACGGCAACTGTTTGGGGCTCATGGCGCAGTGATCGGTGACGCACTGTTGAGCCTGGTCCACGACCGCGAGCAGGCGCTGGGGCGCAGTGCGACACCTGAAGATCTAGAGCGCATTACGCACGTGGTGTTGGGCAACGCGCAAAAAGTGACCGGCGAAGCGTTGTACCGCGCCCGCCAGTCGTTCGAGTCTATAGGTGGCCACATGGAGGAGCAGTTCCGGCAGCGCGACGTGATCCTGTCGCCGGTCACTGCTAACGTCACACCGGAGCTGGGGTTGCTGAGCCTCGATCAGCCCTGGGACAGTTATGCCCACAACGCCATGGGCAGTGCCGGGTTTACCGTGCTGGCCAATGTCAGCGGGCAGCCAGCCATCTCGCTGCCGGTGGGCATGAGTGGCACTGGCATGCCAATTGGCATGATGCTGACCGCCCCGATGGGCGGGGAGGATGTGCTGCTGCGCCTGAGTGCGCAGCTGGAACAGGCGCACCCGTGGGCCAAATTGCCCACCCTTTGATGCACCGGCCCGCGTCTTGACATTGACCTGTTACAACGCACTGCGTAGCCTTGCGCGTTCGAGGTTCTTCGCGACGCGAAGCTAAGAAGGGAACGCGGTAAGCCGCGGCTGCCCCCGCAACTGTAAACGGTCAATTGCCTTGCAATGCCACTGCTCCTTGGAGCGGGAAGGCGCAAGGAAAGGCGCAGCCACCGGCTGCTGCCAGCCGTCAGCCAGGAGACCTGCCTCGTGAGCGTTTTTTACTTCAACCGGGCGGGGTGATCCGGTGGCGAATACGGCCGTGCAGTGCGTGCGGCCGTCGTCCCGTATGCCCGCCGCTTTGCCAAAGGGCATCCGATGAAAACACTGGCCAAAACACCCGTCACCATCGTCACCGGCTTCCTCGGCTCGGGCAAAACCACCTTGCTGCGTCACATGCTGGACAACGCGCAGGGTCGTCGCATTGCCGTTATCGTTAACGAGTTCGGCGAGTTGGGCATTGATGGCGAAATCCTCAAACAGTGCTCCATCGGGTGTACCGAAGAAGAAGCCAACGGCCGCGTGTATGAACTGGCCAACGGCTGCCTGTGCTGCACCGTTCAGGAAGAATTCTTCCCGGTGATGCGCGAGCTGGTGGCGCGTCGCGGCGACATCGACCACATCTTGATCGAAACCTCCGGCCTGGCGCTGCCAAAGCCGCTGGTCCAAGCGTTTCAATGGCCCGAAATCCGCAGCGCCTGCACAGTCGATGCGGTGATTACCGTGGTCGACAGCCCGGCCGTGGCAGCGGGTACCTTTGCTGCCTTCCCGGATCAGGTGGATGCCCAGCGCAAACTCGACCCGAACCTGGACCACGAGTCGCCGCTGCATGAGCTGTTTGCCGACCAATTGGCCAGCGCCGACTTGGTCATCCTCAACAAAGCCGACCTGATTAGCCCTGAAGACCTGGCCAAGGTGCGTCTGGAAGTCGCTGAAGAACTGCCGCCTGCAGTGAAAGTGATCGAAGCCAGCAGTGGCCGTTTGCCGCTCGACGTGCTGCTGGGGCTGGGTAACAGCTCGGAAGCGCACATCGACAGTCGCCACAGCCATCACGATCATCACCATGAAGGCGATGACCACGACGACCACGATCACGACGCATTCGACTCCATTTCCATTGAACTGCCCCAAGCCGAAGAGCGCGTGTTGCTGGATGCCCTGACGCAGTTGGTGATCCGGCACGGCATCCTGCGGGTCAAGGGTTTTGCCGTGATCCCGGGCAAGCCGATGCGCTTGTTGATTCAGGGAGTGGGCACCCGCTTTGACAAGCACTTCGACCGCGCCTGGGCGGCGGATGAGAACCGCGTCACCAAGCTGGTACTGATTGGCCAGGACCTGGACGCCGCGCTGCTGGAATCCTCCCTGCGCACAGCACTGAGCGCATAAGCCATGCATTTGCTCAGGACCCAGCCCGGTGGCTTTGTATCGGACGACAACATTGCTGACTTGGGGCAAACCCCCGCCGAGCTGGTAATCCTGTGCAGCGGCGACTCAAGCCTGGCATTGCTGGCCGAAGCGGCGCAGCAATTGCCTGAAGATTACCCGAGCCTGCGCTTGGCCAACCCGATGCAGGTTCAGAATCACGCCTCGGTCGACCTGTATGTCGATCAGGTGCTGCAACACGCCAAGGTCATCCTGCTGTCGTTGCATGGCGGGATTGGCTATTGGCGCTATGGCATCGAACAGTTGATGCAGTTGGCCGAGCGCGGCGTGACCTTGATCCTGGTGCCCGGCGACGACCGCCCGGACCCTGAGCTCAGCGCGCTGAGCACAGTGCCCGCCGAACAGGCTGAACGCCTTTGGCATTTTTTGCGTCAGGGCGGGCGGCATAACGCACTGCAACTCTACAACTGCCTCGCTAGCCAATGGCTGGGGCGCGCTTACCCGTGGGGCGAGCCGCAAGCCCTGCCGCGTACTGCGATTTATCACCCGGTGCACCCCAACCCGCAGCTCAGCGACTGGCAGGCAGATTGGCAGCCCGGCTTGCCCGTGGCCGCCTTGCTGTTTTATCGCTCGCATTTGCAAGCGGCCAACACCGGCTTTGTGGATGTGTTTTGCCAACGCCTGCAAGCAGCGGGGATCAATCCGTTACCCCTTGCCGTGGCCAGCCTCAAGGAACCGGGGTGCCTGGCGGTGGTGCAAGACCTGCTGGATGAGGTCGACGCCGCCGTCATTCTCAACACCACCGGTTTCGCTCAGTCCAGTCCGGAGGCTCCGCACCTGCGGCCGTTCCGGCGCGACATCCCGGTGATTCAGGCAATTTGCGCCCAGGACAACGAACCCGGCTGGCGTGCCAGTGAACAAGGGCTTGGCCCGCGCGACCTGGCCATGCACATCGCGCTGCCGGAGCTGGACGGGCGCATCATCAGCCGTCCCATCAGCTTTAAAGATCTGGCCTGGCGCAGTGAGCGCAGTCAGTCAGATGTGGTGTGTTATCGCGCTCAGCCCGAGCGCATGGACTTTGTCGCGCAACTGGCGCGACGCTGGGTTGAGTTGGCCCGCGTGCCCAACCCGCAGAAGCGCATCGCGTTGATCCTCGCCAATTACCCGACCCGTGACGGGCGTATCGGCAACGGGGTAGGGCTGGACACCCCGGCCGCGGCGTTGAATATCCTGCGGGCCTTGAAGCAACAGGGTTATCCACTCGAAGGCGAACTGCCCGAGTCCGGCACAGCGTTGATTCAAGCGCTGCTCGGCGGCGTCAGCAATGACCTGGAAAGCCTCGACCTGCGCCCCTGCCACCAAAGCCTGGGTCTGGACGAATACGCGGCGCAGTTCAGGGCGCTGCCGCCCGCTAATCAACAAGCCGTGCTGGCGCGCTGGGGACGACCGGAAAATGACCCGATGTTTCGCGGCGGCCGACTGATGATTGCAGGCCTGCGCTTAGGCCTGACCTTTGTTGGGATCCAGCCCGCCCGAGGCTATCAAGTGGATGCCAGCGCTGTTTATCACGACCCGGATCTGGTGCCGCCCCATGGCTATCTGGCGTTCTACTTCTGGCTGCGGCACACCTATGGCGCGCATGCTGTCGTGCACGTGGGCAAACACGGCAATCTGGAGTGGTTGCCGGGTAAAGGCGTGGGGTTGTCAGATGAATGCTGGCCAGACGCTTTGCTGGGCCCGTTGCCCAATATTTACCCGTTCATCGTGAATGACCCGGGCGAAGGCGCACAGGCCAAGCGTCGCACACAGGCGGTGATCATCGACCACCTCATGCCACCGCTGACCCGCGCCGAAACCTATGGTCCGTTGCGCGACCTCGAGCTGCTGGCGGACGAATATTACGAAGCGCAGTTGCTGGACCCGCGCAGGGCGCGAGAGTTACAGCGCGACATTCTCAAACTGGTGCGCGAAACCCATATCGACCGCGAACTGGAGCTGGACGAAAAGCTCGATAGCGACGCCGATGCGGCCATCTGGCTGCCGCGTCTGGACACGTACTTGTGTGACCTGAAAGAGTCGCAGATACGCGACGGGCTGCATATTTTTGGCGAGTCGCCCGAGGGCCGTTTACGCATTGATACGCTGCTGGCGCTGCTGCGCATACCCCGTGGCGACGGGCGCGGTGCGCAATCCAGTGTGTTACGGGCGCTGTCCAAGGCGTTCGGCCTGGGTTTCGATCCGCTCGATTGTGCGCTGGCCGAACCCTGGACCGCGCGACGCCCGGCGCCATTGTTGGCCGTCAGCGATGCCCTGTGGCGCACCGCTGGCGACACCCGCGAGCGCCTTGAGCTGTATGCCGCCGGGCTGATCGAACACGCGCTGGCAGGCACATTGGCACTGCCCTGCGACGATCAATGGGCCGAGGTGCGGAGCATTTTTGACGCCTTGCTGCAGGTGGTTGCACCCCGGCTCGACGCCTGCGGCCCCGCCGAGATGCAGGGCATGCTCGACGCGCTCCAGGGTCGCTTCGTGCCAGCCGGGCCCAGTGGGGCACCGAGTCGCGGGCGGCTGGATGTACTGCCCACAGGGCGCAATTTTTTCTCGGTGGACGTGCGCAACCTGCCGACCACCACCGCGTGGCGCATCGGTTTCCAATCCGCCAATTTGATCCTTGAGCGCCACTTGCAGGATCACGGTGATCATCTGCGACAACTGGGGTTGTCCGTCTGGGGCACGGCCACCATGCGCACCGGTGGCGACGATATCGCCCAAGCCATGGCGCTGATGGGCGTGCGCCCGGTGTGGGCCACTGGCAGTCAGCGCGTGGACGACTTTGAAATCCTGCCGGTGAGCCTGCTCGACCGGCCGCGGGTGGATGTCACGCTGAGGGTGTCGGGGTTCTTCCGCGATGCGTTTGCCAACCTTATTCGCCTCTTCGATGCGGCCGTGCAGGCTGTGGCAGCACTGGACGAGCCGGATGACGTGAACCCGCTGGCGGCCAAAGTGCGCCAGGAACGCGCGCAGTTGGAGCGCGAAGGGCTGGCCCCGGAACTGGCGGCGCGTCAGGCTGGCTGGCGGGTGTTTGGCGCCAAACCCGGCGCCTATGGCGCCGGTGTGCAGAACGCCATCGACGGGCGTTTGTGGCAGAGCCGTGACGATCTGGCCGAGGTCTATCTGAACTGGGGCGGCTATGCCTATGGCGGCGCCGATGAGGGCACCGCGGCCCGCGGCCCGTTCGCCCAGCGCCTCAGCCAGCTGCAAGCGGTGGTACAGAACCAGGATAATCGCGAGCACGATTTACTCGACTCCAACGACTATTACCAGTTCCAGGGGGGCATGCTCGCTGCCGTGGAGAGCCTGAGTGGCGGGCAAGTCGCCAGTTACCACGGCGATCACAGCCAACCGGATTTACCGAAGATTCGCACCCTCAAGGAAGAACTGAACCGGGTGGTCCGTTCCCGTGCGGCCAATCCGAAGTGGATTGAGGGCGTCAAACGGCATGGCTATAAAGGCGCGTTTGAAATGGCGGCGACCCTGGACAACCTGTTCGCGTTCGACGCCACCACGCACCTGATCGACGACCATCAATATGCGTTGCTGGCCGATGCCTATTTGCTTGACCCGGACACCCGGCAATTTGTGCAGCAACACAACCCTCATGCGCTGCGCGACATGACCGAGCGTCTGCTGGAGGCCCAGCAACGCGGTCTGTGGAGTGAACCGGGCGAGTACCGGGACGCGTTGGAAAACCTGCTGCTGGACATTGAAGAAGACTGATGTGGACATTGACATGACTGATACCCCGCACTTCCCGCTGTCTGCGGTCGTGGGCGCCGAGGACTTGAAACTGGCGCTGTGCCTGACGGCGATTGACCCGAAAATCGGCGGGGTGTTGATTGAAGGCCCGCGCGGGATGGCCAAGTCCACCCTGGCTCGCGGGCTGGCGGATGTGCTTGCCAGCGGTCAATTCGTCACCTTGCCGCTGGGCGCCACCGAAGAGCGACTGGTGGGCACGCTCGATCTGGATGCGGCACTGGGACAGGGCAAGGCGCAGTTTTCACCGGGCGTGCTGGCCAAAGCGGATGGCGGGGTGTTGTATGTCGATGAAGTGAACCTGCTGGCCGACCATTTGGTGGACGTGCTGCTGGACGTGGCCGCCAGCGGTATCAACGTCGTGGAGCGCGACGGGATTTCCCATCGTCACCCGTCACGTTTTGTGCTGATTGGCACCATGAACCCCGAGGAAGGCGAGCTACGGCCCCAATTGCTCGACCGCTTCGGTCTCAACGTCGCCATGAGCGGCCAGCCACTGCCCGTCGAACGCGGCGAAATCATTCGTCGGCGTCTGGACTTTGATGCCGATCCGCAGGGGTTCTGCGCGCACTGGCGAGCCAGCCAGGAGGCCTTGCGCGCGCGCTGTCAGCACGCACGTGCGCTGCTTGGCGCTATTGCGCTGGATGATGCCTCGCTGGCGACCATCACGCAACGCTGCTTTGCGGCGGGCGTTGACGGCCTGCGCGCTGATCTGGTCTGGCTGCGTGCCGCCCGTGCTCATGCCGCGTGGCGTGGCGCCAACCGTATTGAGACACAGGACATCGACGCCGTGGCCGAGTTTGCCCTGCGCCACCGTCGTCGCCAGCAATCGCCGCAAGGCCCCACGCCGGATCAACCGCCACCCCCCGAGCCTTCTCCAGGCACGGCGGCGGACGCGGGGCAGGGGTTGTGGGGCCAGTTGCCGGTTCAGCCACAGGCCACGGGTGTGCGCCGTGAAGTGCCGAGCTGGCCAAAAAAGCCTTAGGCATCCGCCCTCGTGCAACGGTGGGGGCGGATGCCAGACCCCGGCCGGGTACCCTGGACAGCGGTAAGCAAGGCGCCAGCCGTGCAGCGCCTTGTGGGGGGGTGGATTGGGTGCAGACGTTGTTGCAGGGGCGGCCGCGGCAACGCAACGACCTGGCCTTCAAAAACCGGCGCAGCACGGCACCACAGGTGTGGCTGGTGATCGTGGATGCTTCGGCTTCGACCCGGCGTCATCACGCACTGACGGACGCCAAAGGCGTGCTGGCCGAAGTGTTCGAGGATGCCTATCGGCAACGTGCACGGGTGGCCGTGATGACGGCCAGCGGTTTGGGTCCGCAGTGGCACGTCAGCGGCATCAAAGCAGCCAAAGGGTTGGAACACTGGCTGCAAGGATTGGGCGCGGGGGGCGGTACGCCGTTACTGGAAGCGGTGAGTCAAGCCAGTGAGTGGCTCAAAACCCGGCGCCGGCGTTTCCCGCTGGAGGAGCAACGCGTGTTGTTGCTCACTGATGGGCGGCTCAAGGCATGGCGCACGCAGCCAACACTAGAATGCCCGGGCCTGTTGATCGACATGGAACGCGGACCGATTCGCCTGGGCAGGGCCCGGCAAATCGCCAGCGATCTGCACATCGATTACCGGCACCTGGATGAACTTCAAACCCTGTAGCTAAAAAACGCGAGGCTGCGATCAGGTGACCTGTCTTGTCACCTTGTCGCAGCCTCGTTGCGCAACACACATATACGCGGGCTGATTAAGCCGGCATTACCCAAGGCTGCAACGCGTAGCCTTCTTCGCTCAGCTCGGCGCGGGCTTGTGCCAGCAGGCTTGCGAGCTGTGCGGCATCGGCGCAGGCACTGCGCGGGATCTGTTTGCGGCCAATGCGGGTGCTGGTGCGGTCAATCACGGTCAGGCTCAGTTCGCCATGGCCGTCCTGTGCAGCCCACGCCACGCACTGGAAAGGTTGAAATGCGTGGCCGGCAATCAAAAGTGCTTCGTTGAAACGGAGCGGGGCGTTCATAGGGGTCGTCTCTCAAATAGGCCCATCACGTGATTAACCGTCGGCTGGGCTTACCGTGCGGTTGGTTACTTGTACTGATGACCGATGCCCCCACGCAGGTCACACCCATTTGTGCTTTTTTTTAACGGTTTTTCATTTCACTGATCTGGATCAGCGTTTAGTTGCGTTCAAAGACACGGATTTACGTTGCGTGTCTGTGACTATGAGTGGGCAAAGTTCCGTTTGATATTAGGCTTATAAGAAAACAGTACAAGCGCGGGCAAAAGTAAGGCTAACGTTATGAGCAATCTCCTCAACTTACTGTTTTTACTAATCTTTTAATATTTTGGCGCCAAGGAACAGTCATGCTCGCATTGTCCGCATCCCGCCGTTTGTTAGTGGTTGATCCTTGTGATGATTGTCATCAGATAGTGCCCGGGCTGCGTAACATTGGCTGGGATGTGGACAGTTGCAACCTGGACGCTGTCATTGATCGCTCATGTGACGTCGGTCTTATCCGGTTACAACCTTTTCATCTGGAACGGCCCGAAGCGGTCAAAGACATGATTAGCCGCAGCGGGACAGAGTGGATTGCCGTGCTCAGCCCTGACACGTTGCAAATGAAGACCGTGGGTGATTTTGTCTGCGAGTGGTTTTTTGATTTTCATACCCTGCCTTTTGACGTGTCGCGGGTTCAGGTCACGTTGGGCCGTGCATTTGGCATGGCGCGCTTACGGGGCCGTAGTACGGACCCGATTGAAAGCGCCGGGCACGAGTTGCTGGGGGAAAGCCGCGCGATCCGGGACCTGCGCAAACTGTTGGGCAAACTGGCTCCCACTGAGTCGCCGGTCTTGATCCGGGGCGAGAGCGGCACGGGCAAAGAATTGGTCGCCCGAACCTTGCACCGCCAGTCCCAGCGCCACGCCCGGCCATTTGTGGCAATCAACTGCGGAGCGATCCCGGAACACCTGATCCAGTCGGAGCTGTTTGGCCATGAAAAGGGCGCGTTCACCGGCGCCCATCAACGCAAGGTCGGGCGTATCGAAGCGGCCCACGGCGGGACATTGTTTCTGGATGAAATTGGCGATCTGCCCCTTGAACTCCAGGCCAACTTGCTGCGCTTCTTGCAGGAAAAACACATTGAACGGGTGGGCGGTAGCCAGCCGATCCCGGTGGATGTGCGGGTGTTGGCGGCGACGCATGTGGACCTGGAAGCGGCGATCATCAACGGGCGTTTTCGCGAGGATTTGTATTACCGGCTCAACGTGTTGCAGGTCCTCACCGCACCCTTGCGTGAACGTCATGGTGACATGGCCATGCTGGCCAACCACTTTGCACGGTTTTACAGCCAGGAAACCGGGCGACGACCGCGTACCTTCAGCGAGCAAGCCCTAGTGGCCATGGGCAATCACGACTGGCCGGGCAATGTCCGAGAGCTGGCCAATCGGGTTCGCCGCGGCTTGGTGTTGGCTGAAGGTCGTCAGATAGAGCCGTGTGATCTTGGACTTGAGACCCGGCAGGCGCCCAGCCTGACCATGGGCACACTGGAAGACTATAAGGACCGTGCTGAACGTCAGGCGTTGTGTGATGTGCTGCAGCGCCACAGCAACAACCTCAGCCTGGCGGCCAAAGTACTGGGCGTGTCACGGCCAACGTTTTACCGTTTGTTGCACAAGCATCAAATCCGCTAGGGCGGGGTGAAAAGAACAGGCCCGCTGCGTTCACCCGCAGCGGGCCTTTTCCGTTGGCGACGTTAAAAGTAGTAAGGGAATTTCAGGCTGAACGTGAAATCGGGCGCATCTTCGGTCAGACCGATCGAGAGGTTGGGCACGATGGTCAGGTTGTCAGTGGCGGCAATGGTCATACCGACGTTGAAGTACCCGGCGTTGGCGTCGCTGGTGGTCAGGGTTTGCCAGTCTTGACCCTTGTATTTGATTTTGCTCTTGCTCTGGATCAGGTCAGACACCGAGAACGACATGCTCATCTTTTCGTTCAGCGCAAAGGCCACGCCCGCACCAATCTGGTAACTGTCGCCGAGTTTGACGCTGCCGGGCTGAGACTGACCGGCGGTGCTACCGATGTCACTGAACGAATCTTCCAGGTTGTAGGTGTAGGAAAGGGAGCCGAACAGCACCGCCGGGTCGAAGGTCTTGACCAGCGAAATGCCCGGTGTGATGGACCACACCCCATTACCCGTGGGCAAGCTTTCGGGGTAGATGATGTTGTTGTTCTGCCCGTCGGTGACCAGCTTGATACCGAACGGATCCTTGCCGGTCGGTGCCTTGACCCTGACCGAGAATACGGCATCAGGGGTGTTGGGCGATTCGTCGAGGAATTTGTACGCCACGCCGACGTTGACGTCGCCAAGGGTGGGATCACGGGTGACAGTTCTGTCGGACGCTGCCGACGCATCGCCGCCATTGGCGCCGCCGGACTGGTAGGTCGATTCCCGATACACCACAGGCACGTTGACATCGAACTGCCAGCGATTGTCGAGGTTGTAGCGTGCCGTCAGGTCCAGGGTCCAGTTATCGGCTTTGATACGGTCCAGGTTCAGGTTGCCCAGCAAGATGGAGTCCAGCGCCAGAAAGCCATTGAGCGTGAGTTGGCGGGTGTCATAGCGCGAATACGTGACCCCGGTTTCGACACTGAACTTGCCGCCGCCAAAGAAGCCGCTGGCTTCGTCGTACAGGTTGGTCACACTTTGCGCAGGGGCCGAGTCGTCCTTTAGCGACTCGCCGTAAGAGCTGCCACTGGCGCCGCCCGCGGCACCACCACTTGATTGGGCAACGGTTTGTCCGCGCTTGAGATCGGCCGGGGATTTCACCAACCTTTTCGGGGCCGGGACCGCCGGTTGCTCTTCGACTTGGCGCACTCGCTGCTCAAGCACTGCCAACGCTTTTTGCTGCTGATCGTAACGCTGGCGCAACTCCATTAATTCTTGTTTTAACGTTTCTACATCAACCTCCGAGGCCGCCTGTAACAGCGTGGAGGGAAGCAGTGCGCTCATACATACAACTGCGCGAAAGGTAAACGATCGATGCATGAAATAAGCCGTCCGGGGAGTCCATAAAGTTGTGGGACAGCCTAGTTCAATATCCTGCAGCACGAAGGGCTTTTAGTTGATTGAGGTTTGAATTAAGTCCGTCGGTACTGGGCAGTTTGTTGCCCAGTACCATATTCAATTGAGTCATGTTATTCACGGCATTGCCGCCGCCCAATAACGTAGTGTTCTGTAACACGCCGCCTTGAGCGATTTGTTGCAACGAGTTGCCCTGATTGTTGTTGGCAGCGATAGCCATTTGAATAGCTCCGCTGTTCATCGTCACACTGACGCTACCGGCCGTGTTGCTTAATAAAACCGGGTTATTGGTCGTCAACACACTGCCTTGTTGGTTGATCGCCGGTGTTTGACCGGATTGGCTGATGGTGATGTCGACGTTGTTGAGCGCGCTGTTGTTATCACCGGCGGCCCGCACGCTCTGCACCACCCCCTGGCCACTGCCCAGGCCGGCCCCCCCCAGCACGGTGCCGGTGCCCACATCGGATTTGCCGGCTTGCTGGGTGCCTTGCTGCGAATAGGTGGACACATAAAACTGCGGTTTGACCGAATTTTGCAATTGCAGGCTCGTACTGGCCCCAATCGTTGTGCCTTGCGCATTCGTCCAGGTGCTACTCATGACCAGACCGAAACTGATAATGCGCCCGGGCATGACAAAACGTCCGCGCAACTCTGACAGTTCCTGATCTTTCAACTCGATCGGTTTGAATGGCGTTTCTGCGTGCACTTGCAGGCACGTCGCCAGGCAACTAAGCGCCAGCCAATAGTGGATGTTCATGTGCTGCTCCCGGGAGCATCCTGCCCGCCATGGTGAGTGTGTGCCGTTAAAAAAAGTCACTCTGGATAAAGCCGAAGTCCAGCAACTCGGCATCTTTGACCGGGCTGAACGCATCCAGCGTGTTCTTGGCCGAAAGCGGAACCGGTGGGGTGCGAAGTGCATTGGTTTTGTCATAACCGGGACCAATGACGGCAAACACAATACCGTTCCAGCCTTTAACAAAATCTTCCTGGCTATACCGCTTGTGGCCCAACACCGGGTCGCCGATGTACACCCAGTTGTCTTGAGCCCGTTGCAGGACCACAAAATGCTTGTAGCCCCGGATGTCCAACAGCACGACCACCGGGACATTGATGTTTTGCAGGCTCTGGGCCGGGATGCGATACCCCCGCGCGCGCATGCCGATACTTTCGATGTAGTGCTTCATGTCCAGCATCGAAAAACCCTGGGTACGGACCAGGTCTTCGTTGGCATTGACCAGCATGCCCTTGATCACGTGGTCTTCATCCACATCCAGCCAGTAGGCCTGACGCAAGATAGTGGCCAACGCTGCGGCACCACAGCTGAAATCGGTTTTTTGTTCCACCAGATCGCTGAAGCGTCGTTCTCGAATACTTTGTACCGGTTTAAAAATCAGGTTGCCTCCTGGCAAGGCAGCGACTGGCATCTGCGCGGCCTGCACCATACCGGTTAACCCAAGCAACAGGGCGAGCGCGATTCGCAACATGATGGAGCCACCTCACACGAAGAAAGGGCCTCTGATTCAGAGGCCCTTCAGTACGCCATGTTACATGGCGGTTTTGCCGACACTGCTGATGGACAGTGAATTGCTCTGCTGGTTGCCCACCCCGGCAGAAACGTTGGCACCCACGTTGCCGGAGGTGTATTTGATGGAGTCATTGACGTTGGAATTGTTGCTCACCGGTACGCGGGCGCTGCTAGAACCACCGCTCCATGGCGTGTGGGTGCTGACCGAGCTGAGGTCGTTGACCACGGTCAGGTTATTTGAGGTTTGAGTCGCCCCGGCACCGGCGGTTGCCAGATTGCCGCCCGACACGGCGATCGCCAGGTTGTTTTTCTGTTGGTTCAGGTCGCCAGCGGTGACGTTTACGCCAACGTTGCCGGAGGTGTTGCGCACCGAATCGTTGAGTGTGGCGCCGTTCTGGGTACCGTGGTTGTTCACTTTGTTGTAGTTGCTGGTCTGACTGGCGCTGGTCAAAGCAGCCGCGGTGCCGAGCACAAAGTTTTGGTCATTGTTGGCAATGGCGGTGGCGTTATCCTGCTGGTTGCCCGCGCCGGACGCGGCGTTTACGCCGATGTTGCCGTTGGTATTTTTGATCGAGTCATTGACCTTGGCACCGTTGAGTGTGCCGTTGTTGGCGATGTTGTTGTCATGACTGACCTGCACATCGGCAACCACGGCGCTGGCGCCATTGGTGGCTGTCGGGGTTGGGGTAGGGCCTGGGCGACCGCTGTCAGCCTGGGCAGCGACGGCCATCAGTGCAGCCAGAGCGAAGACCAGTGGTTTAAGAGCCATTGTTGGTTTCATGGTGATTCTCCGTGCTTCATCGGTTAAGTAGGTGTTGGCGTTTTTAATGCACTGCGTGTTAACCAAGTCACTGAGTGACCCGTAGATTCAGGGTGTTAGCCATGCGGTTCCCCACCCCTGCACTCTGGTTGACTTGAACCACTCCGCGGCTGCCGGTGAAGGCCTGATCGCTGGTGACGACCTGGCGGCTGCCCGTGTTGAGTGATCCCGCTCCCGAGTTCGGTTGCAACGCCACGTTCTGTTGGGAAAGGGCGTTGTCGTCCATGCTTTGCGCGATGGCACTGACACCCACCCGCACAGCATTGACCATTTGATTGTTGGCACCTGCAGACTGGTTAACCCCCAGGATGCCGCTGCCCCGGCTGAATGAGTCCCCGCCAATACTGGCCCGAGCATTCATGGCCGGGTCGGCTGAGCCGGACAGTTGCTGCGTTATCCCGGCCGATGTCTGAACCTGATGACCGATGGCAATGGCGCGGCTGTTGACCTGCTGCTGTTGGTTGCCCGCCGCCTGATTGATCATCAGGTTGCCGGTGTAGTGCGCACCCGAGGCGCTGATGTCGGCCTGGTTGTTGTCAGCCAGCACCTGAGTGGAGGCCAGCAGGGTGAGCACCAGAATGCTGATTTTCATGTTATTGACCCCCGCCCATCGAGCTGAGGGGGCGCATGCCTTGCTCAATGCTGCGATTGATCTGGCCGCCCAGACTGCCCATTGAGCCCCCGCCACCCCCCGTACGGCCACTGCCGCTCAAGCCGGGCAAACTGCCGCCCTGGCTGACCATACCCGGCAGGTTGTTGGTCCCGGTGTTGATGACACGGGTAATGCTCGACCCGGTGCTGACGCGGGCAAAATCACCGTCGCCCAGTTCATGTTGTGAAGTGACTGCCGTGATTTGAGCGCCTGGGTTGGCATTGACGGTGGTGGGGTGTGGATCAGGAGGCGGGACAATGCTGCCGACGGCGCGAGGGTAAACATGGCGCGTAATCACAATTTCGCCGGTGCCATCAGCCTGGGCGCTTACGCACACAAGTACTGCACTCAGGCTGAACGCCGTAAGCAGATGACGAGTGAGTAATGTGCGTGAAGTCCCCATGACAGCGTTCCTTCTTCAATGCGCTGGCCCTGATCAGCGTTGAGAAGGAGAGAGCAGAAGCTGTGCCACTTTTGAAAGGGGCTTTAAAATCAAAGCGTTACAGTTGAATCGCAGGTTCACGACCGCTGAGCTGTTTCAACCGTGATACGCGCCAGTGAGCGAATCAGGTATCGAAGCAGGGGCACAACAGGGTATTTAAGGCTTTAAGGGCTGTGTAACGAGGGTGTTACAGCACGCCCGCCGCGACCCTGATCCCCTTGATGTGCACGGGTTACGCGCCATCGGGGTGTATCAGCAGCGGACACTTTTCTTTGAAAAGCAGTATCAAGTGGCCAGTAACTGACTGACGGCGTGCAGCGCGCATGCCTGTCGGTCCTGCCAGTTCCCCCGAATAATGCGCAGGGGCTGGGCATGGCGTTCCAGCCAGTCCCGGCTTTGCTCGAAGAAATGTTGGCGTTCGGCCAGGCTGGGTTGGCAGCGCAGGCCGTCGGGGGTCCACTCCACATCATCGGGGGACAGCAACAGATGCAAATCGTAATGGCGGCTCAACAGCTCAGGCTCCAGCCAATCCGGGCAAGCGCCGAACAAGGTGGTGCTCCACAACATATTGCTCAGTAAATGGGTGTCGAGGATCAGCAAATCGGGCTGTTGCGCACGGGCGGCGTCCTCCCAAGCCAATTGCCCGCGGGCGATGGCCGGGATATCGGCCAGGCAGGTGTCCCGTGGGTGAACGTCCATGAAGTGACGGACGTATTCGCCCACCAGCAAGCCACCGAAGTGTTGATGCAACTGCGCGGACAGCCAGCTCTTGCCGCTGGATTCCGGACCCGCCAATACCACGACCTTCATGTGCGCAACGCCGGGTCGACACGCCAGTCGCGCCACCCCTGAATCGCGATCACCGTGAACAGCGCGTAGAGCCCGGCGGTCAGGTACAAACCCTTGTAGACAAAAAGGCCGACGAATATCACATCCACCACGAACCACAACGCCCAGCACTGCAAGCGTTTTTGCGCCATCCACAGTTGGGCAACCAGACTGAAGGCGGTCAGCGCGGCATCCAGCCAGGGTTGTGCCGCGTCGGTCCAGTGGGCCATGGCTGCGCCGAGCGCGAGGCTGCCCACAGCGCCGATGGCCAAACCGGTCAAGACCTGACGGGTCGTGAGCGCCGTGACCTGACGCCCTTGATGTTGCGTCCCGGCGCGGGTCCATTGCCACCAGCCATACAGTTGCAACGCGGCGTAAATCACCTGCAGGAGCATGTCCGAATACAGCTTCACTTCGAAGAAGATCCAGCTGTAGAGCAGCACCATGACCAGCCCGATCGGCCAGCACCAAGGGTTCTGTTTGACTGTCAACCAGACGGCGATGACACCGAGCGCAGCGGCAAACAGTTCAAGCCCTGACATGGAGGTTCCTTGGCGTGGGGAAAAGCCGGGGATTGTAACCGCAGCAGAGTCCTTTGGGGCACTTGATCCGTCAGGGTTTTTTCAGCAGCACCACCTCATTTTTGTCAAAGCGTGCGCTGAGTACCGGGACCGTGTTGCCCAGCAGTGTGCCTTGCAGGCCCTGATAGTCGGTGCGGTCCATGATGATCCACGCCTGCCCGTTGAGGGCTTCCAATTGCGCCGGGGTTTGAGTGAAAAGGGGCTGCACGTCACGGTCAACATTGACCATGAACTTGATGGCTTTGGCATCCTTGCCCATGCCGTGCACTACCAATGGCAGGGGTGTTTGATCGATCAGGCGCATGGCCTCATGGGTGAATTCGCGTGTGTCGTACACACGCCGTTCGAAGGGTTCGTAGACCATGATGAAGGTCGACCACACAGCCAGTACTGCGCAGAAAGCCAGTAGGGTGGTGCGCCATTGCGCTTTGAACAGCGCCCCCACCGCCACTAACTGCAACAGGCCGAGCACGGCCAGGGCGGTGGTCAATTCTGGTAATTGCTCTCCCAGGCGTTGACGGGCTAGGACCAATCCCGCCATCAACATCCCCGGCATGAGCAGGAACAGGCCCAGTGTGACGCCGCGCAACAACATAAATGCGCGCCCCTGCGTCACTTGAAAAGGGTAGGCCGCAATGATCGCCGCCATGGGCAACATGGGCAGCAGGTAACGGGCTTTTTTGGCTTGGGGGATCGACAGGCCGATCATCACGATCAACCCGGCACCCGCGCAGTACTTGACCAGCGTCAAGGCCGCACCGGTCTGTGTGCGCCCGGTCAGCGCAAGGGTAAGCAGCACCAGCGCCGCCAACGGGTATGCCAGCGCATAGTTGCCGATGGAGCTGGTGAAGTAATACAGCACACTGCTGGCGCCTTCAGTGCCGTCCATGCGCCCGGTCACTTGCATGCGAATCACTTCACGGACGAAGGTTTCACCGCCGCTGACCCATGCCAGCGCCAGCAAGACCCCGATGCATGCCACGAGCAAGGCCAGTGCCTGCAGGCCAGTGGTCAGCATCCGCCGCCATTGGCCGCTGAGTACGTAATAAACGCAGAGCATGCCAGCAGGAATGACCAGGCCGATGGGGCCGCGGATGGCAAACCCCAGAACCAACAACGCCAGCAAACCCGCGTGTCGACGGGGGGCTGCCAAGTGGTCGTGGGCGTAGGCCAGATAAAAGACCCCGAGGCTCACAGCGGCCAGCATTTGGTCCAGCGAAACGGCGCGGGTTTCGGTGATAAACGTCATGCTCAGCACTAGCAAAGCGACGCTCATCAGTGCCCACTGACGTGAATGAGGCGCCACCAGGCGCCAGGTCAGCATTACGATCACGGCGCTGGCAAGCGCAGTGGGCAACCACGCCGTAAGGCTCGTGACCTGACCGAAGGGGGCCGACAGTAACCAGATGAAAAGGGTCGAGGTGGCGCTGTAGTCGGGATAGGGCTGGCCATAGGTGGTGGGAAAGAAGCTTGGCCCGTGGCGCAGCATTTCCTTGGCGAACAGAATAAAGCGCGAATCAAAGCCGATCGCTGCCTGATTGTGCTCCCCCAACACAAAGAGCAGCAGCGCCAGGGCGCCCAGAATCAAGGACTGCCTGCGTTGCGTGTGTAAAGCCAGACGGGATGAATGGGCAGGCATGCGGAGTTTCCTGTACCTGAAAAAATGCACAAAAAAACGCCGCCACTGTTACCAATGGCGGCGCTGCGAACGCTTTAAACGCTTGCCGCTAGAGGCATTGAGGGCGATACCGGCAAGTTGCAGGATTCACCACGGCCCATCGGGAAGTATTGCAAACCGGCTTTGGCCAGCCGCTCGCCGTCGTACAGGTTGCGGCCGTCAAAAATCACCGGGGTTTTCAGGCGCTGTTTGATCAGGTCAAAGTCCGGTGCCTTGAATTGCTGCCACTCGGTGCACACGATCAGTGCATCGGCACCGGTCAGGGTGGATTCAGGCGTGCCCATCAGGCTCAGACGCGGCTCGTCCCCGTACAGACGTTGGGTTTCCTGCATGGCTTCCGGGTCGAAGGCGCGAACGTGCGCGCCCGCCGCCCACAACGCTTGCATCAGCACGCGGCTCGGGGCGTCGCGCATGTCGTCGGTATTGGGCTTGAAGGCCAGCCCCCACAGGGCAAAGGTTTTACCCTTGAGGTCACCGTTGAAAAACGCGTTGATGCGCTCGAATAGCTTGTGCTTTTGCCGCTCGTTGATGGCCTCCACGGCCTGCAGCAAATCGCTTGAGCAGTTGGCCTGCTTGGCGCTGTGGATCAGCGCGCGCATGTCTTTAGGGAAACAGGAGCCGCCATAGCCGCAGCCAGGGTAGATGAAGTGATAGCCAATGCGCGTATCGGCACCAATGCCCAGGCGCACGGCTTCAATGTCGGCCCCCAGGTGTTCGGCCAACTCGGCGATCTGATTGATGAAGCTGATCTTGGTGGCCAGCATGCAGTTGGCGGCGTATTTGGTCAGCTCCGCACTGCGCAGGTCCATAAACATGATGCGGTCATGGTTGCGGTTGAACGGGGCGTACAGGTCCCGCATGACCTCGCGCACTGGCTCGCGTTCGCAGCCGATGATGATGCGGTCCGGGCGTCGGCAATCGGAGACCGCCGAGCCTTCCTTAAGAAACTCGGGGTTGGACACCACGTCAAATGGCAGCGTGCGGCCAGCCTGTTTCAAGGCGTTATTGATGTGCAGGGTCAACGCGTCGCCAGTGCCCACCGGGACCGTGGATTTCTCCACCAAAATCACAGGTTCTTCACGGTGACGGGCCACTGCATCGCCCACGGCAAACACAGCGCTCAAGTCAGCCGATCCGTCTTCACTGGGCGGGGTGCCTACCGCAATGAACAGGACCTGACCGTGTTCCACTGCCAGCTTTTCATCGCTGGTGAAGCGCAGGCGCTTGCTGTCGAGGTTCTCGCGCACCAGTGCGCTGAGCCCCGGTTCAAAGATGCTGACATGACCTTGCTGCAACAGCTCAACCTTGTTGTGGTCGATGTCCATGCAGATCACATCGTGACCGACTTCCGCCAACACCGTCGCCTGCACCAGGCCTACATAACCACTACCGAATACACTGATTTTCATGCGCAGTTCCTGGAACTTGGGGTACGTCGAGAGTTGATCGTGAGCACGCCGAAAATGACCAGCGTTACGCCCAGCGTTTTTGAAAGCGTGAAGCTTTCATGGAACATCGGCAGGCTGGCGGCCAACACATACACCAGGGCGTAGCTGATGCTCAGTAACGAATAAGCCCGGCCCAGCGGTAAATCGCGCAGGGCCATTAACCAGCACAGCATTGACAGTGCGTACGCCACAATTGCGCCGCACACCACGGCCAGCGCCGGTAGCCAAACATCCCCCTGACTGAGTGCGCTCAGCCATTGGGCCGGCTCAGGCAAGCGGGTCATGCTCCAGCGCATACCCAGTTGGGCGCTGCTGACCAGCAACACACTGGCGATGGCAAAGGTGAATCCACGGCGCAGACTCATGCGTGTTGCCCCAGCAGCGCCACACCGGCGATCACCAGCCCCACGCCACACCAGTGGCGCAGGTCGATGGGTTCTTTGAACAGGTAGCGCGCCACCAGCGTAATCAGCACAAAGTTCAGGCTGAGCATCGGATAGGCCACCCCGACCTCCAGCCGTTGCAGGACCAGCAACCACACCAGCAGACCCAGCCCGAGGCACAGCAACGCAAGCCACAACCAGGGCGAGCGCAGCATGCCCGCCATGCCCACATCCACCCCACGCCAGCTTTCGACCGCATATTTCTGTGCGATCTGCCCGGCGCAGGTCAGCACACAGGCCATGAGCAATAACGCAAGGGTCATGGCGCGCTCTGCGGGAAGATCAGAATCACCATGTTGCCTTCGTCGTAGCGCTTGGCATCTTTGGGCAGCATGTCCATTTCATGGCTCTCATCGCTGCTTTTCACCCGCATCACCACGCCCACCGGGCCTTTCAGGCGCGCAGCAGTCAGCCATGGACCGACCTCGGCCAGGCCGATGCTTTTGCCTTGAGCGTCGTCGTAGGTCAGGCCGTATTTCACTTCGCCCTGGGTGTTGTACAACGTCACATCCGGACGGCGCAGGCGCCAGGCCAGCGCCGAGGCCGCGCCCAGGTCGTTGCTGAGCAGCGACGTGGCAGGCGCCAACTCTTGAAGGTGCTCAAGGACGAACTGGTCCGGCATTTTGTTATGCACCACGCTGCTGGGCATGGCCGCCGGCAGCAACAGAACCAGCACACCCATGCTCAGGGCCGGGGCTGCCCACAGCGTCAGCGGGCGCCACAGTTGCACGGCACCGGCGACGATCCAGGTCAGCAGCACGATCACCAACAGGGTCATGTGCAGCGGTTCGTTGTCGTAGAAAGGTGTTTTGATCTGGAAATAGATCAACGCCGCCAGTGCCACGCCAGCCAGCAACACGTTAACCAGTGCATTGGTGCGCAAGGCGCCGGTTTGAGCGTGCTCCACGCGTTGCATCAGTGCGTAACCCAGCAGCAAGGCTAACGGCAGCATGCACGGCATGATGTAGGTCGGCAGTTTGCCTTTGCTCAGGCTGAACAGGGCCAGTGGCAGCAGCATCCACAACAGTACAAACACTACCTTGGCGTTGCGCCTGTTGTGCCAGGCATCTTTGAAGGTCACAGGCAACAACGCGGCCCACGGCAAGCTGGAAATCACCAACAGCGGCAGGTAGAACCACCACGGGCGGCCGTGTTGCGCGTCTTCACCGGCGAAGCGACGAATATGTTCATGCCAAAAGAAGAAGCGCCAGTAGTCAGGTTCCTGTGCATGCACCGCCAGCACCCATGGCAGCGACACCAGGGCGGCGACCAACATGGCCAGCAGGCCGTATTTGACCATTTCCAGAAAGCGCTTCTGCCAAACCATGTAGGGCAGGGCGATCAGCACCGGCAGTAAAAAGGCCAGAAAACCTTTGGTCATGAAGCCCATGCCGCAGGCGAAACCCAATACAGCCCAACTGATGGTCCGCTCGCGCACGGTGCGGCTGTCCACCGCAAACCACAATGCAACGATACTCAGGTTGACCCAAAAGGTGAACTGCGGGTCGAGGTTGGAGTAGCCCGCCTGACCGGCAATCAGGCCGAAGGTCATGTACACCAGCGCGCAGGCAACGCTCTTGCGCGGGTCATTCCACAAGCGCCGTGCCACGAGGTATGTCAGCAACACGCTCAGGCCAGTGGCTAGCGCGGAGGCAATGCGCACGCCAAACAGGTTTTCGCCAAAAATGGCCTGCCCGATGGCGATCATCCAGTAACCGGCAATCGGTTTTTCGAAGTAGCGCAGGTCCATGAAGTGCGGTGTGACCCAATTGCCATCAATGAGGATCTGCTGGCCGATCTGCGCGTAACGTGTTTCATCCGGGATCCACAAACCGTGGGTGCCCAGCGGCAGCAGGTAGAACGCGACAAAAGCCAACATCAACAACGGGATAGCCCAGCGATTCATCGTCATGGCTGTTGCACTCCCAGCCAGCCTTCACGGCCTTCCAGCACGCCACGGCTCAGTTGCCCGGCCGCAATACTGTCGAGATCGGCGGGTAACAGATCGCGCAAAGGCTGAAAATGAATACCGCGGGCGCGGGCTTGTGCCAGCAGCTGCCGGAAGTCGTTTGCCATAAGAATCCCTTCTACTTCTGCATGAATGGTGTACGCGTTCAGCTTTTGTGGGCTGAAGCGATCAAGAATGTAGGCGTTGAAGTCAGCCGCACTCAGGTGCGGACCCACCACTTCATCGAAGGTGGGTAAATCGACAGGGATTTGCGGCGCGCCCAGCTGGCCATCGGCCAGTCGTGGCCGGAACAGGCTGTGCCCGCGGCAATCACTGTTGTAACGAAAACCAAAGGCCTGCTTGGCCTCAACCACACGCTCATCTGCGCGCCAGCCAGCGGCAGCCGAACACTCGACTGCTTGCCCGGTGATGTCGCTCAGGGTGTCGACCCCTCGACGGATCTGCTCGATCAATTGCGCTTGCGACCAGCGCCCGGCGTTGGCTTGCCAGGCGTGATGATCCCACGCGTGCAGGCCCACTTCATGGCCTGCGGCCAGGGCCTGGCGCATCAAATGCCCCAGATCCTTGCCAATCGGCTTGCCCGGCCACGCCGTACCCGCCAGCAAAATGTCCCAGCCATACAGGCTGGCGGCTTTGGAACGCAGCATTTTCCAAAAGAATTGGGGCTTTATCAGCCGCCACAAATGGCGGCCCATGTTGTCCGGCCCCACGCTGAAGAAAAACGTGGCTTTGATCTGAGCTTCATCCAGCAGTTCGAGCAGTTGCGGAACCCCTTCACGGGTTCCGCGGTACGTGTCGACGTCGATACGCAGGCCTGCTTGCATTAGCGTTTTTCCGCGATTTCTACCATGGCTTCACGCAGGAAGAAGTCCAGAGTCTTGCCAATGGTTTCGCTCAGCTCGGTGGTCGGCGTCCAGTCGATCAGGCGACGGGCGTTTTCAACGCTCGGTTTGCGGTGGCTGACGTCCTGGTAACCGGTGCCGTAGAACGACTGGCTTTCGACGTCGCGGAAACCGGCGAAGGGCGGGAAGTTATCGCGCAGCGGGTGTGCTTCGAACTGACGCAGCAACTCTTCGCCCAGTTGACGGATGCTGGCTTCGTTTTCCGGGTTGCCAATGTTGATGATCTGGCCGTCGCATTTGCCGTCGCGGTTCTCAATGATGCGTGCCAATGCTTCGATGCCATCGGCCACGTCGGTGAAGCAACGCTTTTGTTCACCGCCATCCACCAGGCGGATTGGCGTGCCTTCCACCAGATGCAGGATCAGTTGGGTAATGGCGCGCGAGCTGCCCACCCGTGCCGAATCCAGACGGTCCAGACGTGGGCCCATCCAGTTGAACGGACGGAACAGGGTGAATTTCAGGCCTTTCTGGCCATAGGCCCAAATCACGCGGTCCAGCAACTGCTTGGAAACGGAGTAGATCCAGCGCTGCTTGTTAATCGGGCCGACGATCAGGTTGGAGGTGTCTTCGTCGAAATTCTTGTCCTGGCACATGCCGTACACTTCGGACGTCGACGGGAAGATCACACGCTTGTTGTACTTGACGCAGTAGCGGACGAGCTTGAGGTTTTCTTCGAAGTCCAGTTCGAACACGCGCAGCGGGTTACGGGTGTACTCAATCGGCGTGGCAATGGCGACCAGCGGCAGTACCACGTCGCATTTTTTGATGTGGTACTCGATCCACTCGGTGTGGATGCTGATGTCACCTTCCACAAAATGGAAGTTCGGGTGGCTGCGCAGGCGGTCAATGGCGTCGGAGCCGATGTCCAGACCGTACACTTCGTAGCGGTCGTCCTGCAGCAGGCGCTCGGACAGGTGGTTGCCGATAAAACCATTAACCCCGAGGATCAGCACGCGGGTACGGCGGGCAGGGCGCCCGGACCCACTGCCGCGCAGCCGCGAGCCGTCCACCAGACCCAGTTCTCGGGCCAGTTGCGGGCCGCTCAAGTACAGGCCGTCGGCGTTGCGCTGCCCGGCGGTGATGACCAGCGAGTCTTTGCCGCACGCGATACGCAGCGGCTCACAGCTGATGACGTGGCCCGGTGCCAGACCTTCATTGCCGGGCATTACCTCGGCGGCCCAGACAATCAGTTTGTGCTCGCCCACTGCGCAGAACGCGCCCGGATACGGTTGGGTGACTGCCCGCACCAGATTGAACAATTCTTCTGCCGGGCGCGCCCATTGCAACAGGCCGTCAGCGGCGGTGCGACGCCCGAAGTAGGTGGCTTTGGATTCGTCTTGCGGGGTCTCGGTCAGCTTGCCTTCAGGCAGCAGTGGCAAGGTTTCGGCCAACAAGGTTGCCGCGCTTTCGCGCAGTTTGGCGTGCAGGCTCAGCGCGGTGTCGGAGCGTTCGATGCTGACCCGTTGCTGGGCCACAATGGCGCCGGCATCCGCGCGTTTGACCATGCGGTGCAAGGTTACGCCGGTCTCGGTCTCGCCGTTGACCAGCACCCAGTTAGCGGGCGCGCGGCCACGGTAGCGCGGCAACAGCGAACCGTGCAGGTTGAAGGCGCCTTTACTGACGCTGGCGAGCAATTCCTCGCCCAGCAAATGGCGGTAGTAGAACGAGAAAATGTAATCGGCGTTCAGTTTGCGAATGCGCTCGACCCACAAGGGGTGGTTGGCGTCTTCCGGCGCATGCACCGGGATACCCTTGCGTGCACACAACTGAGCAACTGAACCGTAAAAATTGTTTTCCTTCGGGTCGTCAGCATGGGTGAACACCGCTGCGATTTCATAACCGGCGTTGAGCAGGGCTTCAATGCCAGTGCAGCCAATATCGTGATAGGCGAAAACTACGGCTTTCAAACTCATGATTGGACCTGTGTCGAGGTAGGAATAGAAGAAGGCGTGGTCGAAACGTCAGCGCTGGCAGGTGCGGCGCGCACGATTTTTTCGATAAAGAAACGTGGGCGTGCCCGCACATCGCTGTACATGCGGCCCAGGTATTCACCCAGCAGGCCCATGCCAATAAATTGCCCGCCGGTGAACACAAACAACACCGCGAACAGAACGAAGGTACCGTCTCCGGCCCACGTGGCGCCGAAGATCAGGCGCAATACGATCAGCAGGATCGCGAACAGGCCGCCCAGCAGGGCCATGCTGAAGCCGATGATGCTCAGCAGGCGCAACGGCGTGGTGGTCATGCAGGTCACCAGATCGAACATCAGGTTGATCAGGCGCATGGGGCTGTACTTGGAGTCGCCGTGCTCGCGCTCGGCATGCTCGACCAGCACTTCGGTGGTGTGCCGCGCGAAGCTGTTGGCCAGAATCGGGATGAAGGTGCTGCGTTCGCGGCACGCCAGCATGGCGTCGACGATGGTGCGGCGATAGGCGCGCAACATGCAGCCGTAGTCGCTCATGGCGACCCCGGTGGAGCGCTGCACGGCAAGGTTGATCAGGCGTGAAGGCCAACGGCGCCAGGCGGAGTCCTGACGGTTATTGCGCACGGTACCGACCACGTCGTAGCCCAATGCGGCCTGGGCCACCAGGCGCGGGATTTCTTCCGGCGGGTTTTGCAGGTCAGCGTCCAGAGTGATGACGACATCGCCCCTGGAATGTTCGAAACCGGCCATGATTGCAGCGTGCTGCCCGTAGTTACGGTTCAAAATAACCGCCACCACCGGGCTGCCTTCGCGCTCTGCGGCTTCTTGCAGGATGCTGGCCGACTCATCGCGACTGCCATCGTCCACCAGCACAATCTCATAGGGTTGCGTCAGCTGGGCACAGGCGGCTTCGGTGCGCCGCAGCAACTCGGGCAAACTTTGTTCTTCGTTGTAGACCGGAATGACGATCGACACACACTGGATGGGGTAGGGTTTCAAAGTATTCGTTCCAGTCAGTTTCAATGGCACAAGACGACAGGTCTTAACCCGACACACACAGGCGCACTGCAGAATTACGCCCACAGGGATTAAAGCCTATTGTTGGCAAAGGTAAAGACGCCGAAGTCGGTTATCTACATGATTTGCCTACGAACTCTGGTAACTGGCTCGCCACGACAGCGCATACGTTAAACGCACTTTTGTGAAAAACCTATGAAAGACAGATCAACACGGCATGTTTTTCAGCAACCTGACAGGTGCTATTCAGGAAAGTAGTTAGCGCCCTGTAAGTTAATTAGCTTGCAATCTGCAGCTTTCTTCTGAAGGTCACTGCCTGGCAATTAAAGGTCGGTTAATTCGCTAAGCAAGCTAACTAACCAAACAACTAAGTCATTAATGCCAACATGCATTTAATCGCGTTAATCACCAGTCAGATGGCGCCGGCCACAGCCATTGACGCTGTTGCCGGGGTTTTAGTTCATGCAGGGATTGCCGCGCAGGGTTTAGGCCTGTGAATGTGGAGTCACGAACGTTTGCCGGGGGTGCCTGGACAGCAACGGAGGATGCCAGTCACCGCCTGCCGGGGATGCATGCATCATGTTTGGGTCCAGACGGCCAACTCATAACCATCCGGATCGCTGAAGTGAAACCGCCGCCCGCCGGGGAAATCAAAAACCGGTCGGGTCACGGTCCCTCCCGCGGCAATGATGTCGCGCTGGGTTTGCAGCAGGTCATGGGTGTACACAATGATCAGCGGTCCCCCCGGGCGAACCGCTTCTCCCGTGGTGAAACCGCCTTTGAGCCGGCCATCGCTGAATTCGCAATAGGTAGGGCCGAAATCCGTGAAGGTCCAGCCCAGTGCTGTGCCATAGAACGCTTTGCTGCGTTGAATATCGCTGACATTGAATTCGATATTGTCGATGGCGTGCTGGCGAGCATCTGTGTCCATGGTTCTCTCCTTGAGGTGGGCGCCAGAGAGTGAAGCACAAAAGTACTCGCCGCAGTCAGTCCTCAGGCTTCGCGCCCGGCTTGATGACCCGCGCGGATCGCGCCTTCGATGTAGCCAATGCTGTGGCAATCGCCGATGCTGCGCGCCTGCAACCCGGCCCGGGTCAACGCGTCGAGCAGGCGAGTGTCAGGTTGAGCACCCATCGCCAGTACCACTGAGTCGCCAGGGCTTGTCCCCAACTGGCCATCAGCCAAACGATAGTGGACCGCGCTTGCGTCAATCGATGTCACGCTGGCCCCGGTGATCAGCTCACCGCCATGGGCGCGTATCTCATGCAACACGCGCCAGCGCCGCACGATGGCCAGCTCCCTGCCCAAATGGCTGCCGCTTTCCAGCACGCACACCTGTCGACCGCGGGCGAGCAGGAATTCCGCCAACTCCAGGCCCACCAGACCGCCGCCGATGATGGTGACCCGTTTGCCCAGCGGCATCCACACCCGTGACAGTTTCTGCATGGCTTCGCTGCTGTCGGTTACGCCCGCCAGACTGCCCGCTTTCATCAGCGTGCGTTGAGTGAAGGAGAGTTTGCGCTTGGCAATTTCATCAGCCCGGTCACCGGTCATCAGTCGGCGCAACTCATCGCCGCTCCATACATGGTCCTGATCGGCGCCGGGAATCGACGGCGCAGCGCGCTCGGCCCCGACGGCCACCAGCACCTGATCGGCAGCCAGATCCCGCAGCAGGGCAGGCGAGGCTTCGGTGCCAAGCCGAACATCAATCGCTGATTGCTCAACCTGCACACGCAGGTTATCCAGCAAGCGTGCGTTCTCGGCGTACGCCAGCCCCGCGAAAAACAGCGTGCCGCCCAGGCGATCGCTGCGTTCAAGCAGGGTCACGCGGTGCCCGCGCATACTGGCCACCCGTGCGGCTTCCATACCGGCCGGGCCCGCGCCGATCACCACGATATGTTTCGGCTGTTCACACGGCGTAATGACGTACTCGAACTCATGCCCTGTCATGGGGTTGACCGCACATTTGACCCGCTCGTTGACGAAGATCTGGCTCACGCACACATAACAATAAATGCATGGGCGGATGGTGGATTGTTGATTGTTGAGCAACTTGTTGGGCAGCTCGGGATCGGCAAGCAGTTTGCGGGCCATGGCAATGAAATCGCAGTCGGCACGCTTCAATGCGGCTTCGGCGGCTTCGGGTTCGAGGCGCCCGACGGCTATCACCGGCACATTGACGCTGCGCTTGAGCGCGGCGGTCCATTCCATAAAGCCGCCCGGCTGATGCACCAGCGGTGCCTCGGTAAACACTTCACCGCTGGTGATGCGTGCGCTGGCAGACACACTCACCGCGTCCACGCCTGCCGCTTCAGCCAGACGTGCCACCGCCTTGGCGTCCTCCAGATCAATGCCGCCTGGGGTGTGCAGCTCCTGGGCATCCAGACGCAACCACAGTGCAAAGTCGGCGCCGACTCTGGCGCGCACGGCGGCGATGATCTCGAGCAACAGCCGCGCCCGGTTTTCCAGCGAGCCGCCGTACTCATCGTCACGCTGGTTGTAATACGCGGAGAGGAACCCGGCGATGATGTAGCCGTGTGCCGCATGCAGTTCCACACCGTCGAAGCCCGCGCGTTGAGCGCGCTCGGCGGCGCTGGCGAACCACTCGGTCATTTGCGCGATGTCGGCCCGGTCCATGACCCGGATCGGTGAGCCTTCGGCGCGCCGTTTCATGGAACTGACGAAGTTGGCCAATTCTTCCGGGGTGAGGGCGGCCATCATGTCGCTTTGCAGCACCGGTGGCACCGAAGGCACCCACAGCTGGCGACCTTCGGCCATGTCCCGCACCGAAGTCTTGCCTGCGTGTTGCAGTTGCATGGCGATCTTGGCACCGTGCTGGTGAACCCGTTCCGCGAGACGGCTCAGCCCCGGCAGGAATTCATCGCTGGACACACCGACCTGAAACGGCTCGGCAGTCCCGGCGGGAAAGGCCACCGAACACACGCCCATGATCAACAACCCGGCGCCGCCACGGGCCCGGGCTTCGTAATAGGCCTGAATGCGTTCGCCGCAATGGCCATCGGCTTCAGCGAAATTGGAGCCCATGGGCGCCATGATGATGCGGTTACGCAGCGTGAGTGAACCGATGCGGCCGGGTGCCAGTAACTGAGGGAATGTTGTCATTGTCATGTCAGCCCAAGCAGGTGTGATTATTCGTTCAAAAACGCCAGGCACGTGGTGTTGAACAACGTCCGATGTTCAACCTGCACCCAATGGCCACAGCGGTTAAGCAGGATGAAGCGTGCATGGGGCGCATGCTGGAGCACCTTCAAGGCGCCGCTGGCCGGGTTGAAGTTATCGTCAGTGCCCCAGAAGCCTAAAATCGGCACCTGCAGTTCTTCGAGACGCTCGGTCATGTTCGGCACCATCATCGTGGTGAACAGGTTGCGCGGCTGATGCACGGCCACTGCTACGCGTTCGGCCAGCAACGTGTCATCCAGCTGCGAGCTGTCGAACAGTTGCAGGCTCATGATGCGCCGCATTTGCTCGATGCCCAGCGGGCCAGCGTTGTACAGCTCGACCATGCGCTGGATACCGATCATCTTGAAGTAGGTTTCCCGCTCTTCAACGCCGCCGGGCGCCATCAGGATCAGCTTTTCCACCCGTTGCGGTTCGGCCAGTGCCAGCCCGAGGGCAATCGCGCCGCCCAGGGAATTACCCAGCAAGGTGGCGCGTTTGACCCCGACTGCCGTGAGAAAGCCAGTCATGGCTGTGACAAAAAAATCCAGGTTGTACTGTGCGTCTTCCGGTTTGTCGGACCGGCCAAAGCCGGGCAGGTCCACGACCAGATTGCGAAAACCTGCGGCGGCGAAGGCTGGGTAATTGCCTTTGAAATTGCTGAAACCGCTGGCCCCAGGCCCGCTGCCATGCAGCCACAGCACCACCGGGCCGCTGCCCTCATCCAGAAAGTGCAGGCGCAGGCCACTGTCCAGCGTGACGAAATGCCCAATCGGCAGGGGCAGGTCTTGTTCAGTCATGACTCAATCTCCAGTAATCAGGCGGTGACCGTTTTGGCCAAAGGCGCGGCCGCCGGGGTCGGATGGATCAATTGGTTGCGGTAGCGAGGCAAGGCCAGGGCCAGGAACACCGACGCCAGGACCAGCAACGACACACAAGAGGCGAGGGCATAACGCAGCCCTTCGTTGCCCAGACGGTGTGCAAAACCGTCACTGAGCATGCCGATCAGCAACGGCCCGACACCGACCCCCAACAGGGTCATGGCCATCACAAAAATCGACGTCGCCTGTGCCAGTCGCGTGGCCGGGAACAAATGCGATATGGCGCCCAAGCAAGGGGTTGCCCACCATGTGCCGAAGAAGCTGAACACCGAATAAAACAAAAACGCGGTGGGCACGGGGGTGTTGCCGACATAAAACGCAGTGCCGGTTGGCCACAGGAAATACGCCAGCGCGAAGGGAATGCTGATGAGTGTGCCCAACAGTGGCACCCCGATTTGCCACCCCTTGTCGCGGCGTGCCAGGCGGTCGCACAACACACCGCAGGTCAGGGTGCCGAGCGTGGCGCCCGCACCGCCCGCCACACCGGCCAGCAGACCGGCGTCTTGCAGGCTAAGGCCATGGGAGCGAATCAAAAAGCTCGGGCTCCAGGTGCCGATGGCATAACCCGCGATGGCCGCCGAGCCGCCGGTGAGCACAATCCACACAAACGAGGGCATTTCAAACAACTGGCGCAGGGTCACGGCCCAATGGTCCTGGATCACGTCGGCGGGTTTGACCAGCTGTGCGGGTTTAGGCGCCCGCACGGTGAGCAACAGCAACAAACCGAGAAAAATACCCGGGGCGCCGATGATCACAAACGCATTGCGCCAGCCGTAATGTTGAGCGATCCAGCCGCCGAGTCCGAGGCCGAAAATTGCCCCGAGGCTGGAGCCGAGCATGAGCACTGAAAGCGCGGTGGAACGGCGTTCCGGCGGGTACAAGTCCGACACCATGGCCATCGACGGCGCAGTGCCACCGGCTTCGCCAATGGCGACCCCGATTCGTGCCAACACCAGCATGCTGAAACTGGCCGCCAGGCCGCAGAACATCGTCATCACACTCCAGGCGATGCAACTGAAGGCAATCACTGATTTACGCCCGACCCGATCAGACAGACGTCCGAGGGGGAAGCCGAACAGGGTGTAAAACACCGCAAAGGTAACGCCTGACAGCAGGCCGATGCCGGTGTCGGAGATGCCGAATTCGGCTTTCACCGGTTCGATCAAAATCGCCATCAGCAAGCGGTCGATGTAGTTGAAAACATAAATGGCGGCCAGTACGCCTAATGCGTAATGCGTTCGCCAGGTGGGGCGCAAGGGTGTGCTCACGGCGGGTACTCCCGATTTTTGTTCTAGTGGGAAGGGTTATTTCACAGGCGGGTCGAAAACAGCATCGTCCGTTCAGACCACGTGTCGCGCCTGTGCCAATTGCGTGTCTGTGGGGCATGCCCCACAACTTTGCCAGTTGGCGTCGCCCAAGGCTGCGAACCCTGTCACGTCATCGTCAGCGCCTCGATATCCGGTTTAGTCCCATCGGACGATGTTCAGCCGTTCCCTGCAGTCAATGATTGCTCCTGTATCCCGCCGTCAGCCGTCACACGCTGCAGTCGGGCAGCAATCTGGCAAGCGGGAGAAGCGTATGAAGCTAATCAACAAAGTGGCGTTTGTAACCGGTGCAGGCCAAGGCATGGGGCGTGCCATCGTGCGGCATTTTGCCGAACAGGGCGCCCATGTGGTGGCAGCGGACATCAACCTGGAGGCAGCGCGCCAGACCATCGAAGGGCTGGGCGACAACGCCATGGCCGTGGGTTGCAACGTGGCAGACAGCGATTCGGTCGCCACCGCCATGGCGGCGGTGTTTGCCCGGTTCGGGCGTTTTGATGTGCTGGTGAACAACGCCGGTATCGGCTCTATCGATGCTTTCGCCGACACCCCCGATGAGCATTGGCAGCGCGTGATTGGCGTGAACTTGACCGGCCCGTTTTTCTGCAGCCGTGAGGCGGTGAAGCTGATGCTCACGGCGGCAACGCCGGGCGTGGTTATCAATATCTCCAGCACCGCCGCCATCACGGGCGATGGCCCGAGCCACTACTGCGCGGCCAAGGCTGGCGTGATGGGCCTGACCCGCAGCATGGCCCGTGAACTGGCCGGTCAGGGCATTCGCGTCAACACCATCGTCCCTGGCCCGACCAACACCCCAATGATGGCCGACATCCCGGACGACTGGATGCAAAGCATGCTCAACGCCATCCCCCTGGGGCGCATGGGCGAAACCGATGAAATCGCCCGGGTAGCAGCCTTTCTGGCCAGTGATGACGCCAGTTTTATCACCGGGCAAAACCTCGCCGTCAACGGCGGCATGGCCTTTATCTAACAGCGTATCGAGGAGCAGGTCATGGGCAGTCGTTTACAAGGCAAGGTTGCATTTATCACCGGCGCAGGTTCTGGCATTGGCGCGGCTACTGCGTTGCGGTTTGCCGAGGAGGGCGCGTTGGTCGTGCTCTGCGGGCGCCGGATCGAACCGCTGGAAGCAGTGGCGGCGCAGGTGCGTGACGCCGGCGGCCGCGCTGAATGCGCGGTGGCGGATGTGAGTCAGGAAGCGGCGTTTGTCGCGGCGATCAGTGCTGCGGCCGAACGCAACGGGCGGCTGGACATTCTGGTCAACAACGCAATGGCCTACAGCTGGGGCGCGATTGACAGCACCTCGACTGCCGATTGGCACACTAATTTTTCCACCACAGTGGACGGTACGTTTTGGGGCACGCGCACGGCCATGGTGCTGATGCGCGCGCAGGGCAGCGGCTCGATCATCAACATTGCGTCGATCTGCGGGGTGTTCGGCACGCCGTGGATGGCCGGGTATTCCGCTGCCAAGGCTGCGGTCATCAACTTTAGCCGTGCAGCGGCCAGTGAAGGCGCCAGCCACAACATTCGCTGCAACGTGGTGATTCCGGGCGTGGTCGAGACGCCGGCCACCGGCGGCATGCTGACGGACGACAAAACCCGTCACAACACCGAAAAGCTGATTCCGCTCAAGCGCGTTGGCCAGCCCCGAGAAGTGGCCAACGCCATTTTGTTCCTGGCCAGCGACGAGGCCTCGTACATCACCGGCGCCAGTTTGCCAGTGGATGGCGGGCGCAGCAGCGAGCTGTACACGGTTCTGGAATAGCCCGACCGGGCGACCGCTTTTAAAGATCGTTTTAAGGACACCGCTTATGGAACAGAACGCCTTGCTCGCCCGTCTCGACCGGCTTGAGTCGATCGAAGAAATTCGTCAACTGGCTGGCAAATACGCCTTATCGCTGGACATGCGCGACCTCGATGCGCACGTCAATCTGTTTGCCGAAGACATCCGCGTCGGGCGCGAGAAAACCGGGCGGGCGCACCTCAAGGCGTGGGTCGACGACACGCTGCGCCATCAGTTTCAGGGCACCTCCCACCATCTGGGCCAGCACCTGATTGAGTTCACCGATGCCGATCATGCGATTGGCGTGGTGTATTCCAAGAACGAGCATGAAACCGGCCCCGAGTGGGTAACCATGCAAATGCTGTATTGGGATGACTACGAGCGGGTGCAGGGACGCTGGTATTTTCGTCGACGCTTGCCGTGTTACTGGTACGCCAGTGACTTGAACAAGCCGCCGATCGGCTCGCAAAAAATGCGCTGGCCGGGACGCGAACCCTACGCGGGCACCTTCCATGATCTGTTTCCGTCCTGGAACGATTTTTGGGCCAAGCGCCCGGACAAGGATCAGTTGCCTGAAGTGGCCGCTGCCGCGCCCCTGGAACACTTTCTTGCCACCCTGCGCCGTGGGGCTGGCGCACCGTCGATTCGCGTGCGCTGAGGAGCTGCCATGAGCATTTTGTTTGAGCCTGTGCGTCTGGGTGATTTGCAGTTGGCCAACCGTATCGTGATGGCGCCGATGACCCGCAGCCGCGCCGATGCCAACGGTGTACCGACGCCTGAGATGGTGGAGTATTACCGCCAACGCGCGTCTGCCGGGCTGATCATTGCCGAAGGCACTGCGCCCTCGGCCAGTGGGCTGGGCTATTGCCGCACCCCGGCGATTTACACCGCGCAACAGGTAGCGGCCTGGAAAGCCGTCACCGAGGCCGTGCACGCCGAAGGCGGCCTGATAGTGTTGCAACTGATGCACGTCGGCCGGGCTGCGAGTGCGCACAACAAACCCGCCGGGGCTGCCACCGTGGCGCCCTCCGCGTTGCGAGCGCGCACCCAATTGTTCACCGATGTGGCCGGGCTGGTCGACACCGACGAGCCGCAGGCGTTGTCGTTGCAGGACATTGCGCAGGTGATCGAGCAATACCGGCAGGCCGCCCTGAATGCCCGCGAAGCCGGGTTTGATGGTGTCGAGTTGCATTGCACCAGTGGCTACCTGCCGATGCAGTTCATGGCCTCGGGCAGCAACCTGCGCGAAGATCACTACGGCGGCAGTGTGGAAAATCGCGTGCGCTTCCCGGGCGACGTGCTGGCGGCCATGGCCTCAGCGATCGGGGCCGGGCGTGTGGGACTGCGCTTGTGTCCGGGCAACCCGTTCAATGACATCAGCGATGACGATCCCCTGGCCACTGCCCAGGCCTTGTGCAAAGCCGCTGAACCGCTGGACCTGGCCTATGTGCACATCATGCGCTCGCCCTTGCCGGAGCTGGATGCCTTTGCCCTGGCGCAACGTCATTGCAGCAGCGGGTTGATCCTCAACGACGGCTTTGACGGCCCCGCCGCCGAGGCAGCTCTGCGCGCAGGGCAGGGCGACGCGGTGTCGTTTGCGCGGCACTTCATTGCCAACCCGGACCTGGTGCATCGCTTGCGCAACGGCCTGCCACTGGCACGTTTCGAGCGCAAAACCCTGTATTCCCCCGGCCCGGAAGGCTACAGCGATTACCCGTGTGCCGAGGCGGTGACGCAATGAATGACATGACTCGCATCAATGCGCCCCTTGCCACCCCTCAACAGCCGGTGCCGCGCGAACAGACTCAGGCGTTGCTCGACCGCCGTTCCGCGGCCAGCGCACAGATCAAACCGTCGGACTTGTACACCCTTGCCGATCGCCTCGAAGCCCAGGCGCAGCGGTTTCCAGAGCGGACTTTTTTGATCTACGGCGGCAAGACCTTCACCTACGCGCAGGTCGATGCCGAAGCCAATCGCATGGCGCATGTGTTTTATGACAATGGTCTGCGCCCCGGTGATGTGTGCGCGATTGCCATGGAAAACCGCCCTGCGTTTTTCTTCAGCTGGTTCGGGCTGGTCAAGCTCGGCGCAGTGGCAGCGTTCATCAACACCCAGGTCAGCGGCAAACCTTTGGTGCATGCGCTGGAATCCACCGCGGCCAAGGCGGTGGTTGTGGGCGAAGAATGCCTGGGCAATGTCTTGAGCACCGAAGGCTTGCCGGACGTGCCGTGGTGGTTGATCCGCGACCCGGAAAACCCCTGTGATTTGGCATTACCGGCCTGTGTCGATGTGAGCATAGCCGAGCAACTGGAGCGAGCGCCGCGTACGGCTTTCGCGCGTGACTGCCGCGCCAGCATCCCGGCCGAGAGCACCACGTTGCTGATTTTCACCTCGGGCACCACCGGCCTGCCGAAGGCGGCGCGTTACAGCCATATGCGCTGGTTATCATCGGGGGACGTGATGGAAGTGACCCTCGGCGCCACCTGTGAGGACGTGTTTTATTGCTGTCTGCCGTTGTACCACGGCGCGGCCGCCACCTCCGTGACGTCCACCGCCCTGCGGGCGGGGGCGAGCATTGTGGTGCGGCGCAAGTTCAGCGTGCGTGAGTTCTGGCGCGACGTGCGTCAATACAACATCACCACTTTTCAGTACATCGGTGAAATCTGCCGTTACCTGCTCAACCAGCCGGTGGTGGCAGGCGAGCGCGAACACAGCTTGCGCTACATGCTCGGCGCTGGCCTGACAGCTGACTCCTGGCAGCGATGGATTGAGCGCTTCGGGCCGATTCAGGTGTTCGAAGGCTGGGGTTCCACGGAAGCCAACGCCAACCTGATCAATGTCGACAATTACGTGGGCTCATGCGGCCGGGTGCCTGACTGGAGCCGCACCAATTTGCGGCTGGTGCGCTATGACGTTGAAAGTGACACCCACCCGCGTGACGAACAGGGTTTCTATCAAGCGTGCGGACCGGGCGAAGTGGGCGAGGCGATAGGGTTTATCGTCAACCATCCGCACATCGGCGGCGGGCGTTTTGAGGGTTACACCAGCGAGCAAGCCACTGAAAGCAAGATTCGCCGCGATGTGTTTCACAAAGGTGACGCGTACTGGAGCTCGGGCGATCTGTTGCGTTATGACGAGCACGGCTATTTCTATTTCGTCGACCGCATTGGCGACACGTTCCGCTGGAAAAGTGAAAACGTGTCGACGCTGGAAGTGGCGGACACCCTGAGCGATTTGCCGGGGCTTGAGTTAATCAACGTCTACGGGGTGCAGGTGCCGGAGCACGAAGGGCGGGCAGGCATGGCCGCCATTCTGATGCAGGACGGGCATTGTTTTGATCCGCAGGCGTTTTACGACCTGACTGAAGCGCGCTTGCCGCGTTATGCCGCGCCCGTGTTTGTGCGTGTGTCGGCGGCGGCGGACCTGACCACCACCTTCAAGCTGCGCAAGGTCGATCTGCAGCGCCAGGGCTATGCGCCGTGCCTGTTTGCCGACCCTTTGTTTGTGCGCGACGACAGCAGCGGCACGTATCAGCCGTATTCGCTGGAGGTGCTGGCGCGGGCGGGTTTGCCGCCTTTCGTGAGCAGCGATCATGAGTGACATCGACGCGCAAGGGCATGCATGGCGTGACGGTCTGCGTTACCCGTGGCCGCAGCCCCCGGCCAGCGGGCATGTGCTGGAGGTGGCCGAAGGCGTGCTTTGGTTGCGCATGCCGCTGCCGTTCGGGCTGGACCATATCAACCTGTATTTGCTGCGCCACGGTGAGGGCTGGGTGGCCGTGGATACCGGGCTTAACACCGCGCAGTGCCGTGAGGTATGGGAGCAGGTGTTTGTCGACGTGATGGCAGGTCTGCCACTCAAGGCGGTGATCTGCACACATTTTCACAGCGATCACACAGGCGTGGTGGGGTGGCTGGCCGAGCGTTTCCGCTGCCCGGTGCTGATGACCCTGGGCGAGTTCGACGCCTTGCACCACGGCCCGCCCAGGGCCACAACCCCGGACTGGGCGTTTCTCGATTTTTATCAAAAGGCCGGTTTCAGTGCCGAGCAAACGGCCGCCTTGTTACCGCTGATTCAAAGCGAGCATTTCCGCCCGCAGGTTGCGGCCGGGTTTGTCCGGTTGCGACACGGCAGTGAACTGGTGATCGGCGGGCGCCATTGGCAAGTGGTGATGGGCAACGGCCATTCTCCCGAACATGCCTGCCTGTACAGCGCGCAGGACGGCTTGCTGATTTCCGGAGATCAGGTGTTGCCGCGCATCACCTCGACCGTGGCGGTGCATGTGACTGAGCCCGCCGCCAACCCCTTGCAGGACTGGCTGGATTCCATCGAGCGTTTGCGGGTGATCCCCGACAGCGTGTTGGTCCTGCCGGCTCACGAACGGCCTTTTTTCAACCTGCATGCGCGGCTCGATCAGTTGCGCGACCACCACCACAACCATTTGCAGCAGTTGCTTGATGCCTGCGCTCAGCCGTGTTCGGGGCTGGAGATGATGGGCGTGCTGTTCAAAAAACTGTCGGGCCGTTTTGACGAGTTGATGGCCTTGGGCGAGACGCTGGCGCACGCCAACTACCTGATGGCCCAAGGCAAGCTTGTACGTGAAGAACAGGGAGGATTGCACCGTTACCGGCGTGCCCGGACAGGAGACTCGACGTTCAACCCGCTTGTGCTGCGCTGAGCGGGGCCTTATGCGCCAACCAACGCAATGACGCTTGAACCCATCGATGCGGCCAGCGTGTCGCGAATCAGGAGAGGCAGTGTGATTAATAAAAACAACAATAAATGTCCGGGGCTGCGCCCGCACACGGTTCAGGTCACGGGCCTGGCCGCCGCCGTTGCGTTGTTCGCCGGCCCGCTGTGGGCCGGTGAGACCATCGAGTTTGATAACGGCGCGACTCTGGATTGGTCGGTCACCACCAGTTATGGCATCGGCATGCGCCTGGGTAAGCCCAGCGACCGCTTGATGGGCATCAACGCGGATGACCCGAACCGCAACTTCGACCAGCACAGCCTGACCACCAACCGGCTGGGGGCACTGGGCGAAATGATTCTGCGCAAAGACAACTACGGCGCGGTGGTGCGGGCCAGCACCTTCTATGACGACGTGTATCACCGCAGCAACGACAACGACTCCCCGAATACGGTAAACAAATACGGGAGCAATGACACCTTCACCAGCGACACGCGCACCTACAGCGGCGGCCGCACGCGCCTGCTGGATGCTTATGTGTTCGGCGGCTGGCGGTTTGAAAACGACACCATGCTTGACGTCAAGGCCGGGCGGCACATCGAATCCTGGGGCGAAAGCCTGTACTACCCTGGCGTGAATGGCGTACAGAACCCGTCCGACGCGGTCAAAGCAGCGCAACCGGGGGTAGAGGTCAAGGAAGTGCTGCTGCCGGTCGGGCAGGTTTCGGCATCGTACCGGATCAACCCCGTCGTCACCCTCGGCGGCTATGTGCAGTACGAGTGGAAAGGCACCGAGTTGCCCCCGGTGGGCAGCTACCTGTCGACCTCTGACGTAATCGGGCCGGGCCGTGAGTTCCTGTATGGCGCCGGCGGCGCCAAGGTGCCGTACAACGGCACGGACGATCCGCGCGACAGCGGTCAATGGGGTGCGCAGATCCGTTTCCGGCCACTGCCGGAACTGGAAATGTCGCTGTTCCATGTGGTTTACCACGACAAAAACCCGGCCACCGCGCTGATCGGCTATGACCCGCTGCCGATCAACAACGGCCAGTACGCCTACACCAGCAACGGTTATCGCATTAAATATTTTGAAGACATCAAACTGACCGGGATCAGCGCCACCACCAAGATTGGTGACACGCAGGTTGGCGCAGAATGGTCGTACCGCGACGGCGCGCCCGTGATGGTCAACACCGGGCTGGGGCCTGTGCCGACACGGGGCAAGGGCCAGCAACTGCAAGTCTCGGCGATGCGCATTCTGGGGGACCGCCCGTGGGCCAGCCAAACCACCCTGACCGGGGAAATCGTCACCGTGCGTGTGGATGACGTGGACGATGTGTCGGGCGCGCCGAACCTGCTGGGCCTGCCGCTTGACCCGCGCTATGCGGGGGCTGTGCAGCCATCCAATGACTACACCTACAAAACCGGGTCGGCCTGGCGCACACGCTCGTCCAGCGCCTACACCGTGGGTGCCTCTTTCAGTTATCCGGGCGTGTTCACCGGCTGGGACCTGGAAGTGCCGTTCATTTACTCCGATGTGTTCAGCGGCGCCGCACCGATGTCCGGGACCATTGCCGGGGTGGCGGGGGATCGACGCCTGAGCGCGGGCACCACGTTCAAGTATTTGAGCAATCTGGAAGTGGCCTTCAAATACATCGCGTACTTGGGGGAGCCGGACCCGATCAAGCGGCCGCTGGCAGACCGTGACTACGCAACGTTCTCAATGAAATACACGTTCTGAGCCTTTCGTCCCTGTCCTCGCTGCACCGCGCATCGGGGGCAGGGCCATGCATTCGACATAAAGAGAGAAACCCATGGGTCTTAAAGGTCATGCGGCCATTGTCGGCAGCGCGCAGTACAAACCGGAAAAATACGCCACGGCCCCGCGCATGTTCCATCTGGAGCAAGTGGCGGATCTGGCAGCCCAGGCCTTGCGTGACGCCGGGCTACAGGCCAGTGATCTCGACGGGCTGGTGATCAACGGTCCGCAGTTTCATGAAGCGTCAGTGTTCGTGCCCGCCATGGCGGCCGAGTATTTGGGGCTCAAGCTTAACTTCGCTGAAGTGGTGGATTTGGGCGGCTGCACCTCGGTAGGCATGGTGTGGCGCGCCGCCGCTGCCATTGAACTGGGATTGTGTCAGGCGGTGCTGTGCGTGCTCCCGGCGCGCATGGCGCCCATGGGCCCGGACGAAGACCCAAGCTGGATGGCCCGGGCCATGCGCTTTGGCGGCCACAGCACAGCATTTGGCGCACCGGAAGCGGAGTTTGATTTGCCCTATGGCCATATGGGGCAAAACACCGGTTACGCCATGATCGCCCAGCGCTATGCCGCGCAATACGGTTACGACCCGCGGGCGTTGGCGAAGATCGCCGTGGACCAACGTACCAATGCGCAATACAACCCGCAGGCCATGTTTTATGGCCAGCCGCTGACCATCGAACAGGTGCTGGCGAGCAAAAAGGTAGCCGACCCGCTGCACGTACTGGAGATCGTGATGCCGGTGGCCGGTGGCGCCGCGATGATTATTGCCTCCAAAGAAGTGGCGGCCCGGGCTCGCAAGCGGCCTTCGTTTATCACCGGATTTGGCGAACACCTGGCCTTCAAGTCCCCGTCCTACGCTCAAGACATGGTCCACACCCCCATCGGCCCGGCATCGCAGCGGGCGTTCACCATGGCCGGGCTTAAACCCCAGGACGTGGACGCCGCGCAAATCTACGACTGTTACACCATCACGGCGCTGCTGACCCTCGAAGATGCCGGCTTCTGCGGCAAAGGCGAGGGCATGAACTTTGTGCGCGAACATGATTTGACCTGGCGTGGCGACTTCCCCATGAACACCCACGGCGGCCAGTTGAGTTTCGGTCAGGCCGGGTCGGCGGGCGGCATGAGCCAGGTGATCGAGGCGGTCACGCAAATCGCCGGCGAGGCGGGCGAGCGACAACTCAAACGCTGTGACACCGTCTACGTCTCAGGCACCGGCGGTGTGATGAGCGAGCAGGGCGCGCTGATACTTCAGGGAGCATGAATCCAATGTCCAATAACAAACCAATGCCCGTGCCGACCGAAATCTCTGCGCCGTTCTGGGAGGGTCTGAAAGCCGAGCGCGTCTTGATACAACAGTGCAACCCGTGCGGCCAGTGGGTGTTTTACCCGCGTCGGCATTGCCCGGCGTGCCTGGCCCACGACTTGAGCTGGCGTGAAGTCAGCGGCGAGGCAACCCTCTACAGCTTTACCGTGACGCGCATCCCGACCTTGCCGGACTTCGCGGATGAAATGCCGCAGATACTGGCCGTGGTCGAGCTGGATCAAGGCGTACGCATCAACACCAACCTGGTGGGGCTTGAGGAGACCGATGTCAAAATCGGCATGCGCCTCAAACCGGTGTTTGCAGAGGTGGACGCCAAGGGCAATCGCCTGTTGCGCTTTACCGGCGTGCAAAAGGATGCCAACGGGCTCAAGCAGCGGCCTGGCGCCGAGCAGCCCGCACCTGTGGAACCGGCCCGGGTCGCGGTGCGCCAGATCGCCCTGAGCGATGACGCGGCCTTGCAGGCGCTGGTCAGCGAAACGTTCAGCCCGTGGAGCAATCAGGTGGTCGTCGATCAGGCACTGATTGACGCTTTTGCGCAGTTGTCCGGCGATGATTACTGGATTCACACCGACCCGGAACGGGCGCGCAAACAGAGCCCGTTCGGTGGCACCATTGCCCACGGTGCACTGGTGCAGATCCTGCAATCGCGGATGCAACTGAACCTGGGATACGAGATCACCGGGTTTAGCAACATGGTCAATTACGGATCGGACCGGTTGCGCTTCCCGTCGCCGGTGCCCGCCGGGGCTACCATTCATGCACGTGCGCGGGTCAAGAAGGTGGAGAAGGTGAAAAGTGGCACCCAGCTGACCCTTGAACTCAACACCCACGTGCTGGGCAACGAGCGGCCATCGGTCATCAACGAGTTGGTGATTCTGTACATGTAAGCCCTTCGTACCGTCGCGGTTGTCCGGCGCAAAGTGTGAGTGCCGGGCAACCACGACAACCTCTGCGCCCGTTAGTCTCAACGGACGATGATCCCCGCCACCTTCCTTCCCATACTGCCCTCAGCCAATACAGACAGGCGTTGAGGAGCAGGCATGATCGACATTCGCGGTTTGAGCTACTTCGTTGCACAGTCCCCCGATCCCGTTGCGTGGCAGCGTTATGCCGAGGATGTGCTGGGCATGATGGTGACGCCAGCCCCCTCGGGCGGGCTGTACGTGAAGATGGACGAACGCCCGTTTCGCATGCTGATCGTGCCCGGTGACGAGGCACGCTACCTGGCGTCGGGCTGGGAACTGGGCAACGAAGCGGCCTTCAACGCCGCCATCGACACCCTCAATCAGGCCGATATCAGTTGGCGTCAGGGCAGCGCCGAGCAGTGTGAACAACGGGGTGTTCAAGCGCTGGTCCACGTCACCGACCCATCGGGCAATCGCCACGAATTAAGCTGGGGCCATCGTTCCGATTGCCAGCCTTTTGTTTCGCCCCAAGGCGTACCGCGCTTTATCACCGGCGACATGGGGCTGGGCCACACCGTGCTGCCCGCGCCGAACTTCGACGCGACCCTGGCGTTTGCCAAGGACGTGCTCGGGTTTGAGCTGTCGGACATTTTCAACTTCCGGCCCGACCCTTCGGCGCCGCCGATCCGGATTCACTTTTTGCATTGCAAAAACAGCCGTCATCACAGTTTGGCGCTGGCGGAGTACCCGGTCCCTTCGGGCTGTGTGCACGTCATGGTCGAGGTCGACAACATGACCGAAGTGGGCCGCGCCCACGACCGGCGCCTGGCCCATGACGTGCCGCTGTCGGCCACGTTGGGACAGCACCTGAATGACCGGATGACCTCTTTTTATATGAAAACCCCGTCGGGTTTCGATCTCGAATACGGCTATGGCGGCCTGCTGGTGGACTGGCAGGCGCACAGCGCATTCGAATTCACCCGGGTCAGCCTCTGGGGGCACGACTTTTCTGTCGGCCAGCAGTAAGGAGCGTTAGATGAACAAGCAAATGACAGCGGCCGACGTGGTCGGCCAATTACGCGATGGCATGACCATCGGGTTCGGCGGTTGGGGCCCGCGGCGCAAGCCAATGGCCATCGTGCGTGAAATCTTGCGTTCGGACGTCAAGGACCTGACCGTGGTCGCCTATGGCGGCCCTGAAGTCGGCATGCTCTGCGCCGCAGGCAAGGTCAAGAAGTTGGTGTTCGGTTTTGCCACGCTGGATGCCATCCCGCTGGAAGCCCACTTTCGCAAGGCACGCGAAGCCGGTGGGCTGCAACTGATGGAACTCGATGAAGGCATGTTGCAATGGGGGCTGCGTGCAGCGGGCATGCGCCTGCCGTTTTTGCCGACCCGTTGCGGTCTGGCCACTGATGTCACGCGGTTCAACCCCGAGATCAAACAGGTGCAATCGCCCTACGACGATGGCGAGGTGTTGCTGGCCATGCCTGCCCTGAATCTCGATATCGCGTTTTTGCATGTCAATGTGGCCGACCGGCTGGGCAACACGTTGGTGACCGGCCCCGACCCGTACTTTGACCACTTGTATGCCCGTGCGGCCAAACAATGCTTTGTGTCCTGCGAACGCCTGGAAGACCGTTTGAGCCTGGATGCTCAGCAAGCGCGCTTTAACACCTTTGAACGCTATTTGGTCACGGGCGTGGTGCATGCGCCGTTTGGGGCGCATCCGACTTCGTGCCCGTCCGATTACGGCTGGGACCTGAGCCATTTGAAGCGCTACAGCGCCAGTGCTGCCGAAGACGGCGGCTGGGCCGCGTATGTCGCCGAGTTCGTGACCCCCGGCGAAAGCGCGTATCAAGCCAGCAATGGCGGTGTTGATCGGCTGAGCGCATTGCCGCTGCCAGTGTTTTGAGGAGCATGAATATGTCTGCTGATTGCGAATTTTCCCTGGCTGAACTGCTGATCGTGGCCGCGTCTGACGCCTGGCGCGGCAACGGCGAGGTGATTGCCTCGGGCCTCGGCGTTATCCCGCGTCTGGCTGCCAGCCTGGCCAAAATGACCCACAGCCCTGAACTGTTGATGACCGACAGTGAAGCGTTCCTGGTGGAAGAGCCTATTCCCTTGGGACCACGGGGGGATTACGAACCGCGCTACTCGGGTTATCTGTCGTTTGAGCGGGTATTCGAATGCGTCTGGGGCGGCCGTCGCCATGCCATGATCGGTCCGACGCAAGTGGACCGTTGGGGCCAAACCAACCTGTCGTGTATCGGTGATTACCACAAGCCCAAAGTGGCGATGCTCGGCGTTCGCGGCTTGCCCGGTAACAGCATCAACCACCTCAACTCGTTCTTTATCCCTGCGCATAACACCCGGGCATTTGTGGCGGGTGAAGTGGACATGGTGTCCGGCGTGGGCTTCAACGATGAACGCTGGGAGCCGGGGATGCGCCGTGACCTGATGGATGTCCGTCTGGTCGTCACCGATTTGTGCGTCATGGATTTCGGCGGGCCAGAGCGGGCGGCGCAAGTGCGTTCGCTGCACCCGGGCGTGAGTTTTGAACAGGTGCAAGCGAACACCGGCTTCCCGTTGCTCAAAGCGGCAGACCTGCAGCCCACCGTGGCACCCACTGCGCAGCAGTTGGCGCTGATCCGCCGACTTGACCCCCATGACTACCGCGCAGCTGCGCTCAAGGGCAACCCGCCCGGCATCCGTCAGGCCTGACGCCAAGGACATTTCTCATGAGCAGCGACAGTGAATTTGTGCAGCGCGCTGATGGCGCTGTGTATGAAACCGATGAACCGGTGTTGTACGCGGTGGTGGAGGGCGTGGCCAGTGTGACCCTCAACCGGCCGACGGTGAACAACGCGCAGAACTCGCAAATGACTTACGCGCTGGACGATGCGTTCAGGCGTGCGGTGAACGATGACGCGGTCAAGGTCATCGTGCTGCGGGCCAATGGCAAGCACTTTTCGGCCGGCCACGACATCGGTACGCCGGGGCGTGACATCAATAAGCCCTTCGAGCGTGCGCACCTGTGGTGGGATCACACCAACAAGCCCGGCGGGGAGTATTTGTATGCCCGCGAGCAAGAGGTGTACCTGGGCATGTGCCGGCGCTGGCGCGAATTGCCCAAGCCGACAATCGCCATGGTGCAAGGTGCCTGCATCGCGGGCGGGCTGATGCTGGCCTGGGTCTGCGACTTGATCGTGGCCAGTGACGATGCCTTTTTTCAGGACCCGGTGGTGCGCATGGGGATCCCGGGGGTGGAATATTTCGCCCATCCGTATGAACTCAACCCGCGGATTGCCAAGGAGTTCCTGTTTACAGGGGACCGCATGAGCGCTGAACGGGCCTATCAAATGGGCATGGTCAATCGGCTGTTCAGCCGCGAAGCACTGGAGGCCGGGACGTATGCGCTGGCCACTGCCATTGCCCGCCAGCCGCGCATGGGGCTGGCACTGACCAAGCAGGCGATCAATCATGTCGAAGATTTGCAGGGTAAGCGCACGGCCATGGACGCGGTGTTCGCCTGGCATCACTTTGCCCATAGTCATAATGAGTTGCTTTCCGGTGACAAACTGGGCGGTTTTGATGCCAAGGCCATGGCCGAGGCTAACAAAGCGGCTGCGGGGGAGCGTTGATGAGCGATTACCTGAGCACCCCATTGACCCAGGCACTGGGCTGCCGTTACCCGGTGGTGCAAACGGCGATGGGCTGGGTGGCGGACGCCAATTTGGTGATCGCCAGTACCCGCGCCGGCGCTTTTGGTTTTTTAGCGGGGGCGACGATTGCCGCCGATCAGCTCGAGGGCGAAATCCAACGGGTGATTGAGGCCACGGGCGGCAGCAACTTCGGGCTCAATTTTCATATGTTTCAGGACAATGCGGCGCAATGTGTTGACCTGGCCATTGAATATCGGCTGCGTGCGGTAAGTTATGGGCGCGGGCCGGACCGGCAGACCATTGAACGTTTCAAACGCGCCGGGGTGTTGTGCATTCCCACGGTGGGTGCCCTCAAGCATGCAATTAAAGCCGTGGAACTGGGCGCCGACATGGTCACCGTGCAGGGCGGTGAGGGCGGCGGCCATACTGGTGGCGTACCGAGCACCATCCTGTTGCCACAAGTGCTGGATGCGGTGCAAGTGCCGGTGATTGCTGCGGGCGGCTATTCCACCGGGCGCGGCCTCGCCAGTGCGCTGGCCTGCGGTGCGGCGGGGGTTGCCATGGGTACGCGGTTCCTGATGACCCGTGAATCCCCGACGCCGGTTGCGACCCTGGAGCGTTACATCAAGGTCAACGACCCCCAGCAGATTCGGGTCACCACTGCCGTGGATGGCATGCGTCACCGGATGATTGAAAATGCTTTTATCAATCGCCTGGAACGTGCCAGTGCGTTTGGCCGTTTGCGCATCGCGTTGGGCAGCGCCTGGCAGTGGAAGCAACAGACCGGCATGAGCCTGCGGCATATGCTCGGGGTCTTTGCCCAGTCGGTCAAAGAAGATCCGGGCGCGTTGTCGCAAACCGTGATGGCCGCCAACCAGCCGGTGCTATTGCAGCGTTCGATGGTTGACGGCGTGCCGGACGAAGGCATATTGCCCAGCGGCCAAGTGGCGGCTGCGATTGGCGAGCTGAAAAGCTGCCAGCAGGTGATTGAAGAGATGGTGCAGGAGGCTGAGCGGTGTTTGAGGGCCGTCAGCACACCGTATAACCGCTAGCCGATCCGCACCCAGCGCTGTTCGTGGGCTGCGGTGCGGATGGCGGCGGCCAGGCACTCCACGTGCCAGGCTTCTTCGAAATCCGGGCCGGCGGCGGGCAAGCCCGCGCAGGCTTGAATCACGGCGTGGGCTTCGAGGGTTTTTAGCTCGTTGTAGCCCAATTGATGCCCGGCCGCCGGGCTGAAAGCGGCATAGCCCGGCAGTGAGGGGCCTGCCAGGATACGTTCGAAGCCTGTTCGTCCGTGCAGGCACACGTGCAGTTCGTTCAGGCGCTCCTGATCGAACCTGAGAGTGCCCAGGGTGCCGCTGATCTCGAAGCTCAGATGGTTTTTATAGCCGTGCTTGAGCCAACTGCTGCTGAAGGTGCCACGCGCGCCATTGCGAAAGCGCAGCAAGGCGTGGGTCTGGTCATCGACATGGATCGGTCTGGGCCGGGTATCGACAGCACTGGCGGGGCGCAGCGGGTGTACGGTCTGGCTGTCAGCACACACCGCTTCAATATCGCCCATCAGGTAGCGCGCGAGGGCCAGTAAGTGGCTGCCCAGATCCGCCAACGCTCCCCCCGCATGTTCGGCTTCGCAGCGCCATGACCAGGGCGAGGCCGGGTCGGCCATGAAATCTTCGCTGAACTCACCCTCAAAACTGATAAGCCGCCCCAACTCACCCCGTTCGATCATGTCGTGTGCCAGCACCAGCATCGGGTTGTGCTGATAGTTGTAACCGACCCGCGTGACCACGCCTGCGGCACGGGCGGCCTGACGCATGTCATCGGCCTGTTGCAGACTGACGGCCAAAGGCTTTTCGCAGTACACGGCCTTGCCGGCTGCAAGGGCCGCCATGGCCATCGGGAAATGCAAGTGGTTGGGGGTGGTGATGGCCACCAGATCAACCTTGGGGTCGCTGATTAACTGCTGCCAGTCACAGTGGGCGCGTTCAAACCCCCAGGCCGATGCGCAGTGTTGTGCCCGTTCGGCGTCTGCATCGGCCAGCGCAGCCAGGCGCAGTTGCACCGGCAATTCAAACGCGGCGCTGACATTGCGAAACGCCAGCGCATGGGCGCGTCCCATAAAGCCGGTACCGATCAGGCCTATTCCAAGTGAACGCATGGCAACTTCCTTTGGATTTTTATTGTGAGGAAATGCCTTTATGGAATTAAATTTCTGAAAATGCAATAAGTGGAATTAAATTGCCGGCGGGTGTCAGGACAAGAACCCGCCATCAACATTCAGCGAAACACCTGTGGTGTAGGTCGATGCATCGCTGGCCAGGTACAGGACAGCGCCGGCCATTTCTTCCGGGTTGGCCACACGGTTGAGGGGTATCTGTTGCAAAACACCCTTTAGGATCGCGTCGTTCTTGACCAGCGCCGAGGCGAATTTGGTGTCAGTCAAACCGGGCAGCAATGCATTGCAGCGAATGCCAAAGGGCGCGCATTCCTTGGCAAACACTTTGGTCATATTGATGACAGCCGCTTTGGTCATCGAGTACACGCCCTGAAACGCACCCGGCGAGACGCCATTGATGGAGGCGACGTTGATGATGCTGCCGCCGCCGTGTTCGCGCATCAATTTGCCGGCTTCGACCGACATAAAGAAATAGCCGCGTATGTTCACGTCAACGGTTTTCTGGAAGGCACTCAGGTCGGTGTCCAGCACGTGACAAAACTGCGGGTTGGTTGCTGCGTTGTTGACCAGAATGTCGAGGCGACCGAAGTCTTCACGGATGCGTGCGAAGGCCTGGTGGATCTGCTCCATCTCACCGATGTGGCAGGCCATGGCCATTGCTTTGCCACCGGCGGCAATGATCGCGTCGGCCACGGGCTGGCAACCCTCCAGTTTGCGGCTGGAAACAATAACGTGAGCCCCCTGGCGGGCCAGCAGGTGAGCAATGGCCTCCCCGATACCGCGGCTGGCGCCGGACACAAATGCGATTTTGCCATCAAGGTCGAACAGTGGCGTGCGGGTCATGCGGAATCCTCGTGCGAATGGGCTTAAAGGCTGGACTGGTCGATGACCTTGAGGCTCATGTGTTCCAGCAAGGCGTTCATGTGGACGAACTGGGCAAAGCGTTTGTCCTGTGTCTGGCCGTGGTAGAAGCGGTAATAGATTTGTTGCACGATGCCCGCCAGACGGAATAACCCGTAGGTGTAGTAGAAATCGTAGTTGTCGATCTGAATGCCTGAGCGTTCTGCGTAGTAATCGACGAACTCACGGCGCGTCAACATCCCCGGCGCATGGCTGGGTTGACGTCGCATGCGTTGCAGCGCAGGGGGATCGTTGGCTTCGATCCAGTAGGCGAGGGTGTTGCCCAAGTCCATCAGCGGGTCGCCGAGGGTGGTGAGTTCCCAATCCAGCACGCCAATGATCTGCATCGGGTTATGCGGGTCGAGAATGACGTTGTCGAAGCGGTAGTCGTTGTGAACGATGGCAGGCGTCGGGTGATCCGGCGGCAGGTGGGCCTTGAGCCACGCCTTGACGGTTTCCCAGTGCGGCGCATCCGGGGTCAGCGCCTTGTCATAACGGTCGCACCAGCCGCTGATCTGGCGTTGCACGTAGCCTTCAGGCTTGCCCAAGTCAGCCAGGCCGCAAGCGGTGTAATCCACCTTGTGCAGCTCGACCAGGGTGTCGATGAAGCTGCGGCACAGCGTGCCGGTCTGGCCGGCCGTGAGGTTGAGTTCTGGGGGCAGCTGCGCGCGCAAGATGATCCCTTTGACCCGTTGCATGACATAGAACTCACTGCCGATCAGCGACGCGTCGGTGCAATGGGCATAGGCTTTGGGGCAATAGGGGAAGGCATCCTTGAGGTGATTGAGAATGCGGAACTCCCGGCCCATATCATGGGCGGACTTGGCCTTGTGACCGAACGGTGGACGCCGCAGCACCAGCTCCATGCCCGGGTATTCGATCAGGTACGTCAGGTTGGACGCGCCACCGGGAAACTGGCTGACGGTGGGCTCGCCGCTCAACCCGGGAATATGGGCCTTGAGAAACGGGTCAATCTGGCTGGCGTTAAGTTCTTCGCCAGAACGGATACGGGTGGACGAGTCGGTGAGCGCCATAGCTATCTCTTCTGCTTATATTTGCGGCCTGACAACATTCGCTAATCTAATGAGCCTGCCGACCGACAACAAGTCGTGAACGGCCTTAATAGACGTGGGTGTTAATGGCCAATCAGCGTGTCTGATAGCGCGCAGCCCCAACCTTGCGGCCAAAAAAAACCGAAGCTGCGTGGGCTTCGGTTTTTTGTCGTGCGCGAAACTTAGCTCGGGAACAGTTCGCTCAGCTTCATTGCCAGCATCATGTCGCCTTCAGCGCGCAGTTTGCCGCCCATGAACGCTTGCATGCCGTCGGTTTCGCCGCTAACGATGCCTTCCAGGGTTTCGCCGTCCATCACCAGGGTGACTTGTGCGTCCGGGTTTTCGCCTTCCTTCAGTTCGCAGGTGCTGTCTTTGACGATCAGCGAGAAGTTCTTGGTGTCATCAATGCGAAAGCCGAATACCAGGTCCAGACCGGCAGCAGCGGCTGGGTTGAATTTGGCTTTCATTGCTTGAACGGCATCAGCTACAGACGTCATGGTTCGATCCTTTTGTGGTGGGTTACGGCGACCCGTAGGTCGCGGTTGCCGGCGCTCAACGATAGGTGATGAGTGACGGCGTCTTCAACAGTTGCAAATGCAGGTGACTGTTAAAGGAAGCCAGTGTGACCTCGCGGCCTTGAAACGTGAGGCGGCTGAGCGAGGTATTCGCAATGTGCCAAGTGAGCTTGAAGGCCTCGTTGGCGGGAATTCGGGTCAGTACGTGGAGCAGGGCGGTGATGGTGCCGCCGGAAGTGAACACGGCAATGTTGTGCTGCCCGGCCTCGGCGTGCTCCAGCAACCGGTTGAGCCCGCCTTGTACGCGCTCGACAAAGGCCAGCCAGCTTTCGAGCTCCGGGGTGTCCCAGGTTCCGCTGAGCCAGCGCGCCACAATCAGATCAAAAATCCGCTGGAACTCGGCCGGGTCTTCGGCCGCATGGGTCATCGCTGCAACGGCATCGGGCTCATCCGGCAACAAACCGGGTAGCAGCGCACTGAGCACGCCGAACGCATCGAACTCATTGAACGCCGGGTCAACTTCCAGTGCGGGGGCGGATAGCCCGGCTGCGCTGAGTTGCTGCAGGGCGTGGCGGGCGGTGTCTTGCTGGCGGGATAGGTCGCCGGACAGGCAACGGTCAAAGCGCAGGCCCAGGTCAACCAGGTGCTGACCGACGATTTGTGCCTGGCGCACACCCAGTGGCGACAACACGTCGTAGTTATCAGCGCCGAAAGAGGCTTGGCCATGTCTTATTAGATAGATGCTGCCCACGTCCGCTTTGTCCCGGTACGTTGAAAGTCAGGCGAGGTTAGGAGCAAGGCGGGAAGCTGTCAATGAAAAAACATACGCTTGTTTGAATTGCGTCCGGCACGTGTCCACGCGGTGTTTCACGGCTGGCAGCTGCAGGTTGGCGCCGGTATGCTGGTCGTCATTACGCCACCCGGACGTCCAGGGTGGCATCGTTTGAAGGAGTGTCTGTGGAATTTCTTGCCGATTACGCCAGCTTTCTGGCTAAAACCGTGACATTAGTGGTTGCAATCGTGGTCGTGCTGGTCACGTTGGCGGCCTTGCGCAGCAAGGGACGTCGCCGGTTGACGGGTCAATTGCAGGTCACCCGGTTGAACGATTTTTACAAAGGTTTGCGCGAGCGTCTGGAACAGTCACTGTTGACCAAGGATCAGTTGAAAACGTTGCGCAAGGAGAGCAGCAAGGCCGACAAGAAGTTGAAGAAACAGCCCGATGAGAAGCCGCGTGTGTTCGTCCTCGACTTCGATGGCGATATCAAGGCCTCTGCCACTGAAAGCCTGCGCCACGAGATCACCGCGTTGCTGACCCTGGCTACCCCGGCCGATGAGGTGGTGCTGCGGCTGGAAAGTGGCGGCGGCATGGTACACAGCTATGGTCTGGCGTCTTCCCAGTTGGCGCGGATTCGTCAGGCGGGCATTCCGTTGACCGTGTGTATCGATAAAGTGGCCGCCAGTGGCGGCTACATGATGGCTTGCATTGGGGCGAAAATTATCAGCGCACCTTTCGCCATCCTGGGTTCGATCGGTGTGGTCGCACAGTTACCTAACGTCAATCGGCTGCTAAAAAAACATGACATTGATTACGAAGTACTGACCGCTGGCGAATACAAGCGCACGTTGACTGTCTTTGGCGAAAACACTGAAAAAGGGCGTGAAAAGTTTCAGCAGGATTTGGATATCACCCATCAATTGTTCAAGAACTTCGTCGCGCAGTATCGCCCGCAATTGGCAATCGATGAAGTTGCCACAGGTGAGGTATGGCTGGGGGTTGCAGCCGTTGAAAAGCGCCTGGTCGACGAATTGAAAACCAGCGATGAGTATTTGTCTGAACGCGCCAAAGGCGCGCAGCTCTATCACTTGCATTTTGCCCAACGCAAAAGTCTGCAAGAACGTGTCGGGCTGGCAGCCAGTTCCTCAGTCGAGCGGGTCGTTGATTCATTATGGTCACGTGTGACGCAAAAACGTTTTTGGTAAGTGTGCATCAAGTCTGCTGCGCGTCAGTGTGCAGCAGACTTCCTGACCCACGTGTTGTATGCACTGGGAAAGGGACTGTCCTCACCTGCAGCAGGTCGTAACTATGTAGTCCATGGATTTTAACGCCCGAGATTAAGCTGGTCTTCTCCTTAGAAGACGGGCTTTATTCATGGCACCCTTAAATGGCTATAACCCTTCCAACGCTGTAAGGCAGGTGACGCACACGGCAAACGTTCTGGCCCAAGCCCCGGTCAATAATAAATATGAAGCCCTTGTTGCTACGTTGTTACCACGTTGGTTTTTGCGCGCTCCGGAATCACTGCGCAATGTGTTGAAAGAGAGCATGTCGCGCCTGCATGAATCGCAGAAAATAACGTCGCAGATAGTGGTCAATGTTCAGCCGATAGAACAATTCTGCGAACCGCTCTTAAAAATGGCATTGGCGGCATATGGCTGGGGAAGGCTTGACGTCAAGAGTAATGCGTTAAAGCAGGTTCACCTGGTTAATAACTTATTGATTTTTATTGCCCGCCAGCACATCAAACTGGTGGATTCGGCCGCCCGTACCTTATTGCCTGAGTCAATGATTCCAGAGTCCCTGGAACTTAATTTGGTCGCCAGTACGTCTCACCTTAATTTATTGCAAGCGGCCATGCAGAACTTTGAACATTCCGAGACGGCCGTTGGCGGCTTTGATGCGGGTTCCTGTATTTATTCATTGGGACCCGACAAGGCGGAGGTTCCCAACAGCACTTTGACGCCGGAAAAATTTGCCCAGATTTGCCGTGATCTTAACTTGGGACTTCAATATCAACTGCACCTCGACAGGCAATTAACCCCTGTCGAGAATGAGTGGCCGAACAGCGATCCACGGTCCAGAGCGTTTCAAATCAAAGAGGCATTCACTGAAAATATCCGGTACGAGTTTGCCTGCGCTCTGCACCTTGCTTTCATGAAAGGGTATTTGAGCCCTGACGCCTATCGTTTTATGGACGACCTGCTGGTCGCACAACCCTCTGTCTTCACGACCGGGGCTGCCAGCTGCGCCACGTTCCAGATCCTTGAATTTGAAGTGACGGGGGTGATGGTATTTCTGCCCAAACGTAAAGCTCGAACCCACGTTCAGCCGTGTGTGGTGTATTTGCCGCAGGCGCCAGGCCGTTGCTTTTATGAGTTTGAAACCTTTGCTGCGTTCCAGGCCCACTTGCGTGAGTGGTTGAAAAACCCGCGCTTTGCCGACTATTTTGTCCAGCGTGTACCGTTGCGCCATCGGGCCGAGTTTATACGACGTACCCATATCAAACACGCCAGGTGGGACTCGTTACTGTTGAGACGGCCACCGATTATTTATGAACCGGCTTTATTTACCCTCTCGCAATACAACCCCAAAGCTGAAAACCCATTTGAAGTGGCCTGGTTACAACAGTTGGCGCAAATAAAAGACGACGCCAGCCTGCTAGTGGTTTCAACGGAAGATGAAGACAAACAGACCCGTCTTGAGCGTCAGGCCATGTACCTGAACCTGGGCATGAGCCTCTTGGGTCTGGCGCTGGGGTTTGTGCCCATAGTGGGTCAGGTCCTGTTGGCGGTGAGTGTCATTGAGTTAGGCGAGGAAGTGTATAAGGGCATCCAGGCCTGGGAAAACGATGACAGGATGAGCGCCGTCAATTACCTGTTTGATGTTGCACAAAACGTAGCGTTGCAGGCGGGGACATGGGGCGCGGTCAAGGCGTTGACGCCTGCGGCCCATGTGGAAGCCATGATTCCGGTGAAGGTGGAGCAGGGTGTCAGCAAGTTATGGAAGCCTGATATTACTGGGTATGAATTCAAACATACTTCCCTGCAGGGCATGACACCTGACCAGGGCGGTATTTATAAAAAAGACGGCCAGCTCTTTATTACCCTCGATGATCAAGTGTATGGCGTAGGGACAGACACACAGACACGTACGTATTATTTGAAGCACCCGACAGACGCAGGGGCCTACAAGGTCAAGTTGAGCCATAACAACACGGGTATCTGGACCCACGAACTGGATAAACCGCTGCATTGGGAACGTGCACAGTTACTTAAACGCATGGGGCCAGACGCTCAAGCGTTATTCGCGCAGACCCTGGATAAAGTCATGACCCTCTCAGGCCTGTCGGATGCGCAGTTACGGCACGTCGTGCTGGAGCATCTTCCCACCCCCGCGTTATGGGTGGACGGCATCAAGCGTGCCACCCTGATTGAAAAAATAGAAACATTCGTAGCCAGGATGAAGAATGGCAACAGCCGATTTGATGCAGACGCGGACTTGCAGTTGAGGTTGCTGACGCAGTTGCCGGGCTGGCCGACTGATCGGGTGTTACGTGTTGTGGAGAATAATGGCGTGCTCTTCAGGGAGTATGGAAACGATCTGGTCTCAAGGATACCGAGGCTGCAAGTCACCGAAGCACAAATTGCCCATAGAGATTTGTTGAAAGTAACCCTGGATTGCCTGTCGCAAAATCAGATCACTCAATTGCTAGGCCGGGAGGTCGTCGCAGAGCAAGAGCAGGTTGAGGTGCTGGCTCAAACATTAGGTGCCTATGCGCAGACCACTCAACAATCATTGCTGCTCAGTCTTTACACTGAAACTGAGCAAGTTTCTGCTATTGGCACACTGATAAAAAAACAGTTCCCCAGCTTACCGGCCACCGTGATTGAAGAGTTGGTCGGCCATCTAAGTGCTGAACACCTGGGTTTGATCCAGCGCAGTAATCACTTGCCGTTGGTGGTGTTGGAGGAGGCTCGGCATTATGTTCAGTCGGTACGCATCAGTCGGGCCATTGAAGGCTTATTATTTGAATCGCATGTGACTGAAGATTCTTTGAAGATTGCATCGCACATTTCGGCATTGATGCCCGGTTGGCCTCCGGCACTTCGAGTGATCGTGCGTCATAAGATCACCGATCAAGAACTCGCCAGTTTTGGCCGCGGTTCCAGCCCTCATGTGCGCACGCGCGAAATCTTCAAAAACGGCAATGTGTACGAATACTTTGGTTTTGGCAGACCACAATCGTTCACCAATACCTCTTTATTAAAATGCCTTTACCACACGTTATCCGAAACGGAGCGATCGGCATTAAGGCTACCCTCTGATACCTATGAGGCGTTTGTAGCCAACCTGGCGACGATCGCTGTTCAACAGCGTTCCCAAAGTGCAAAGGCCTTGGGAATGCACACCATAAAACCTTGGATAAAGTCACCTTTAAGGCTTGCGGACGGGCGCTTGGGGTATCCGCTGGGTGGTCGCGCCGGTCGGTTATTGCCTGAAAGCAGCCCCCTGATACTCAAGGATCAGTTAATTGAGCTGTACCCCCTGATGACTGACGCGGAAGCCGGACATTTTTTGGTGCGTTTAAAGATGAACGCTGCACAACTCGCCAGAGCGTTGGTCGGTCTTAAGGCAGAGCTGGATAACCTGCGCACGGAACTGGACGCATGGGTCGCCTCAGACGTCTGGTGCACGCCCGCAGACCGGCCCAGATTCAAGCTGTCCATCCAGGTTAAAAAATCCATGCGCAGGGCGGTGATCCGCGCTTGGCGCCGCCAATCACCCAGTAGCCGGATAGCAGGCTTTCAGGGGTATGAACTGGACCTCGATGCCTGGCCTGTTGATACCTTGCCGGAGTTGAGCGCGGATTTTCCACATATTCATACGCTGAACCTGAGCCATTCGACCACTTCTCGGTTGTCAGAAGCGTTTCTGAAAAAGTTCAAGCAACTAAGGGTTTTGATGCTCAGAAACAATGCGTTCTCTGAATTGCCTCCCACGGTTGGCGAGATGACAGAATTGCGCACATTAAACCTTCAGGGCAACCGGATCCTGTTGACCGCGGCCACGCAAGAAACCTTGACAAAGCTAACCAAGTTACAGTCCTTGAACCTGACAGGTAACACCTTAGGCAGGCGACTGTCAGTGGGGCAACTGGCTGAACTTGAACATTTACACATGCGGTACACGGGGATCGAGCAGTGGCCTGAAGGGCTTGAAAGACTGACCCGTTTACAAGTTGTCGATCTACGCGATAACGCGATCAGTCATGTTCCTCCCGAAGTGTTATCGCCTGAGCGCAATGCGATCAATAACGTGACGTTCTTGCACGATAACCCGCTTGATACGGATTCGCTGCGTCGTCTCTATCTATATCGACAGGAGCAGGGCATAAACTTTGGCATTTGGGTCTCGCGCCAGCATGTCACTACCCATGGCGGCATCCTGCATTGGGCCAGCATCCCGTCTGCAGAGCAGACAGCGGTCTGGAATGCGTTGCGCGCTGAAGACAATGCAGAAGATTTTTTTCGGGTGCTTGAAGATTTAAGTGAATCAGCTCAGTTCATCCATAACTATGAGGACTTAAGTGGGCGCGTGTGGACGCTGATCAATGCCATGCACGAAAGCTACGGCTTGCGTGTCCGGCTGTTTGAAATAAGCAGCCACCCCAGAACCTGCGTAGACGGGATTGCCATGGTCTTTGCTGACCTGGAACTGCGATTTCAAATCTACAACGCTGAGAACGGCCTTAACACCGAAGAGCAATTGATGGAATTAACCCGCGGGTTATTTCGCATGGAAACGCTCAATGCTCATGTGGACACAGTGATTGCGCAACGTATTGCTCATATCAGTGCGCAACCCGTGTCTGCCGTGCAGCGTTTACAGCGGCTGATCGATGCGGTGAGCCCGAATTTCGCTGAAAGTCCTTTGAGTGAAATGTCGGCGCAAGAGTGTCAAGGCATTGCCTATCGGTTGGGCACTCCTGAAGCGCTTGAGTTGGCGGAAATACTCAGCCCTCGCTGGCTGCGTAATCACCTTGCGCTCATCGATCAGTTGCAGGTGCAGATGTATTACCAGGTGCACTTGGCGCAAGCCTTGGGGTTGCCATCAAGGCCGCACAGCATGATTTTTGAGAACGTGGCCCGTGTAACCCCAGCAGAGCTCGAAGCAGGCAAGCGCTATGTCATTGACCAGGAAACCCCCGATGCCTTGAAGGCATCGTTGATTGCACGAGACTACTGGCAAAATTTTTTACGTTTTAAATACCCGGACGCCTTCATTCGATCCGATGAGGTTCAAGACGAACGTATGGGCGCACTGTTCGCCGCACGCGAGTCGATGTCAGATCACGACTACATGGCGCAAGTGGAGGCGGTTGTTACTGAGCGCGAGCACGCCAGACTGGAGTTGGTGACACGCCTGACCGAGGAAGAGATCACGGAGAATCCGCAATTCAAGGTGGTTCTGCAGCCTGCCCCGGAATGAGGGTCTGAGGCTGGCTCCAGGTCATTCACACCCCTGGAGCCAGTACAGAATCAGCGCCGCCGGAAAAGAGGCTGAGGTTCGTCAGCGGACGCTTGATAGGTGACGCTAAAGTCTTTCAGGCCTTGCAGTGCTTCATAGGGGTCTTTATCGGCCCGTATGGCGAATGCATTGAAGCCACAGCGGTGCAGGTAGAAAAGCTGATCACGTAACACATCCCCGATGGCTCGCAATTCACCTGTATAACCATAGCGATCGCGCAGCAAGCGAGCATTGGAGTAGCTGCGGCCATCGGTGAAGGCAGGGAAGTTCAGGGCAATGACCTGAAAGCTGTCCACGTCTTCGCCGATTTCTTCTGCCTCTTCGTCGCTGTCCAGCCACACGCCCAAACCGCCATCACGGGCTTTAAGTGCATGAGCATGCTCGCGCCACAGGGCCAGCGGCACGATCAGATCATCGCAGTTGGGGATGCCATCGAAGCTTGCGTCCTTGGGCAGCAAGTGCCAGGTTTCGTCGATAACTTCGTTGTTCTTAATGATTCGCTGCATAGACGCGCTCCTTGAAGGGATCGATGCCAATACGTTGATAGGTGTCGATGAAGCGCTCGTCTTCGGTCCGTTTTTCAACGTAGACGTCGATCAGCTTTTCAATTACATCCGGCATGTCGTCCTGAGCGAACGAAGGGCCGAGGATTTTACCCAGGCTGGCATCACGGCTGGCACTGCCCCCCAGCGACACCTGATAAAACTCGGCGCCTTTTTTATCAACACCCAGGATGCCGATGTGGCCGACGTGGTGGTGACCACAGGCGTTCATGCAACCTGAGATGTTGAGGTCCAGCTCACCGATGTCGAACAGGTAGTCCAGGTCCTCAAAGCGGCGCTGGATGGATTCGGCAATCGGGATGGATTTGGCGTTGGCCAGCGAGCAGAAATCGCCGCCGGGGCAGCAAATCATGTCGGTCAGCAGGCCGATATTCGGTGTGGCAAAACCGTGCTCGCGCAACTCGCCCCACATGGTGAACAACTGGCGCTCTTCGACATCGGCCAGAATGATGTTTTGTTCGTGAGAGGTGCGCAGTTGGCCGAAGCTGTAGCGGTCGGCCATGTCAGCAATGGCGTCCCACTGCTTGTCAGTCACATCACCCGGCGCAACGCCAGTAGGTTTGAGCGACAGCGTGACAGCCACATAACCCGGCTTTTTATGGGCGAGGGTATTGCGGGTACGCCAGCGGGCAAAACCGGGATGCTGCTTGTCGAGTTCAGCCAGTTCGGCGCTGAAATCTGGCAAATCTTTGTAGTCCGGGTCGACGAAATGCTTGGCGATACGGTGAACTTCGGCTTCGGTCAGCGTGGTCGAGCCACCCCGCAGGTGCACCATTTCGGCCTCGACGCGTTGCGCAAAGACTTCAGGGGTGAGGGCTTTGACCAGAATCTTGATGCGCGCCTTGTACTTGTTGTCCCGACGGCCATAGCGGTTGTAAACCCGCAGGATGGACTCAAGGTAGCTCAGCAAGTCTTGCCACGGTAGAAATTCATTAATGAATGCGCCTACCACCGGGGTACGGCCCAAGCCGCCACCAACCAGTACACGGAAGCCCAATTCACCGGCTTCATTGAACACGGGCTCAAGGCCGATATCGTGTACTTCAATGGCGGCGCGGTCAGAAGCTGACCCGTTGATTGCGATCTTGAACTTGCGCGGCAAGTAGGCGAATTCCGGGTGGAAAGTCGTCCACTGACGCACGATTTCACACCACGGGCGGGAGTCGATCAACTCGTCGGCGGCAACGCCGGCAAACTGGTCGGTGGTCACGTTACGCAGGCAGTTGCCGCTGGTCTGGATGGCGTGCATCTGCACAGTGGCCAGTTCTTCCAGAATATCCGGCACGTCTTCCAGCGCAGGCCAGTTGAACTGCACGTTCTGGCGGGTACTGATGTGGGCATAGCCCTTGTCGTAGTCCCGGGCAATCTTGGCCATCATCCGCGCCTGGCGCGAAGTCAGTTGGCCATAGGGCACTGCAACCCGCAGCATCGGGGCAAAACGCTGAACATACAGGCCATTTTGCAGGCGCAGGGGGCGGAATTCTTCTTCGCTCAGCTCACCTGCCAGGTAGCGTCGGGTCTGATCACGGAACTGCTTGACGCGGTCCTCAATGATCCGCTGATCGTACTCGTCATATACGTACATATAGGTCCTGTTCTCAGGCTGCTAACAGCTTATCTGCGCGCACGGCCGCGCACTCCCCACGGAGCGAGGAACGATACCAGTTTGTAGTTATGCGCAAAAGTGCTGTTTAAGCATATGGAAAGAACCAAAAAGACTATAAGAGGCTGATTCTCAATCACTTACTTGTCTTGTGGGGATTGCTGGACTTAACTGACAGGACGTCTTCAAGCATTCACCCATAAAACTGAAAAAAGGCGATGCGATGAGCACTCCAGTCAAGGCACGTAAAAGTGATAGCAAGGTTGATGCATGGGCCATTCTTTTCATGATCATTTTGGTGGTGGGCACTGCGGTGTTTTGGGTGAGTCACCAATAATTAAAGCTTCGCGCGCAGGTAACTGACGTTGTGGCTTTTCTGGCCGCACTGAAACAGCAGCGTTAGCCAGATGCCTGATGGTATTGTGCCAGTTATGATGAGGCTCAATTTCCTGGGACAGGTGTCAATGCTCAAAGCTTTCAGTCAATGCCTGATCATCCTGACCCTGCCATTTTCCATGGCGGTGCAGGGCGCCAACGTGCTGTTTATCAACCCCGGTCTTGCGGATGAGACCTTTTGGGTCAGTTATTCTGACTTTATGCAAGCGGCAGCCAACAGCCTGGGCATGCAGCTTGAGGTCCAATACGCACAGCGATCCCCACAAAAAGCCATCGAGCAAGCGCGGGCAGCTTTACAAGGCCCCCACAGGCCCGATTACCTGGTCTTCGTTAATGAACAATACGTTGCCCCGCAAATCTTGCGCCTGTCCCACGGCAGCGGCGTGAAGCTGTTCATGGTCAACAATGGTCTGACCCAGGAGCAGGCCCAGTTAATGGAAACAGATGGCGCCCGCTATTCAGGCTGGCTTGGCAGCATGGTGACCAATGATGAAGAGGGCGGTTATCTGATGCTGAGCGAGCTGATTCGTCAGCATGGGCCTATAGCGCCGGGTCAAACGGTGGACCTGCTGGCTTTTTCAGGGGTCAAAAACACCCCGGCTTCCCGTTGGCGGGAAAAGGGCATGCAGCGGGCGCTGAATGAACATCCTCACGTGCGCTTGCGACAGATGGTGTATGGCGAGTGGAACGAGCAGCGCGCGTATGAGCAGGCTCAACAGTTGTTCAAACGCTACCCCGACACGGCGCTGGTGTGGAGCGCCAATGATGAAATGGCGTTCGGGGCCATGCGGGCAGCTGAAGAAACAGGGCGCAAACCCGGTCGTGACCTGCTGTTCAGCGCAGTCAATAACTCAATACCTGCGCTGCAGGCACGTATCGACGGGCGATTGAGTGTGCTGGTTGCCGGGCACTTTACGCTCGGGGGGTGGGCAATGGTCTTGCTCAATGACGCCTCCAAAGGGGTTGATTTCACCCGGTTTGGCGGTCGGGACCGGCAGGTGCCGTTACTGCGATTGCTCGATGCCAAGCAAGCCACGACCCTGCTGAACATTACCCGCAGTCGCCATTATGATTTGCCGTTCACGGCATTCTCGGCCCAAGGCAAGCCGCCGTCTTATCAGTACCCGTTTACCCTCGACACCTTGCTTCAGTTGCCCTGAACCCCGGCAATCATCAGCACCAGTTTGACGATCCCGAAAAGTGTCAGTGCGAACACGCCGGTGAACAGCAAACCCAGTAGCAGGAACTGACCGGGTTTGCCCTGGGTGAAATCGCGAGCCCTGTTTTTCGAGCTTTGTACGCCAAATGCGGCAGCCATCACGCTGTGCAGCACTTGCCAAAAGGACGGTGGCTTTTGCGGATCGTTCATAAGCACCTCAAGCTCCAGAGAGGAAGGTCACTGTCTTGAGGATAGTCAAACCTCGACAGGCGAGGGCGCGATACGCATGTGTTACAGGAGCGCTCAGACACTCAGCCGCGGTGTTGCCACTGTATAAGTGGCAACACCGAGACCCGCGGGAGGCTTTTCAGCTTCAGTTGTCGTAACCCAGGTTCGGCGCCAACCAGCGTTCCGTAACGGCCAGGTCCTGACCTTTACGCGCGGTGTAACTGTCGATCTGGTCCTTGTCGACCTTGCCCACGGCAAAGTATTGCGCCTGCGGGTGTGCGAAGTACCAGCCGCTGACGGCCGCAGCCGGGAACATGGCGTAGTGCTCCGTCAGGAACACGCCGCTTTTGCCCGCCCGCATTTCTTCGGCTTCAGGATCAAGCAATTTGAACAACGTGGCCTTTTCCGTGTGATCCGGGCAAGCCGGGTAGCCAGGGGCAGGGCGGATACCGCTGTATTGCTCTTTGATCAGCGCGTCGTTGCTCAGTTCTTCGTCCTTGGCATACCCCCAGTAATTCGTGCGTACCTGCTGGTGCAACCATTCGGCGCATGCTTCGGCCAGACGGTCGGCCAAGGCCTTGACCATGATTGAGTTGTAGTCGTCGCCAGCGTCCTGATAAGCCTTGGCCACTTCTTCTGCGCCAATCCCCGCCGTGGTGATAAAGCCGCCCACGTAATCGGTCACGCCACTGTCTTTAGGCGCCACAAAGTCGGCCAAGGAGAAGTTGGGCTTGCCATCGGTCTTGATGATTTGCTGGCGCAAGTGGTGCAGTGTGGCCAATGGCTGGCCGTTTTCGTCATACAACTCCAGGTCATCATCGTTAACCTGATTGGCCGGCCAGAAGCCGAAGACGGCACGGGCGCTGATGAGTTTTTCATCGATCAGTTTCTTGAGCATTTCCTGAGCATCGGCGTACAGCGCGGTGGCGGCTTCGCCCACGACCTCGTCTGTCAGAATGCGCGGGAATTTACCTGCCAGATCCCAGGAAATGAAGAACGGTGTCCAGTCGATGTATTCGGCAAGCACCTTGAGGTCGATGTTGTCCAATACCTTGGCGCCGGTAAACGTCGGTTTCACCGGCTGGTATCCGGCCCAGTCGAACTGCGGCTTTTTGGCTATGGACGCGGCATAGCTCAGGCGCTCGGTGCGCGCACTGCGGTTGGCGGTGCGCTCGCGGACCTCGATGTACTCGTCGCGGGTCTTGCTGACGAAGCCGGCTTTCAGTTCTTTGGACAGCAACTGCGTGGCCACACCCACGGCACGGGAGGCGTCGGTGACATAAATCACGGCGTCGTTCTGGTACTTGGGTTCGATCTTGACCGCAGTGTGCGCCTTGGAGGTGGTCGCGCCGCCGATCATCAGGGGCAAGTGGAAGTCCTGACGTTGCATTTCACGCGCGACGTGGACCATTTCATCCAGCGACGGTGTGATCAGGCCGGACAAACCGATGATGTCGCACTTTTGCTCTTTGGCCACTTGCAGGATTTTCTCGGCAGGCACCATCACGCCGAGGTCGACGATGTCATAGCCGTTGCAGCCCAGCACCACGCCGACGATGTTCTTGCCAATGTCGTGCACATCACCCTTGACGGTGGCCATCAGGATCTTGCCCTTGGCTTCCGGTTTGTCGCCTTTCTCCAGTTCAATGAACGGGATCAGGTGCGCCACGGCCTGTTTCATGACGCGGGCAGACTTGACCACCTGCGGCAGGAACATTTTGCCTGCACCGAACAGGTCGCCAACGATGTTCATGCCCGACATCAGCGGGCCTTCGATGACCTCAATCGGACGCTTGAATGACAGGCGCGACTCTTCGGTGTCCTCGACAATGTGGGTGGTGATGCCTTTAACCAATGCATGCTCAAGCCGCTTGTTGACGTCCCAGCCGCGCCACTCTTCGGTTTCGGCTTCTTTGACACTGCCGTCGCCTTTGTACTTGTCCGCGATTGCCAGCAGGTTGTCGGTGGCGTCAGGGGTGCGGTTGAGCACGACGTCTTCAACGGCGTCACGCAGTTCGGTCGGGATCTGGTCGTAGATTTCCAGTTGCCCGGCATTGACGATGCCCATGGTCAGGCCCGCCCGAATGGCGTACAGCAGGAACACCGAATGGATCGCCTCGCGTACCGGGTTGTTGCCGCGGAACGAGAAGGACACGTTCGACACGCCCCCCGACGTCAGGGCATACGGCAGTTCGTCACGGATGTAGGCGCAGGCGTTGATGAAGTCCACTGCGTAGTTGTTGTGCTCTTCAATGCCGGTGGCCACGGCGAAGATGTTCGGGTCGAAGATGATGTCTTCCGGCGGGAAGCCAACATCATTCACCAGAATGTCGTAGGAGCGTTTGCAGATTTCTTTCTTGCGCGCTTCGGTGTCGGCCTGGCCGGCTTCGTCGAACGCCATCACCACCACCGCTGCGCCATAGCGCTTACACAGTTTGGCGTGGTGAATAAACTGCTCGACGCCTTCTTTCATGCTGATCGAGTTGACGATGCCTTTGCCCTGAATGCACTTGAGCCCTGCTTCGATGACCTCCCATTTGGAAGAGTCAATCATGATCGGCACGCGGGAGATGTCCGGTTCGCCAGCGATGAGGTTGAGGAAGGTCACCATGGCCTTCTTCGAATCCAGCATGCCTTCGTCCATGTTGATGTCGATGATTTGAGCACCGGCTTCAACTTGTTGCAGGGCCACTTCCAGGGCTTCGGTGTAGTTGTCTTCACGGATCAGCCGGGCAAAGCGCGCCGAACCGGTGATGTTGGTGCGTTCGCCTACGTTGACGAACAGCGAGCTGCGGTCAATGGTAAACGGCTCAAGGCCTGACAGTCGGCACGCCTTGGGAATGTCGGGGATCTGGCGCGGTGCATAACCGGCCACTGCCTTGGCGATGGCCTCGATATGGCCCGGCGTGGTGCCGCAGCAGCCGCCGACAATGTTCAAAAAGCCGCTTTGGGCGAACTCTTCAATCACCTTGGCCGTCTGCGCGGGCAGTTCGTCGTATTCCCCGAACTCATTCGGCAGACCGGCGTTAGGGTGTGCCGAGACGTAGGTGCTGGCTTTGTTCGACAGCTCTTCAAGGTACGGGCGCAACTCGCTGGCACCCAGCGCGCAGTTCAAGCCCACCGAAATCGGCTTGGCGTGACTCACCGAGTTCCAGAAGGCTTCGGTGGTCTGGCCAGACAGGGTACGGCCGGAGGCGTCGGTAATGGTGCCGGAAATCATGATCGGCAACTCGATGCCCAGCGTTTCGAACACGCCTTGCACGGCAAAGATTGCTGCCTTGGCGTTAAGCGTGTCGAAAATGGTCTCGATCAGGATCAGGTCCGCGCCACCCTCGATCAGGCCCTTGGTGGCCTCGGTGTAGTTTTCGACCAATTCATCGAAGGTCACGTTGCGGTAGCCGGGGTTGTTGACATCCGGCGACAACGAGCAAGTACGGCTGGTCGGGCCCAACACGCCCGCCACGAAACGCGGTTTGTCCGGCGTTTCAAGCGTTTTGGCATCGGCCACCTTGCGCGCCAGCCGAGCACCTTCTACGTTGAGTTCGTAGGCAAGTGCCTGCATGCCGTAGTCAGCCTGGGAGACTTGAGTGGCGTTGAAGGTGTTGGTTTCGAGAATGTCGGCACCGGCATCCAGGTACGCTTTCTCAATCGAACCGATGACATCCGGGCGAGTGATGACCAGCAGGTCGTTATTGCCCTTTACGTCACTCGGCCAGTCGGCAAAGCGTGTGCCACGATAGTCGTGTTCCTCTAGACGGTAGCTTTGGATCATAGTGCCCATGCCGCCATCGAGAATCAGAATGCGCTCTTTGAGGGCGTGCTGAAGTGCTTGGAGACGAGCGCTGCGGTCAGACATAGGACTACCTGTTAGAGCCATGCAAAAGATGGCAAAGCATAACAAACCTGCGTGGGATTTGATCGTTCGCCATTTTTCATGAATTTCATTCATGTTGAGGCGAGTCTTCGACGGGTAGAATCGCGACAATTTTTAATATCAGGACAATGGCACATGTTTTTTCGCCTACTCACCGGCGCCGTGACGCTGGTGGTGTGCAGTACAGCGTTGGGCCAAACCCCGCTCGTTAGCCCGGCTATTTCATACACCCGGGATATCCAGCCGATCCTTACCGAAAAGTGCGTCGCTTGCCACGCCTGTAACGATGCGGCCTGCCAGCTCAACCTGGGGAGCGCGGAGGGCGCAACCCGGGGGGCGAGCAAAGTACCTGTCTATCAGGGTGATCGGACCACTGCTGTTGCGCCAACACGGATTTTCTACGACGCCAAGGGCCCGCAAGAGTGGCGCAACAAAGGTTTTTACTCCGTGCTGGACGCCCAGGGCGCACAAGCGGCACTCATGGCGCGCATGCTGGAACTGGGCCACAGCGCTCCGTTGACGCCAAACGCCAAACTGCCTGAAGAGATCGTGCTGGGGCTCAACCGTGAAAACAGTTGCCCGGCACCCGGCGAGTTCAACAATTACGCGCAAAAACATCCCAAGGAAGGCATGCCGTTAGCCGTCACTGGCCTGACCGATCAGCAATACATAACGGTGCAGACCTGGTTGGCGCAGGGCGCGCCGGTCGATCAACATGCCATTCAGCCGACGGCAATTGAAGCCACTCAGATCGCTGAATGGGAAGAGTTGCTCAATCGCCCGGGCTCCACCGAAGCCCTGGTCGCTCGCTGGTTGTATGAGCATTTGTTCCTGGCCCATGCCTATTTCGACAACGGCGTGCCGGGGCATTACTTCCAGTGGGTGCGTTCGCGCACGCCAAGCGGGCAGCCGATTGACCTGATCGCTACGCGGCGCCCCAACGACGACCCGGGCACCACTTTTTATTACCGGATCATGCCGGTCCAGGGGGTGATCGTTCACAAAACACACATCACCTACCCTATGGGGCAGCGCAAGCTGGAGCGGGTCAAACAACTGTTTTACAGCGGTGACTGGCATGCGGCCAAGCTACCGGGGTATGGGCCACGAGGGCGTGCCAACCCGTTCGAGACCTTTGAAGCCATCCCTGCCGTCGCCCGTTACCAGTTCATGCTGGATAACGCCGAATACTTTGTGCGCACCTTTATTCGCGGGCCTGTCTGCCGCGGCCAGATTGCCACGGACGTGATTCGCGACAACTTCTGGGCCGTGTTCCAGGAACCTGCCCGTGATCGCTACGTGACTGACGCCGTTTACCGCGGCAAAGCCACGCCGTTGCTGGCGATGCCAGGTCAGATCGACGACGTGGGCAGCATCATCTCGCTGTGGCACAACTACCGCGACAAACGTAACGAGTATGAAGAGTTGCGCCAAAGTGCATACGCTGAAATGCCGCCGCCTAGCTGGTCGACCTTGTGGGCAGGAAATGACAACGCGCTGCTGACCATCTTCCGTCACTTCGACAGTGCCAGTGTCAGCAAAGGGTTGATCGGTGAAGTCCCGCAGACCTTGTGGCTTTTCGACTACCCGCTATTGGAACGCACCTACTATCAACTGGCGGTCAACTTTGATGTGTTCGGTAACGTCTCGCACCAGGCGCAGACGCGCCTGTACTTTGACCTGATCCGTAACGGCGCCGAGGTTAACTTCCTGCGTCTGATGCCAGCTGATTCGCGTGGGGCCATTTTGGGCGACTGGTATCAGAACAGTGGCAAGCTCAAGATGTGGATGGATTATCGGAAGATCGACACCGGCACTGCGACGGGCATGAAGCTCGACCCGGCAGACCCGAAACGCGATTTTGCCCTCAAGCTGATTGAGCGCACCGGAACCCTCAACGCACGGCCTGACCCGATTAACCGTTGTTCGGGAGCCTACTGTTCGCGGCCCAACATTGCTCAGGCCTTCCAGTATGCGGAGCAATCGCTCAGCCGCCTGACGTCGCGCCCCGCAGCCGGGTTGCCCGTTATCAATCGACTGCCCGAAGCCAGTATGCTGCGCATCGAAAGTGCTGATGGCACGCGTGAGATGTACAGCCTGTTGCGCAACCGCGCGCACACCAATGTGGCGTTTATGCTGGGTGAGGAATATCGCCTGCAGCCTGGGCTGGACACGCTGACGATCTACCCGGGTGTGCTTAGCAGTTATCCGAACTTCATGTTCAACATCCCGGCCGGTGAGGTTGAGGCGTTTGTCGTTGCGATGGAGAAAAGCCAGGATCAAGCCTCGTTTGATGCCATCGTCCAGCGCTGGGGGATTCGCCGCAGTCATCCGCAGTTTTGGGCGTACTTTCATGACATCGGCGAATACATCAACGAAACCGATCCGGTAGAGGCCGGCGTGCTGGACATGAACCGCTACGAGAACCTGTAAGGGTCATTTGTTTCACCCACATGGGGTGTGGCTTTCCTGACAAAAATACTAGGACTTTGTCAGGCGCGCCGATTGGCGTAAACTGCGCCCCATGTCTGCGAGGAGATTCCATGAGCGCCATAACGATTACCGACGCCGCCCACGATTACCTGGCTGATCTGCTGTCCAAGCAGAACACCACGGGTATCGGCATCCGCGTCTTCATCACCCAACCGGGTACGCAATACGCTGAAACCTGCATTGCGTATTGCAAGCCAGACGAAGTCAAACCTGAAGATACCGCCCTGGGCCTGAAAAGCTTCACCGCCTGGATCGATTCGGTCAGCGAGCCGTTTCTTGAAGACGCCGTGGTGGACTACGCGACCGATCGCATGGGCGGCCAACTGACCATCAAGGCGCCCAACGCCAAAGTGCCCATGGTCAACGCTGACAGCCCGATCAACGAGCGCATCAATTACTACCTGCAAACCGAGATCAATCCCGGCCTGGCCAGTCACGGCGGTCAGGTCAGCCTGATTGAAGTGGTTGAAGACGGTATTGCGGTCCTCAAGTTCGGCGGCGGTTGTCAGGGATGCGGCCAGGCCGACGTGACGCTGCGCGAAGGTATCGAACGCACGTTGCTGGAGCGTATTCCCGAGCTCAAGGGTGTGCGTGACGTGACCGATCACTCGCAGAAAGAAAACGCCTACTACTGAGTTAACAGTCGCAAGGTGTTCGCTGCGAGCAGCATAAAAAACGGTGCCCCGTGAGCACCGTTTTTTTATGCCTGTGTTTTACGCGGGGCGACTGTCAGGGGCGATACACGTGCGCGTGCCCAGCCCGGTAAAGCGAAGACTCGCTGAAGCTGTCGTTGGCCAGCACACGACCGACCAGAATCAATGCCGTGCGCCGGAACCCTTTGGCCTGAACCCGCTGCACAATGTCAGCGAGGGTGCCGGTGACTGCATCTTGATCAGGCCAACTGGCACGGTGGATCACCGCAATCGGGCAGTCACTGCCGTAATGTGGGGTCAACTCGGCCACGATGCTGTCCAGGTTTTTAACCCCCAGGTGAATGGCCATGGTTGCTTTATGGCTGGCCAGACTCGCCAGCTCTTCGCCTGCAGGCATCACGGTTTTTTCCGCGTATCGGGTCAGAATCACCGTCTGCGAGATGTCTGGCAACGTCAGTTCGGCTTCCAGCAGAGCGGCGCAGGCGGCGGTCGCCGTGACCCCTGGGATGATTTCAAACGCAATGCCCAGCGCCCGCAGGCAGCGGATTTGCTCGCCGATTGCCCCATACAGGCTGGGGTCGCCTGAATGCACGCGGGCCACGTCCTGGCCTTGAGCGTCGGCAGCGGTGATGTGCGCGATGATTTGTTCCAGATGCAACTGGGCGCTATTAATCACCCGTTCGGCCTGATGGCCTTCCAGTACTGCGGCGGGCACCAGTGAACCGGCATAAATGATCACCGGACAGCTGCGGATCAAGCGCTGGCCTTTGACCGTGATCAGCTCTGGATCGCCGGGGCCGGCCCCGATGAAATAAACAGTCATGGCAGTCTCTTGAACGATACAAAACAGAGCGCCGCTTGAACAACGCTCATAGTGAGGCGGTGGAGTATCGCCTGATTACAGCCCGGTCGCTAACGCAAACGTCGCGTTATCAGAGGTTTGGCGAGTGACCCGCAGCGTCGCGCGTTGACCGGTCACTCGCTCGCAGAGGGCCAGTGCAGCACTTTCAGCCACCCCAAAACAGCCCGTGTGGGCGTACGAGACCGGTGACTGGTGACTGAGCCGGGGGGCAAACACGGCAAGCTGCTGTGCACTGAATACCTCGAAGGGCAGTTTCAACTGCTGCGCCAACTGGATCAGGCCGGGCTCGTCCCGTTTTGAATCAATACTGGCCAAGGCCCGTATTGCACTGAGCGCGATCCCGGCATGGTTCAGAGACTCATTCATGAGCGTCAACAGTTCTTCAGCACTGCAGCCGCGCCGACAGCCCAGCCCGGCTACGAGGGTTTGCGGGGTGGGCGGCGGCGTCATGCAGCGTACTGGCCATCAGTCTTGCGCCGGAACAACCACGCGCTGATAACCCCCAGCGCCAGCCAAAAGGCAGCGTTGGTCAATTGCGAAGCCACCTTGAACTGCGTTTCAAGTGCTTGCGGTGCCAGGCTGGCGTGGACCAGCGGCTGTGGCGCGCCCATGACATGAGGCATGACCAGAATCACCACCCCAAGCACTTTTAGCGCCCAGTGCCTGCCAAATACCACGAGTGCAATCGCAACGGCTGTCGAGGCGGCGGTACTGACCCACCAGATCTGGCGTTGCAGCAAATCAGCCGCAGCCGTGCCGGGTAGTTCCGGCGGCAGTCCCAGTGTCGGGGCGAGACAAAATGTGGCATACCCAGCCAGCCCCCACAGCACCCCTTGAGAGGTACGGGTCGGCGTTCGCAGTGTGTAGAGGCCTGCGAGCATCAACGCGAATCCCACGGCGACCACCAAATTGGCACCGGTGGTCGACACTAGGCGCTGCCAGCCATCCTCGGGTTCCCAGGCTTCAGCGGCATGGGTGTGGCCGGGCAGGGCGGAGTCAGCGTGTTCATGCGTGTGACCCGCAGCAGGCGTCTCGAAGGTTTCTGCTTCAAGGATCAGTGGCGCCACCCAAAAGCTTTGCAACAGCGTCAATAACAGGGCAGCCAGCAAACCGGTAAAACCGGCGGTTTGAATGATGCGCTTCATCATGGGCTCGCCTCTCAATGGCACGGGAAGGCAGCGCTGTGACGCGTGTCGTGTGCGGCATTGTGCACCGCGTCAATATGGGAAAAGCCCGCGAAGTAAACGAGAAACGCCCCAAGCACGGTTGCGCCGACAGCCGCTACGATACGCTGGCTGTGAGTGGCGGTGGTGGCTGCGGATTGTGTACGGCTGGTGCTGACTGACATGGCGCTTCCCTCTGGTGAGCAGCGGGCGAAAAAGCGCAAGAAAACCCCGCGAACGGTGCTCGCAGGGTTTAACAGCGCCCGCCCACCGCGGGTTTGTTATTCGATATGAGCAGGCCGGTCTCCGGGCTCACAAGGGGTTCAAGTCATCTGAACCTGCGAACATCACCTTCCCATGCATGAGCACAGTGGCTTCGATGTTCCGCTTGTTTACCGTTGCGGGGGCAGCACCGGACTGATCAAGGCGATGAACGCCTGACGCACCGGTTTCCCGTTTCACCCTGTGAAGGGCACCTGATACAAGATGTGTAGGAGAGCATGACAGCGGTGGACGCGTCAATTCACGTCTCAGGCAAGAAGGCTCTTGACCTTGTCGCGCAACTGATCGATCGAAAAGGGCTTGGCGATCACCGAGGTGTTGCCCACGGTATCTATGCTCTCGGCATAGCCGCTGGCGAACAGAATTGGCAATGAGGGGCGTAATGTCTGCGCCTGTTTAGCCAGTTCTCGGCCATCCATCCCCGGAAGTCCGACATCGGTCATCAGCAGATCAATGACTTGCTTCGCATCGCCTATATAGGTCAGTGCACATTCACTGCCATCAGCTTCCAGTACATTGAATTCGAGTTCTTCCAGCACATCCACAATCAGCATGCGAACAATGGCATCGTCTTCAACAACGAGGATGGTGGAGGGTGTTGCAGACATAGTGGGTATCCCGAAAAAATGTGAATGCGGGTGAAGGCCAAAAAGCATCGGCTTGCACTATCAGTAAGCTGCAACCGCGCACAAGTTCCCGTCGTTGTACGAAAAACTCCTTCGTACAAGGTGTGCAAGGATAGCTGTATGTAGCTTTTCAGTGCAGCTCTTTGTACGAATATGTACTTATTTGAGGAAGAAAATAGATTGTTTGCTCGGTAATCCGGCAAACTTACGGTTTTTTACACTGTTCACGGGCCAGAAAAATGAATGCACCTGCATCGGTTGATGAGCAAAGCTTTCGCAAACTCCTGAGTCGCAACGTCGGTTTGCCCTTGGGTGTCGGCGTGCTCAGCGCCGTCTTGTTTGTGGTGATGATCAGCTATCTGCTATCGGTCATACAGTGGTTGCAGCACACCGATCGCGTTATCAATAACGCGAACGAGGCGATCAAGCTCACCGTTGACCTTGAAACCGGCATGCGCGGCTACCTGATTACTGGCGACGAGCATTTTCTGGACCCGTACGAAGTCGCCAGGCCCCAAGTCCTTGCACAACTGCGGGGTTTGCAGGAGCTGGTCAGCGACAACCCGCAGCAGGTGGACCGCCTCAAACGTCTTGAAGCGCTGCAAAATGACTGGAGTCAGTACGCTCAAGCGATGATAGACCTGCGCCGCAGTAATGGTGATTACCGGGGCGCAGTGCAGTCTGGGCGCGGCAAGCGTCTGACCGATCAGGTGCGCAAGGAATTCGACGAATTCATTGCCATGGAGCAACAGCTGCGTGTCGACCGCAATGATGACGTGAGCCGCACAACGTTTCTGGTCATCGGCCTGTACTTGCTTTTCGTATTGGGTCTGAGCGGCTTCCTGGCGTATATCGGGCGTCGTGACCTGGTCAATCTGTCAAAAAGCTACAGCGATACCCTCGAAGCGCAGGTCAGGAGTGCGCAACGCCTTGAGCAGCAGGCCTGGCTGCGCAACGGGCAGACCGAGCTTGCAGAACAGGTGTTGGGGCGTCTGACCCTTAACATGCTGGGTCGCAACATTTTGCAATTCTGCGCTCAGTACTTGGGCTCAGTGGTCGCAGCAGTTTACGTGCGTGAAGACCATGGCGGCCTCAAGCGTGTGGCCAGTTATGGTTTTTCCCGCGAGCACGAGTTGCAGGATCAACTGATTCACAACGACGAAGGGATTGTGGGCCAGGCGGCGCAGCAAGATAAATTGATTCGTCTGGACAATGTCCCCGAGGGTTACTTCAAGGTCAGTTCCGGGCTCGGCGAAGGCAGCCCACGCAGCGTGCTGGTCGTGCCTACCAGTGACGATGACCGGGTAAATGGCGTGATCGAGCTGGGCTTTTTGCGGCCGTTGACTGAGCGCGACATCGAGTTGTTCGAGTTGATTGCCGACAACATTGGCACCTCGATTGAAGCGGCACGCTACCGTCAGCGCTTGCAAGAAGTGCTGGCTGAAACCCAGCAACTCAATGAAGAGTTGCAGGTGCAGCAAGAAGAACTCAAAACCGCGAATGAAGAGCTGGAAGAGCAGTCGCGCATCCTCAAGGAATCTCAGACGCACTTGGAAACCCAGCAAGCCGAACTGGAGCAGACCAACGAGCAGTTAGCCGATCAGGCATTGGCACTCGCAGCCCAGCGCGACGCAATGGACCAGAAAAACACCGAGTTGAATCATGCTCAGGTGCAATTGGAGGAGCGTGCCGAAGAGTTGCAGCGCTCCAGCAAGTACAAGTCCGAGTTCCTGGCCAACATGTCGCACGAGCTGCGCACACCGCTCAATAGCTCGCTGATTCTGGCCAAATTGCTGTCGGAAAATCCGCATGAAAACCTGACCGCCGAACAAGTGAAATTTGCCGAGTCGATCTACTCGGCGGGCAATGACTTGCTCAACTTGATTAACGACATTCTGGATATTTCGAAGGTCGAAGCCGGCAAGCTCGAAGTGCGCCCTGAAAACACCAGCGTCCCGCGTTTGGTGGACGGTCTGCGAAGCATGTTCCAACCGCTGGCCGGGGAAAAGGCGCTGGATTTCCAGGTCGAACTGCAACCCGGTACCCCGCAGATGATCTTCACAGACCGTCAGCGACTGGAGCAGATTCTGAAAAACCTGCTGTCCAATGCGATCAAGTTCACCGAAAAAGGCCAAGTGAGCCTTACGGTGTCGCGTCAACCGAGCGAAGGCATTGCCTTCACCGTGCGTGATTCCGGCATCGGCATTGCGGCCGAGCAGCAGGAAAGCATTTTTGAAGCGTTCCGCCAGGCCGACGGCACCACCAACCGCCGCTATGGCGGAACGGGGTTGGGGCTGTCCATTTCCCGCGATCTGGCCAACTTGCTGGGAGGCTCCATCAGCGTGACCAGCGAGCCGGGGCAGGGCAGTATTTTCACGCTGACTCTGCCTGAACAGTTTGTTGAGCACGATGAGCCGTATGCACCCGCCCTGGTGGCCGAGTCGGTCAAAACCCTGACTGCCGTGACGCCCCCCGTCGCGCCACCCGTGGCAAGCGTCCCGCACGTCGAGATTCCGCGCTTTATGGATGATCGCGAAAAGGCACCCTTCACCACGCGTTGCATTCTGGTGATTGAAGATGAGCCAAATTTTGCGCGCATCCTCTTCGATCTGGCGCATGAGTTGGGCTATCAGTGCCTGGTGGCCCATGGTGCCGACGAAGGCTTCAGCCTTGCAGCCGAGTTCATCCCTGATGCGATCCTGCTCGACATGCGCTTGCCCGACCACTCCGGCCTGACGGTGTTGCAACGCCTCAAGGAGCAGGCGTCTACCCGGCACATTCCGGTGCACGTGATTTCAGTCGAGGACCGGGTCGAAGCGGCCATGCACATGGGGGCCGTGGGGTATGCCGTCAAGCCCACCACCCGCGAAGAGCTCAAAGACGTATTCGCACGCCTTGAAGCCAAGCTCACGCAGAAAGTTAAACGGGTGTTGCTGGTAGAGGACGACGATTTACAACGCGACAGCATTGCTCGCCTGATCGGCGACGATGACATCGAGATCACCGCAGTAGGGTATGCACAGGAAGCGCTGGATTTGCTGCGCTCGAACATTTACGACTGCATGATCATCGACCTCAAGTTACCGGACATGCTCGGCGGTGATCTGCTCAAGCGCATGTCCACCGAAGATATTTGTTCGTTCCCGCCGGTCATTGTGTACACCGGGCGTAACCTGACCCGTGATGAAGAGGCCGAGCTGCGCAAATACTCGCGCTCGATCATCATCAAGGGTGCCCGCTCGCCCGAGCGTCTGCTTGATGAAGTGACTTTATTTCTGCACAAAGTCGAATCCCAGTTGTCCCATGAACGCCAGACAATGCTCAAGACCGCGCGCAGCCGCGACAAAGTGTTTGAAGGGCGCAAAATTTTGCTGGTCGACGACGATGTCCGAAATATCTTTGCACTCACCAGTGCACTGGAGCATAAGGGCGCCATTGTGATCATCGGCCGAAATGGCCGTGAGGCGATTGAGCGCTTGAATGAAGTGGAGGACATCGATCTGGTGCTCATGGACGTCATGATGCCCGAGATGGATGGTTACGAAGCCACTGTTGAAATTCGCAAAAACCCGCGCTGGCGCAAGCTGCCGATCATTGCTGTCACGGCCAAGGCCATGAAAGACGATCAGGAACGCTGCCTGCAAGCCGGGTCCAATGACTACCTGGCCAAGCCGATTGACCTGGATCGCCTGTTTTCGCTGATTCGTGTCTGGTTGCCCAAAATGGAACGTATTTAAGTGCCGCGAAACACCGATATTGAAATACGTCTGCTGATTGAAGCGATCTATCTCAAATACAGCTATGACTTTCGTGATTACTCCGGCGCTTCGGTCAAGCGCCGGGTGCATCACGCCATGCGCCAATTCGATTGCAATACCATCTCGGCGTTGCAGGAACGGGTGCTGCACGACCCCACCGCGTTCATGCAGTTATTGCAGTACATGACGATCCCGGTCAGTGAAATGTTTCGTGACCCCGAGCATTTTTTGGCGATCCGTCAGGAAGTGGTGCCGATCCTCAGAACCTACCCTTCACTGAAAATCTGGATCGCGGGGTGCAGCACGGGCGAAGAGGTTTACTCCATGGCCATCCTGCTGCGCGAAGAGGGGCTGCTTGATCGCACGATCATCTATGCCACCGATATCAACCCGCGTTCGCTGGAAAAGGCCAAACAGGGGATTTTCTCCCTGGAAAACATTCGGGGCTACACCGACAACTACCATAAGGCCGGTGGCCAGCGTGACTTTTCAACGTATTACACGGCAGCGTATGACTACGCGATTTTCGACAAGAGCCTGCGCGAGAACGTGACGTTCGCTGACCACAGCCTGGCGACCGACAGCGTATTCTCGGAAACTCACTTGATTTCGTGCCGTAACGTGCTGATTTATTTCAATAAAAATTTGCAAAATCGGGCATTCGGGTTGTTTCACGAATCGCTGTGCCATCGCGGCTTTTTGATGCTGGGCAGCAAAGAGACGCTGGACTTCTCCGACTACAGCAAGCAATTCACCCCCGTGCTCAAGCAAGAGCGGATTTACCGCAAGCTATGATGAACGAGCCGGTTGAGTACGTTGGCCTGCCGCCGGTTGACGCCGTCGTGGTGGGCGCATCGGCGGGGGGTGTCGAAGCCTTATTGACGATTTTTGCGGGTTTAAAGCCGGGCTTTCGTTTGCCGATCATTGTGGTGCTGCACTTGCCGGACGAGCGCCGTAGCCAGTTGGCTGACGTGTTTGCACGTCGTTTGGCAATCAAGGTCAAAGAAGCGGCCGACAAGGACACGATTGAACCTGGCACGCTCTATTTTGCGTCGCCCGGCTATCACCTGTCGGTTGAGCACGATTACAGTTTTTCGTTGAGTCAGGAAGCACGCGTGCACTATTCGCGGCCTTCCATTGATTATTTGTTTGAGTCCGCGGCAGACGTGTATCAACAGCGTCTGGCTGCGATTTTACTGACTGGCGCCAATCAGGACGGTGCTCAGGGTATTGCCACGGTCAAGCAGTCGGGCGGTTTGACCATCATTCAAGACCCTGAAGAAGCCTTGGTTTCTACCATGCCGCAAGCGGCTCTGGATCGCATGAAACCGGACTACATCCTCCCTTTGCGCGGCATCGGCCGTCTGCTTGTCGAGCTGGAACGAATCGAATGCTAGTAAGTGATATTCAAGCCAAGCTGCTGATCGTCGATGATCTGCCAGAAAACCTGTTGGCACTGGAAGCGTTGATCAAGCGTGAAGACCGCACGGTCTATAAGGCTTTGTCCGCTGACGAAGCGCTTTCGTTGCTGCTGCAACATGAGTTTGCGCTGGCCATTCTGGACGTGCAGATGCCTGGCATGAACGGCTTTGAGCTGGCTGAAATGATGCGCGGTACCGAGAAGACTAAAAACATCCCGATTGTTTTTGTCAGCGCCGCAGGGCGTGAAATGAATTACGCCTTTAAGGGCTATGAAAGCGGCGCAGTGGATTTCTTGCACAAGCCGCTGGATATTCACGCGGTCAAGAGCAAGGTCAATGTGTTCGTTGATCTGTATCGGCAGCGAAAAGCGGTCAAGCAGCAAGTTGAAGCCCTTGAGCAAAGTCGTCGGGAACAGGAAGTCCTGTTGGCACAGTTGCAGGTCACGCAAGGCGAACTTGAACACGCTGTGCGCATGCGCGACGACTTTATGTCCATCGTCTCCCATGAAGTGCGAACGCCTCTGAACGGGCTGATCCTGGAAACCCAGTTGCGCAAGATGCACCTGGCCCGCGATAACGCAGCGGCGTTCACTCTGGACAAGATGCAGGCCATGGTGGAGCGCGATGAGCGCCAGATCCAGAGCTTGATTCGCCTGATTGAAGACATGCTCGACGTGTCGCGCATTCGCACCGGCAAATTGTCGATCCGCCCAAGCCAGTTCGATTTGTCGCGTCTGGTGAGTACGCTGGTGGAAACCTTTGCGCCTCAAATCAGCGCGGCCCAGTCGAGTGTCAATCTTCGTGTCGACTGTCCGGTCGTCGGTCTTTGGGATGAGTTCCGGATTGAGCAGGTCGTGTCGAATCTGCTGACCAATGCGTTGCGCTATGGGGCCAAGAGCCCGATTGATGTTTCAGTTTATGTCGAAGGCCAAAACGCTATCGTGGAAGTCCGCGATCAGGGCATTGGCATCAGCGAAGAGAACCAGCAACGCATCTTTCAGCAGTTTGAGCGGGTTTCAGCCAAGCACGCAGTGGCTGGGCTGGGGCTTGGGTTGTTCATCTCTGAGCAGATTGTGGCGGCCCATGGCGGCAAAATCACCGTACAAAGTGCCTTGGGTGAGGGTGCTGTATTCCGGGTCAGCCTGCCATTGGCGCAAAACGCGTAAATTAGCCGCAACCTATGGCCGACCCCATGGTCGTATTGGCAGCATTTGCAGCAATTAAGGTTTCCCCCATGAGTGAAGATGCACAAGATGTGGTTCTGATTGTCGAAGATGACCCTTCGATCCTGATGGTCTTGTCCGCCTATTTGTCAGGTGAAGGCTATCGCGTATTACAGGCTGAAAACGGTGAACAAGCCTTTGAAATTCTGGCCAGCAAGCCGCACCTGGACCTGATGGTCACGGATTTCCGGTTGCCGGGCGGTATTTCCGGGGTACAGATCGCTGAGCCTGCGGTAAAGCTTCGGCCGGATCTTAAAGTGATTTTTATCAGCGGCTACCCGCAGGAAATACGCGAGACTGATAGCCCCATTACGCGCAAGGCGCCCATTTTGGGCAAGCCGTTCGATCTGGATAAGCTCAAAGAAATCATTCAGAACCAGTTGGTCTGAATCCTCTTTAATTAAAGCGGATTCAGACCTGCAACATCTCATTCACCTTGGCCGTCAGCAGGTCAAAGGTGAAGGGCTTGGTTATCAACTGCATGCCTTCATCCAGAAAGCCGCCACGCGCAGTCGCATGCTGTGCGTAACCGGTGATGAACAGCACGCGCAGATCCGGGCGTGCCTGACGACTGATCTCAGCCAGTTGGCGGCCGTTCATGCCCGGTAGCCCCACATCGCTGATCAACAAATCAATGGCTTGCGCCGATTCGATAATCGGCAGGGCAGCGTTCGCATCCTCGGCGCTGAGCACCGTGTAGCCTTGTTCACGCAGCACTTCGATCACCAGATTGCGCACGGCGTTGTCATCTTCAACCACCAGCAGGGTTTTTTCGGCATTGGCTGCGGTTTCTGCCTGTGACAGGCCTTGGGCGCTCAGCTCTGCGCTGCTGCCGTTACAGCGAGGCAAGAACAGTTCCACAGTGGTGCCGCTGCGTTCATGGCTATTGATGCGTACATGGCCGCGTGACTGTTTGCAGAACCCGTAAATCATCGACAGTCCCAAGCCGGTGCCCTGGCCGATGGGTTTAGTGGTGAAAAACGGGTCGAAGGCGCGTTTAAGCGTGCTTTCTTGCATGCCGCAGCCATTGTCAGATGCGCTAAGCACAATGTAATCACCGGGCGTGAAATGCCCGTTAGCTTCACTGAAAGCGGTATCGACCTGCAGGTTATAGGTCTTGAGGGTGAGGTGACCGTCTTCGGGCATGGCATCGCGGGCATTGGACACCAGGTGCAGCAATGCGTTTTCCAATTGCTGCGGGTCAACGTCAGCGATCCACAGGTTGTCATCGGCTTCAAGGGTGAGCCGGGTGGCCGGAGCGAGGTTTTGCTCCAGCAGGGCCCGTTGTGCCAGCAGCCACTCGCTGATCATGGTGGGTTTGGAGTCCAGTGACTGGCGGCGCGAGAACGCCAACAATCGATGTGTGAGCCCCGCAGCACGATTGGCAGAGTTGACGCCCATGTCGATAAGACGATCCAGATCATCGAGTTTGCCCCGGGCCACCTTGCGCCGCAGCAGCTCCATACTGCCGATGATCCCGGCCAGCATGTTATTCAAGTCGTGGGCAATGCCTCCGGTGAGTTGTCCGACGGCTTCCATTTTTTGCGCATGGCGTATGTCATCGTTGTGCTGCAGTGCTTTTTTGACGCGATTCTCTACTTCTAAATCAATCTGTTGCAGCGTGTTCTTAATAAATACTTCACGTTCGGTCAGGGCGCGTGCGCTGTCTCTGGCGGCGTATTGCTGTTTGCGTGTGCGCAAGGCGTTTTTAGACAGGCACAGTAACTGTGCCGCTGACCAGGGCGAGGCGACGAACAGGGCATGACCCAGTTGCTCGCTCAGGCGGGTCATTTGAACATCAGGCCATTGAGGTTCAGCGGTCAGTACGATGATCGGCAGGTCCGACCAATCGGGTTGTCTCACCAGCACATTACGCAGTTGCTCGAACGCATCGAGCTGTTGGGAGTTGGCCTCGAAAATCAACAATCCCGCACCTTGTTCCAAGGCCGGGTGGAGGTGGTCCATGCACGCCAGTTCAACACTGTTTACGCCGCCTGAGGTCAGTTGCTGCACATCAACCGACCTTTCCAGCCCGGGGCACGTGAGAATCAGGGCGCGCTCCTCGGTGGGTCCCAATGCAATCACAGAATTTCCCGCCTCTTGATACTCGACTCATAAATTACCCGCATTTGAGCGGCTATATGGTCTTGACCCTGCGCTACCGTGGCGGTTCAACGTTTTGAAATTTATATTCAAATGCATCTATTTGAAGTGCAAATGAGGTTGATAAAACGGTGTCGGGCGTTATAAGAGGGGTCATAACCCCTGCTGCAAAGCCGGGTCATCGGGGTTTTGCTGTTCAAGTTGGGCGAGCAGCACCTGCACGTTTTGCAATTGCCCCGACTCCTTCCAATAACGGATCAACAGCACCCGTGCCTTGCGATTGGCGGGTTGGCGTTGCAGCAGCTCTTCAAGCTGGCGCTGCGCCGCTTCGAGTTGGTTCAAGTCGTGCAGGGCAACGGCCAGCTTGTAGCGATAGTCGCTGTTGTCAGGTTCGAGTTCGACGGCTTTGGCCAACCCGAGCAGTGCGTATTCGGTTTGCCCGTGATTGTGCAGCCAGATGCCCAGTGCATGTTGCAAGTAAGCCGAGTCGGGGTGGGCCTCAAGCTGCTGGGCCAGCAACTCGCGTGCGCGGTCGCTCTGGCCGCGTTTATCCAGCAGGTCCACGCGTGCGACCACGGCTTTCAGGTTGTCCGGCTCAAGGCGGGTGACTTTTTCCAGTGCGGCCTGCGCCTCGTCCAACTGACCTTCGTGCAAGTACAAACGTGCAAGCTGCCCTTGTGCCTGCGCACTCTCAGGCTGTGTTTTGAGCGTGCGTTCATATTCGTCAATCACTTGCTGCAGCGGGCCGAAATACAGCCCTTGCTCGTCCGGGGACAGGCCCAACAAGGCGTTGGCGGCGGCAAACCGTACGCTTTGCTCCGGATCATCCAGGATCGGGCCAAGCAGCAGCGTGCGTTGCGCCCCCGGCACCAGCCCGACAATGCTCTGGATGGCCGCTTCGCGTACCAGTGCGGAAGGGTTATGCAAGTCGGCATCGGCCAGTTTCAGGGCTTGCGGGCTGGGATAGTTGGGCAGTTCGGCGTGCAGGCTGGCGCGGCGGATGTCAGACAAATCGGTGCGGGCCAATTGCTGGTAGAGCACACGGGCAGCGCCAGGCTCGCCATTGTGTGCTTGCTCCAGGGCTTGCGTGTAACTGTGATTGACGCTTGTTGTGGTGACGGTCGCCGCAGGGCGCATCCAGACCCATAGGCAGGTTGCAACGACGGCAGAAGCTAGGCTGAGCAACAAGTAGCGGTGGGGCTTTAGCATGCAAATTCCAGAAGCAGGCGTGCGTAGTGAACACCAGCTTCGGCCAGTGCAGCGTGCGAGTCAAACCCTTGTCCGGTTCAAGGCGCCCGGCTTGTGAAAATGTACAACAAAGCCCGTAATCCCTTGTGCAGCGGCCTGGCGTGTTTGCACGCCGATACTGGCAGCATGGTTGACATAAGAACTGGAGATTCGCCCAATGAAAATCGTCATTGCCCCTGACTCGTTCAAAGACAGCCTGAGTGCCGAAAAAGTCGCTGAGGCGATTGCTGCCGGTCTGGCCGACGTGCTCCCCGATGCGCAGTTGATCAAATGCCCCATGGCCGATGGCGGCGAGGGCACGGTCGATGCCATTGTGGCGGCCGGTAATGGCCAGTTGCGCTGTCATCAGGTGCAAGGGCCACTGGGCGAGCCGGCTCATGCCAACTGGGGCTGGTTGCCGGAAAGCCGCACCGCGATTATCGAAATGGCGCAAGCCAGCGGTTTGCAGTTGGTGGCGCTTGAACAGCGCAATGCCTGCGTCAGTAGCACCTATGGCACGGGTGAACTGATCAAAGCCGCGCTGGAGGCGGGCGCCCAACGCATTATCTTGGCCATTGGCGGCAGTGCAACCAATGATGCCGGTGCGGGGGCCTTGCAGGCGCTGGGGTTGGGGCTGTTTGATGCACAAGGCCGTGAGCTGCCGCGAGGCGGTCTGGCGCTGGCGCAGGTGGCACGCATCGATCTGCAAGGGCTGGACCCACGCCTGGCCGACGTGCGCTTTGAAATCGCCGCGGACGTTAACAATCCTTTGTGTGGTGAGCACGGGGCTTCAGCGATTTTCGGGCCGCAAAAAGGGGCATCCCCGGCCCAGGTGCAGCAATTGGATCAAGCGTTGGGGTATTTTGCCGACCACTGCGCCGAGGTGCTGCCCAACGACGTGCGTGACGAGCCGGGGTCAGGGGCTGCGGGCGGTCTGGGGTTCGCTGCCAAAGCGTTTTTTGGCGCGCAGTTTCGGGCCGGTGTTGACGTGGTCGCCGAGCTGGTCGGCCTGAATGAGGCGGTGCAAGGCGCTGCGCTAGTGATTACGGGCGAGGGCCGCTTTGACGCGCAAACCCTGCGCGGTAAAACACCTTTCGGGGTTGCGCGCATCGCCCGCAGCAATGGCGTACCTGTTGTGGTGTTGGCCGGGACATTGGGGGAGGGGTATCAGGCGTTGTACGCGCACGGTATTCATGCCGCGTTTGCCGTGGCCAGTGGCCCTATGACACTGGAGTACGCCTGCGCCCATGCGTCGCAGTTATTGACTGATCGGGCGCGGGACATTGCGCGCTTGTGGAGCCTGGGTCGCCAATAAGGTGCGGGGCTGAATGCGAGGTTACTGGTTGAAACACAGAATCGTGTAAGCTTCGCGGTTATTCGCATTCGACCCTTAGCGAGCCCTATGCCGTCGCTCTTCAAACGCTCTCTGCTGCCCAAGTTGCGCAGCTTTCCGTTGTCCGCCGATGCCTTCAGCATTTTGCCCGGTGCGGCCGATTTTCGTCGTTGCCTGCTGGAGCACATCGCCAATGCCCGTCAGCGCATCACGCTGGTGGCGTTGTACTTGCAACAGGACGAAGCCGGTCAGGAAATCCTCGATGCCTTGCACGCCGCCAAAGCGGCCCGTCCCGAACTTGAAATCGTGGTCATGGTGGATTGGCTGCGTGCCCAGCGCGGGCTGATTGGCGCGGGCAAACAGCCCGGTAATGCCGCCTGGTACCAGGCCCAGACGCAAGCCCATGAGACCCGGGTGCCCATTTACGGTGTGCCCGTCCAAACCCGCGAGTTGTTCGGTGTGCTGCACCTCAAGGGCTTCATCATCGATGACTGTGTGATCTACAGCGGTGCCAGTCTCAATAACGTTTACCTGCATAAGTTCGACAAGTACCGTTTCGATCGCTATCACGTGCTCAACAACAAGCCGCTGGCCGATTCGATGCAGCGCTTTATCCAGCACGACTTGATTGAAACCAAGGCGGTGCATCGTCTGGACCTGCCGACTTTACCGAGCACGCGCAGCCTGCGCTCGGCCATCGGTGACTTGCGAAGTCGCCTGAAAAAAGCCAGCTACGACACCAGTCAAGGCACTGTCGGCCACTTTGGTTTGTCCGTAAGCCCTTTATTGGGCGTAGGCAAAAACAACCCGTTGAGCCGGGTGATCTGTGAACTGATCGCCAGTAGCCAACAGCAACTGACCATTTGCACGCCGTATTTCAATCTGCCGTTGCCCGTGACCCGCGAAATCAATCGCGCGCTGGAGCGCGGCGTGCGCATCGATATCGTGGTGGGCGACAAGACGGCCAACGACTTTTACATCCCGCCCAGCGAGCCCTTCAAGGTGATTGCGGCGTTGCCGTATTTGTATGAACTGAGCTTGCGCCGCTTTGCCAAGAGCCACCAGGCCATGATCGACAGCGGCTTGTTGAACCTGCACCTGTGGCGCGACGGCGACAACACTTACCACCTCAAGGGTATGTGGGTGGATGATCGCTACACCTTGCTCACCGGCAATAACCTGAATCCGCGTGCGTTCAGGCTGGACCTTGAAAATGGCTTATTGATCGATGATCCACGCCGCGAGTTGCTCGAACCGCGCCGCAAAGAACTGGACGCGATCTTCGCCCATACCACGCGTATTGATTCGTTCAAGCAGTTGGAAACCCTTACCGATTACCCGCCAGCAGTGGCCAAGTTCCTGCGCCGGGTTAGCCGTGTGCGGATCGAGCGGCTGCTCTACCGGATTCTCTGATCGCTCGTGCACGCCCAGGCCCTTGCCCGGATCGCCCATAAGCGCTGCGGTGCAAGGACGGCATATGTGTTCGGATGGGGAGAGTAAAAGCGCTGGTTCGCGAACAGATACGTTCGCGAAAGCGTGTCACACAGGGGCTTGAATCAGGCCAATGCTTGCCATGCCAGCGGCGGGACGAAGCTTTCTAGCTCGTCTTCGACGCACTGAATGATGCGTGCCACTTCCGTGGTGGTCATGACGGTGGCGCACGGGATGCCAGCGATGGCGATGACGGTCTCGCCGCTGGCCCGGTCAAACAGACGCGCGATCATGCTGCGCGGGGCGTCCATGGTGGCTTCGAAGCCCATGGGATGGAAATGCCAGCGCATCAACTGACACGCGTTGGGAAAGGTAACTTTCGCGGTATTGCTCACCGGATTCATCGAGCGCTTCCTTTTGCTCAGTGTTTGTACGGTCGCCAATTGCCCCGACCGTGTGTATTTGCGAGCGTTTCGTGTTCAAACCTAGCACCGTGCGCCCGCCACGATAAGGTTTTTGTGCCCAGCGGGCACATTGATTCACCGGGATTTGATGTAAATCATGCAGTGAAGCGTTTTAGCCGTGTTCTGCGCGGCTGTGCTTGACCATTGAAGCCCGTTCATAAACTCGGCACTCTGTGTTTTATTTCAGTGAGCCTTGCCATGTTTGCCCCAGATGACGGCCCCGAGCAGACCCGCGCCACGGGCGAGACGGTAATGCGTTACCACCTGTGCTGGAAACACCGCGATCTTGACGGGGTCATGGCGCTGTATCACCCCTCGGTCGTTTACCACGATTTTTTCCAGAACCGGGTGATGGGCTTTAAGGAGTTGCGTGACTACGTTCACCTCTCCATGCCACGCGAAGCGGATGAGGCGCTGGAGCACAGTGACCGTATTCGCCTGGATGGCAATACGGCATTCATCCAGTACCGCATCACGCTGCGTGGCAGCCAGGGGCTGGTGTCCTTCAGGGCCAGTGAAGCCATCACGGTGCGCGACGGGTTGATCTGGCAGGTCCATGAATACGCTTCGCTGGTGCATGAATCCCCTCAACACGCTACCGGGCAAACCCCCATCAGACCTGCGGTCAGTCGTCTTGGCCTGTCTGCGCGGCAGTTGAGTTTCATGGCCCGGGACCTGCAAACCTACTTTGATCGCCAGCAGCCTTACCTTGACCCAGCACTGGACCTGCAACACGTCGCCAAAGCCTGTGGCTATACGCGCAACCAGATGTCGTATTTGCTCAATCAGGTGCTGGGACAAAGCTTCTATCGCTATGTGAATCAGGCACGTCTGCGCCACGTGCTGACCGCGATGGCCGCCGCCGATTCGCCGCTTAAAGTGGATGAGGTGGCCTTTGCTGCGGGCTTTAACTCGCTGTCGGCGTTCTACAGTTGTTTTCGCCAGCACACCGGGCAATCACCCAAGGCTTATGCGCGGCAAATTTCTTTGCGGGCACGCGCGCAAGACTCGGTTTGAGATCAGGCGCTAGGATCGCTCCATTCTGAAGACAGTGTGGAGACCGCAATGCCAGCTTGGCGCTCAATCAGTTTGTGGATGGACCAACTCGCGGACGACCTGACAGCACGCCCATCGCTCGAGCACGATCTGGACGTAGACGTGGTGATTGTGGGGGCCGGGTACACCGGCTTGTGGACCGCGTATTACCTCAAGCGCCACGCACCTGAACTGAGTATTGCCATTGTCGAAGCGCAAACGGCTGGCTTCGGTGCTTCCGGGCGCAACGGCGGTTGGCTGATGGGCAACCTGTTGGGCGAAGACCGCTTGCTTGCCAACCTGTCCATCGAGCAGCGACGCCAGTCTTACGCCTTGCTGCATGGCATTCCTGATGAAGTCAACCAGGTCATTGAGCGCGAAGGCATCGACTGCCATTACCGCAAAGGCGGGGCACTGTTCTGTGCCGCACGCTATCGGGAACAGGAAGTTACCCTGCGTCACTATTTGACGAAACTTCACGCTCAGGGCCTGAGTGACGGGGACTACCGTTGGCTGGATCCGGCTGAGCTGGCGCAGCAACTGCGCATTGCGAGCCCCTACGGGGCGATTTTTACGCCGCACATAGCCACGATTCAGCCCGCCAAACTGGTGCGCGGATTGGCCCGTGCCGTTGAGCGCATGGGCGTGAAGATCTTCGAGCAAAGCCCGGTGACGGGGTGGCAACCCGGCCGTGTGCGCACCGCCAAGGCACAGGTCAAGGCGCGCTGGGTCGTTCCGGCAGTGGAAGGCTTCGCCAACACGCTGGCGCCGTTGGGGCGTTATCAATTGCCAGTGCAGAGCCTGATCGTCGCCACGGCCCCCCTGCCCGAGGCGGTCTGGGATGAGATCGGGTTGTCGGCAGGTCAGGCCTTCAGCGAAAACAGTCGTCAAGTGACCTACGGGCAACGCACCCAAGACAACCGCTTGGTATTTGGCGCCCGGGGCGGCTATCAGTTTGGTGGTCGTTTGCGTCATGACTTTAACCTCAGTCAGGGCGAAATCGACGTGCGCCGTTACCTTTTCGCGGAGCTTTTTCCGGCGCTCAAGGATGTGCACATCAGCCACGTATGGGGTGGCAACCTGGGCATGGCGCGGCGTTTTCAACCGCACATGCTCTGTGACCGGCAACACGGCATCGCGTTGTCCGGTGGTTACGGCGGGGAGGGCGTGGGCGCGAGCCATTTGGGCGGGCGCACCCTCGCGGACCTGATCTTGCAGCGTGACACCCTTGAAGTGCAGCAGCCCTGGGTGCTGACCGCTGGCGGCCTTGGCGCGCTCAAGGCATGGGAACCCGAGCCTTGCCGCTGGCTGGGTTACAACGCCGTTATCCGCAGTTTTGTCTACGAAGACCAGACGCTCGCCAACCCTGAGGCAGCCCCTTGGCGGCGCAGGTTCGCCAGTGGCCTGGCCAGTGTGATGGAAGGTTTTATGCAGTAACCCTTAGGCCCCATCAGGATATATCCATGAGCATCACTCACTTCAAAAACACCGCCCACGTTGCGTTGCATGCATCCTCACCTGTGGCCGTGCCCCTTGGCACCCCGGTGGCCGAGACCTCGGTGACGTGTGTCGAGCGCACCGACGGCGTTGAAACCGGGATCTGGGCCTGCACGCCAGGACGCTGGCGGCGGCAAATCGTGGCGCAAGAGTTCTGTCACTTCATTCAAGGACGCTGCACGTTCACTCCCGATGGCGGGGAAATTATTCACATAGAAGCGGGCGATGCCTTGATGTTGCCTGCCAACAGCACGGGGGTCTGGGACATTCAGCAGACCGTGCGCAAAACGTATGTTTTGATCCTTTGATCACCGAACCCTGCCCATAAAAACAGCGACACACAATACGCAAGGAATCGAATCATGATCCGCATCGCCCTGTTGCCCCTGATAGTGGCTGGCTCGCTGTGCCAGGCGGCCGAGACTGTAAAAATTTACAACTGGTCTGACTACATCGCCCCCGACACACTGAAAAACTTCTCGCGTGAGACAGGCATTGCATTTAGCTATGACGTGTACGACAGCAATGAAACATTGGACGGCAAGTTGATGACGGGTAAGTCCGGCTATGACGTGGTGTTTCCGTCCAACCACTTTATGGCGCGTCAGATCCAAGGCGGGGCGCTGAAAAAGCTCGATAAGGACCAATTACCGAACTGGAAGAACCTTAACCCGGCGTTGCTCAAGGCGCTGCAAGTCAATGACCCCGGCAATGAACACGGTTTCCCTTACTTGTGGGGCAGTACGGGGATCGGCTACAACGTCGCGAAGGTCAAGGCCGTGTTGGGCGACAACGCGCCTGTTGACTCGTGGGATTTGATCTTCAAGCCCGAAAACATGGAAAAACTCAGCACGTGCGGGGTGGCGATTCTAGACAATGGCCCGGAAGTCTTACCGGCTGCGCTTAACTACTTGGGGCTGCCCCACCACAGCAAAAGCGCGCAGGACTATAAAAAGGCCCAAGCCATGCTGATGAAGGTCCGTCCTTATATCAGCTACTTCCATTCCTCCAAGTACACCAGCGATCTGGCCAACGGCAATATCTGCGTTGCCGTGGGGTTTTCCGGGGACATCCTGCAAGCCCAAACCCGCGCCAAAGAAGCCAACAATGGCGTCGATATCGGCTATTCGATCCCACGAGAAGGCGCTGCCATCTGGTTTGACATGGTGGCCATGCCCGCCGATGCGCCGGATGAAAAAGCGGCCTACCGCTTCATGAATTACCTGCTGCAGCCGGACGTAATGGCGGGCATCAGCAATTACGTGCATTACGCCAACGGTAACCTGCAGGCCGATGCGCTGGTCAACCCCGAGATCAAGGCTGACACCACGGTGTACCCGACGCCGCAAATGCTGCAAACGCTGTTTGCCCTGGAAGCCATGCCGCTCAACATTGACCGGGTGCGCACACGCCTGTGGACCCGGATCAAGGCTGGGGGATGATCAGCGAGCCGGTTGCAATGCGCTCGGGTTGACCAAATTGGGCGGGCGCAGCCCGTCCAAAGCTGCCAGCAGGTTGTCCACGGCGCAGCGGGCCATGGCTTCACGGGTTTCAATGGTGGCCGACCCGATATGCGGGGTGGCCACAACGTTCTCCAGCGTCAGTAAAGGCGAAGTTGGGTCCAACGGTTCGCGCTCAAACACATCCAGCCCGGCGCCACGAATCTGTCCCCGTTGCAATGCGTGGATGAGCGCGGCTTCATCAACCACTTTGCCCCGTGAAATATTGATAAAAATACTGTCTGGACGCATCAGTGCGAATTGCTCTGCGCCGATCAGGCCCTGGGTTTCTGCGGTCAGTGGCAGCGTCAGGCAAATGAAGTCCGCCTCGTGCAGCAGCGCATTGAGGCTGCGGTAGCGGGCGCCAAATCGAGCCTCGACAGCCGGTTTTGGCGAGTGACTGTGGTAGATCACCGGCATGCCGAAGCCAAAATGTCCCCGCTGTGCCAACGCCTCGCCAATGCGGCCCATGCCGATGATGCCCAGGGTTTTGCCATGCACGTCGGTGCCGAAATGTTCCGGCCCAATGTTTTTTTGCCATTGCCCATTGCGCACACGAATTGCCAGCTCCACCACGCGGCGGGCACTGGCCAGAATCAGTGCAAACCCCGTATCGGCTGTGGTTTCGGTCAACACGTCCGGGGTGTTGGTCAACAGAATGTGGCGCGCGTTGAGGTAGTCCAGGTCGTAGTTGTCGATCCCCACGGACACACTGGCAATGGCTTCAAGCCTGGGCGCCAGGGCCAGTAAGTGCGCGTCCAGTTTCAGGCTGGCCCCCAGTAACCCGTGAGCCTGGGGTAAAGCGGCGCGCAATTGGTCCAGCCCTTGAGCGTCCAGCCGTTCAATCAGCGTGACCTCGGCGCGATCTTGCAGGCGCTGCATCAAGGGCGCGGACAGCGTTTTGTAGAGCACGACATGTTTTTTCAAAGTAATCACCAACGTTAAATTCAAGAATGAGCCAGACGCGACGTGGCGCTGACTGTCGGCGCGAGTGGGTCTTTGGCCGTGGGTTTCAGCATTAACGTCAGCACGACCGAGATCAGCAGCGCGCCGCTCATCAACAGGTAAGACGCCCCCGGTGAGCCGGTTTCGCTGTTCAGGTAACCCACCAGGTAGGAGCCGGAAAAAGACCCGAGCGCGCCCATGCTGTTAATCAGGGCCATGGCCCCGCCCGCTACGTTGGATGGCAGGATTTCCGGGATGATCGCGAAGAAAGGGCCGTAGGGTGCGTACATGCATGCCCCGGCAATCACCAGCAGCGTGTAGGACAACCAGAAGTGCTCTGCACCCAATGCGTAGGAACCGTAGAACGCAAAAGAGGCAATCAACAGCGGCGGCCAGACAAAACGCTTACGTTTTTGCAGTTTGTCCGACCCCCACGACACGCCGAGCATGGCGATGACGGCGGCCAGATACGGCAGGGCCGAAAGCCAGCCCGCTTCGATCATGTCCATGTGCGCGCCTTGCTTGAGAATCGACGGCAGCCACAGGACAAACCCGTAGACGCCGATGCTCCAGCAGAAGAACTGCAAGGCCAGCAGGATGACTTTGGGCGAGCGGAAGGCCGCGGCGTAGTTCTTCACCGGGGTCATGCCGACTTGCTCGGCATCGAGCGCGCTTTGCAGGTCCTGTTTTTCCTGAGTGCTGAGCCACTTGGCTTCGCCAGGGCGGTCATCGGCCAGTCGCCACCAGATGAACGCCCAGATTACTGCGGGCAAACCTTCGACGATGAACATCCAGCGCCAGCTGTAATGCTGCACCAAGTAGCCTGACACCACTGACATCCAGAGCATGGTCACCGGATTGCCGAGAATCAGAAACGTATTGGCCCGGGAGCGTTCGGCGCGGGTAAACCAGTGGCACAGATAGACCAGCATGGCGGGCATGACGGCGGCTTCCACCACACCGAGCATGAAGCGAATGGCGATCAGGCTGTAGGCGTTGGACACAACACCTGTGAGCGTGGCGAGTCCGCCCCAGAGGATCAAGCTGACAAAAATCAACTTTTTGACGCTGTTCTTCTGCGCGTAAATGGCCCCCGGCACCTGAAAAAAGAAATAACCGAGGAAAAACAGCGCCCCCAGCAACGACGACAGGCCGGGGGTGATGTGCAGGTCTTCGGCCATCCCGGAGGCGGCGGCAAACCCGTAATTGGCGCGGTCCAGATAGGCCAGGCTGTAGGTGATGAATACGATCGGCATGATGTACCACCACCGGCGGGCAGCGAGTGTTAGCGATTGCATGGCGTAGCTCCTGAGCTTGTTGTTTTTGTCGCAGCAGGTCACGGGTGCAGCACGTTAGGCAGGTAATACAGATTCGGTCAGGCCACGGCCCTCCAACTCGGCGCGGGTCGGCAGTCCTTCCATGTCGCCACGGCTTTGCACGGCGCGGCTGCCAATCCAGTTGCCACGTTGCACCGCCTGTTCAAAGCCGAGGTTTTCCAGCAGGGCACTGATCACGCCCACTGCAAAACCATCGCCGGCGCCGACGGTATCGATCACCACGTCCACCGGCACTGCTGGCACGAAGCCTTCGGTGTCCATGGTGCGGTAATAGGCACCTTTAGGGCCCAGCTTGATGATGACCGCCTCTGCGCCTTGATCCAGATAAAACCGGGCAATGTCTGCCGGGTCATCGCGACCGGTGAGCAAGCGGCCTTCACTCAAGCCCGGCAACACCCAGTCGGCATGGGCGGCGAGGGCATTGATGTCGCGGATCATCTGCTGTTCGCTGGCCCACAGAGACGGGCGCAGGTTGGGGTCGAACGACACCGTGCGCCCGGCCGCGCGCATCGATTGCATCAGCGCGAACGACAATTCGCGGCAACTGGCTGACAGGGCAGGGGGAATGCCCGTGGCGTGCAAGTGGCCTGCGCTGAGCAGTTGCGCGGTGATGGCGCTGCGGTTCAAATGACTGGCCGCCGAGCCGCGGCGAAAGTATTCCACTTGCGGATCACTGCCATCGTCCACCCGGGACTTCAGCTGAAAGCCCGTCGGGTGCTGCGGGTCGGTTTCCACATGCTGGCAATTCAGGCCTTCGGCTTGCAAGGTGGCACGCACAAACCGCCCAAGCGAGTCAGCGCCTACCCGGCTGAGCCACGCCACATTGAACCCCAGTCGCGCCAGCCCGATGGCGACGTTACTGTCGGCCCCGGCAATACGCTTGTGAAAGTGTTCGACTTGCGCCAGATCGCCGGTCTCTTCAGCCACCCACATGGCCATGGTTTCACCAAACGACAACACATCGACTTTAGACATGGCTCAGCTCCCGTTGCGCTGCGCCTAGCGTAGCGAGTGTGTCGACATGGACTTTCGTCAGCCATTGCAGGTCACTGCCCTGCAGGGGGTATTCCACCGCGCGCGTCAGCCCGGGCTGCATATGCGGTAGAAATTGCTCCCACATCTGCAGGTCGGTGGCCGTTGGCGGCGTAGCAATCAACTTGCCATCCGGACGCCGGGCGACGCCTTTGCAGTGCAAATAGGTGACATGACGGCCCAGTAAGCGGGCAGCGGTACTGGCGGACTGGTCCTGCCACTGCCAGTTGCCGATATCAAAGGTCATGCTGATGGGGGCTTGCAGTTGATCCACTGCGTCGAAGAAGCGCAGCAGAGGCTCGATACGTCCGCCCTGGGACGTTTGGTCGTTCTCCACCAACAGGTTGACCGATTGCTGGCTCAGGCAGGCTGCCAGGTTCGACAAATCGCAATGTTCGGTGTAGTAGCCAAGAGAGACCTTAAGCCAGGCCGCACCGAACGCATGGGCCTTGCGCAAGGTCGCCAGCAATTGAGGATTAGGCCGAGATTGTCCTGCCTCCCACAGTTCGAGCGGCGATGAGTACACGCATTCCATCCCCTGTCTCACCACCGCTGCAGCGAAGGACGCCGGGTCTTCGTCGGTCAGCAGTTCTTCGCGCAGCTCAATGCGCCGGGCACCGGCATTGGCCAGTAAGTCAATAAAACTGCCTTGGCCACGCTGGCGAACCAGGTCAGCTCCGTAGCTCGACAGGCTGATGGAAACGGGGAATGTGTTCATTGTTATTAACCTCTGAAACCGGTTTCATTTTTATTCGTTAAGGACTGCCAATCGGATTGCGTCATGGCACAACTGTCAGGGGTTAATGCGTCGGGTAGAGCCACGCACGATGAGTTGCGCAGGAAAATCCAGGACTAGAGGTTCTGCGGTGTCGCCCCGCAAGCGCTTTAGCAGGCACTCAAAGGCGCTGGCGCCGATGGCTTGGGTCGGTTGCGCCAAGGCGCTAATGCCGGTGCCCACCAACGGGAACCAGTCAAGGTCATCCAAAGCAATCAGGCCAATGTCTTCAAACAGATGGCGGTTCAAGTCACGCAGCACCTGAGTGGCTGCCAGCGCGGCCACGCCATTGGCGCAAAACAGCGCCTTGGGGCCACTGCCGGGGGTCTCCAGAAAGTGTTGGATGCGAGACTGCAGATGGGGGCCGGTTTCCACCCGCGTGCCTTGCAGTGAAGGGCGGTCGTTGAGTTGCGCATTAAAACTGGCGATGCGCTCCAGACGCGAGCTGGTGCCATCAACCGGTTCGCTGACCATTAGCAGGTCGCGGTAACCTTGCGCTTGCAGGTGCTCTAGCGCGGTGCGCACGGCTCCGGCGTTATCGAGCCCCACCAGATCCGCATACAACTGCTCGACCTTACGGTCGATGAGTACGATGGGCATTTCCTGGTGCAGCGCCTGCAGAACGTCAGGCTGATGACCAAGGGTGTTAAGAATCAGACCTTCGATGTTGTAAGCCCGCAGAGCGGCCAGGTGCTGGCTTTCCTGCTCATCACTGCGGTCGGTGTTGCATACCACCAGGTTGTAACCGTGCTCACGGCAGGCGGTTTCGACGCCGTGCATGACCGCGATGGAGTAGGGGTTACGAATGTCCGCGACCAGCATGCCGATCAGGCGCGTACGCCCGCGTTTCAGGCCGCGCGCCATTTGATTGGGACGGTAGCCCAGCGCCTCGATCGAGCGCTCGATCCGTTGCGCGGTGGCTTCGGAGAGCAATGCACGGTCCTCGCCGATGAAGCGGGAAACGCTGGCCTTGGACACCCCGGCGTGCAGGGCAACATCAAGCATGGTGACACGGGAGCGTTGAGCGGCTGAAAAACTGTTCACGGCCTGAAACCTTTTATTGGTGTTATCGCAGGCGATCTCGGCACTGGGCCTGAAACCGGTTTCAGGAAAACTCAAATCACCTCTGATCGTCAAGTGCCGTTTGTAGGAGAACGCGTCGGCGGGTCACGTCATGTGACGGCAAAGCGACTACGGCTCACATCGTCTTCAGTCAACCCGTTCTGCATCAGTTCCTTGGCCGTCGCACGTCAGTCAATGGCCAACAGGCGGGCTTAATCGCATTTAAATGACGGCTTACAGTTATTGATGAAATGCAGGGCTGACATTGGCCAGATGTGTGGAGGATCGTTAACAGTGGATGCGTCTGAAACTTTCAAATAAGCGACGTATATAAGAAAGCGACGCGTGGAGTTCAGGATGGCCACCCGAGCGTTTACTCCGTCCGGGAGTGTGTTGTGATATGACGAGTGACTTTTGATCGGCAAACACTTACACGGTTGCGGGTTAACGTCTGGCCAACTTTGTAAGACGAACGAGTGGACGAAAAGTTTATATAAACCTGAAGTGACCGGTTGGTCATACCATGAACTTTAATGCATCATTTTGTTTGTAGTGATATTCCTACTGCGAATATAGCCATAGTCTTTGCATGTTTAAGGAAAAACCTTTCAGCAAAACACTCAATGTTTTCGGCTACTTACAGAAAGGTCGTTAATTGACGTCAAAAAAGTGCTGGACTGAATATTTCGAAGTGTGTCAATTTCGCCCGGCCATTATACGGCGAGTGATAGGACGATCTCGCCATGGGATCGTCTCTGTCTGTTTAAAACTTTTCTACTGCTAAACAAGGAACTGTTTACATGTCGAAACTTAAAGAGAAAGCAGCGCTGTCCGTCAACCAGACGTTTGCGGCCAACGGCACCAGTTCTGCCTTCACCCAGGTGGATAATTTCAGTCATTTCTATGACCGCGGTAATCACCTGGTCAATGGCAAACCATCGTTTACGGTCGATCAAGCCGCTGACCAACTGACCCGCAGTGGCGCCAGCTGGTACGACCTCAATGGTGACGGTGTGATCAATCTGTCGTACACCTTCCTCACGTCTCCACCTCCGGGCTATGCCTCCCGCGGTTTGGGTACATTCAGTACGTTTTCCGCGTTGCAAAAAGAACAGGCCAAGCTGTCGCTGGAATCATGGGCCGATGTGGCCAAAGTGACCTTCACTGAAGGTCCTGCCGCCCGGGGTGACGATGGTCACATGACCTTCGCCAACTTCAGCGCCAGTAACGGTGGGGCTGCGTTTGCCTACCTGCCGAACAGCTCGCGCAAAGGCGAGTCGTGGTACTTGATCAACAAGGACTACGAGGTCAATAAAACTCCGGGTGAAGGCAACTACGGTCGCCAGACCCTGACCCACGAGATCGGCCACACCCTGGGCCTGTCACACCCTGGCGACTACAACGCGGGTAATGGCAACCCCAGCTACCGCGATGCTGTGTATGGCGAAGATACCCGTGCTTACAGCGTGATGAGCTATTGGAGTGAGAAGAACACCGGCCAAGTGTTCACCAAGACCGGTGAAGGTGCCTACGCCTCGGCGCCACTGCTCGATGACATTGCCGCGGTGCAAAAGCTGTACGGCGCGAACATGGAAACCCGCGCCGGTGACACCGTTTACGGGTTCAACGCCACGGCTGACCGCGACTACTACAGCGCCACATCGGCCACTGACAAGCTGATTTTTTCGGTGTGGGATGGCGGTGGGAATGACACCCTGGACTTCTCGGGTTTCAGCCAGAATCAGAAAATCAACCTGGCCGCAGGTTCGTTCTCTGACGTTGGCGGCATGACCGGTAACGTATCCATCGCTCAAGGTGTGACCATCGAAAACGCCATTGGCGGTTCGGGCAACGACTTGTTGCTGGGCAACGCCGTCTCCAACATCCTCAAGGGCGGTGCCGGCAACGACATCCTCTACGGCGGTGGCGGGGCTGACAAGCTGTGGGGCGGCAGCGGTTCGGACACGTTTGTGTACCGTGAAGTGTCTGATTCGACCCCTAAGGCGGCCGACACCCTCATGGATTTCCAGACCGGTCTCGACAAAATCGATCTCACAGGGATTACTCATCTCAGTGGTTTGAATTTCGTCAATGCGTTCACCGGTCAGGCGGGTGATGCGGTCGTCAGCTATAACCAGGCCAGCAATGCCGGCTCGCTGCAGGTGGACTTTAGCGGGCACGGCGTAGCCGACTTCCTGATTACCACGGTCGGGCAGGTGGCAACTTACGACATCGTTGCGTAAGGCTGTCGGTAAACGGGCAGCGCGCAAGCGCTGCCTTCTGGCACTACGCCGAGGTCTCATGAACACTGCAAACCGCTTCATAAAAGCAATGGCCTGCGTAGTTGCAGTGCTGTTTACAACCACAGAGAGCGCCATGGCCAGTTCGCTGATGTTATTAAGCCCCGCGCAAGTGGCGGGCAATTGGACGTTTTATCTGCAAGGGGCCGAGCAGGACGCGTGCACGGTTAAATTGAAAAAAGACCGCACCTTCAGTGCGCAGGCGCGTTGTTTACATGCCTGGTTGGGCCGAACGCCGACCACCTGGTCGCCCACGCCTGACGGCATCTTGTTAATCGCAAAGGACGGAACACAGTCATTGTTCTTGGCGTTGCGTGAAGCGGGTCGCTACGAAGGTGCAGTGGACGGTGCAAAGACCCTGATAATGAAAAGGGCGCACTTACAAAGTGTGAATTAATGCGATCACGCGAATGAAGTTATTCAGGCCGGATCAGTTATTCCTGTAAAGACCGGATCAGGCTTGAACACATAAAAACAGTGAGCGGCAACGAGGGCTGCTGACAGACACTCGCCCGTGCCTGTGGACGTGGTTTATTGATCAAGGAAGATTCATGAAGCGGCTGAAAAGCAGTCCCGTCGCGCCCCTGATACATGTATTGGCCGACTATAAAAAAATTCTCATCAGTGTCGGGTGTTTTACGGCCCTGATTAATATCCTGATGCTCGTGCCTTCTATTTATATGCTTCAGGTGTATGACCGGGTGTTGTCATCACAGAACACCACCACGCTGGCGATGCTGTCCTTGATGGTGGTGGGTTTTTTTATCTTTATCGGCACGCTGGAAACCGTTCGCAGTTTTATCGTGATACGCATCGGCAGCCAATTGGAACGCCGTTTCAACCAGCAGGTATACCGTGCAGCGTTTGAGCGCAACCTGTTCAGCGGTCAGGCCCATGCCGGTCAGGCGTTGGGCGACCTGACCCTGATTCGTCAATTTGTCACCGGCCCGGCATTATTCGCTTTTTTCGATGCGCCGTGGTTTCCGGTGTACCTGTTTGTCATCTATCTGTTCAACACCTGGCTGGGTGTGTTCGCCACGGCGGGTGCAGCCGTGTTGATCGCGCTGGCCTGTGTCAATGAAGTCATGACCCGTAAGTCTCTCAGCCAGGCCAGCGTGTATTCGCAACAATCCAGTCAGTTGGCCACCAGCCATCTGCACAATGCCGAGACCATTCAGGCGATGGGCATGCTGGGTGTTTTACGCAAACGTTGGTTCAACGTGCACTCACGTTTCCTGACCGAGCAGAACAACGCCAGCGACACGGGCGCAGTCATTGGCTCGGTGAGTAAAACCTTGCGCTTGTGCCTGCAATCGCTGGTGTTGGGGCTGGGGGCTTTGTTGGTGATTCAAGGCGACATAAGCGCAGGCATGATGATCGCCGGTTCAATTCTCATGGGCCGTGTGCTTAGCCCTATCGATCAACTGATTGCGGTCTGGAAACAGTGGAGTTCCGCCAAGCTGGCCTATCAGCGGCTGGACAATTTGTTGCGCGAGCATCCCGCTGTGCAAGAGAACATGGCGTTGCCTGCGCCCAACGGGCACCTGAGTTTTGAACAGGTCAGCGCGGCGCCTCCCGGCGTCCGCCTGCCGACCTTGCATCAGGTCAGTTTCAGTCTGCAGGCGGGCGAGGTGTTGGGTGTGCTCGGGGCCTCGGGTTCCGGCAAGTCGACACTGGCCCGGGTGCTCGTCGGTGTATGGCCGACCCTGGCGGGCACGGTGCGTCTGGACGGCGCGGATATCCACCAATGGAACCGCGACCAGCTGGGGCCCTATATCGGCTATTTGCCCCAAGACATTGAACTGTTCAGCGGCTCCATCGCTGACAACATTGCGCGGTTCCGTGACGCCGACCCGCAACAGGTGGTGGCGGCCGCACAGCAAGCCGGGGTGCACGAGATGATCCTGCGCCTGCCGCAAGGCTACGACACCCTGCTGGGAGACGACGGCAGCGGCTTGTCCGGCGGCCAGAAGCAGCGGGTGGCGCTGGCCCGCGCGTTGTATGGCGGTCCGCGTCTGGTGGTGCTCGATGAACCCAATTCCAACCTGGATGCCGTGGGCGACGCGGCGCTGACCCGTGCCATTGCCCAGCTCAAGGCGCAAGGCTGCACCGTGGTGCTGGTGACGCATCGTTCTGCGTCGTTGGCGCAGGCCGACAAATTGCTGGTGCTCAACGAAGGCCGCACGCAGGTGTTCGGGCCGAGCGCCGAGGTGCTCAAGGCTCTGACTGGCGCTCAGCAACAACAGGCTGCCGCCACCAGCATCCAACCCCCGAATCAGGCACAAGCGCGCAGCAGCGGCGCATGAGCAAGGACGCACGCACCATGAACAATCAACAACAGCCGCAACCAGCGGAACGTGGCGCCGGGTTTTACGTGCGCATGGGCTGGATCCTGACCCTGGTCGGCGCCGGCAGTTTCTTTGCCTGGGCCAGCCTTGCGCCGCTGGATGAAGGTATCCCGGTGCAGGGCACAGTCGTGGTGTCAGGTAAACGCAAGGCCGTCCAGTCATTGGGCGCGGGCGTGGTCAGTCAAATTCTGGTGCGCGAGGGCCAGGCGGTGCATCAGGGTGAACCGCTGTTTCGGCTGGACCGGACCCAGGTCGAAGCCGATGTGCAATCGTTACGCGCGCAGTACCGCATGGCGTGGGCCAGCACGGCACGTTGGCAAAGTGAGCGTGACAACTTGCAGCATGTGAGTTTCCCGCCCGAGTTGAGCCGCGACCCGGACCCACGGCTGGCGCTGGTGCTGGAAGGTCAGCAGCAGCTGTTCAGTAGCCGTCGCGAAGCCTTCGCCCGCGAACAGTCCGGGCTCAAGGCCAGCATCGAAGGCGCCACCCAACAATTAGCCGGCATGCGCCGTGCGCGGGGAGATCTGGCAGCCCAAGCCGACTCCCTGCGTCAGCAGTTGATCAACCTGCGGCCGCTGGCTGAAAACGGCTACATCCCGCGCAACCGCCTGATGGAGTACGAACGTCAGTTGTCACAAGTACAACAAGACATGGCGCAAAACACCGGGGAAAGCGGGCGCATCGAGCAAGGCATCCTTGAGTCGCGTCTCAAACTGGCGCAACACATCGACGAATATCAAAAGGAAGTTCGCACCCAACTGGCCGACGCGCAGCTCAAGAGCCTGACCCTTGAACAGCAATTGGCGTCCGCCGGGTTTGACCTTCAGCACAGTGAAATTACCGCGCCGGCTGACGGTATTGCGGTGAATTTGGGGGTGCATACCGAAGGCGCGGTGGTCCGTGCCGGTGAAACCTTGCTGGAAATCGTGCCTCAAGGGACGCGGCTGGAAGTCGAAGGGCGCCTGCCAGTGAATCTGGTGGATCGGGTGGGCAGTGAGCTGCCGGTGGACATTCTGTTCACCGCATTCAATCAGAGCAGTACGCCCCGGGTCTCGGGCGAAGTCAGCCTGGTCTCGGCCGACCAGTTGCTGGATGAGAAAACCGGCATGCCGTATTACGTGCTGCGCAGTTCAGTGAGCAACCAGGCGCTGGAAAAACTCAACGGCCTGGTGATCAAACCTGGCATGCCGGCTGAAATGTTTGTACGCACGGGCGAGCGTTCGCTGCTCAATTACCTGTTCAAACCACTGTTGGATCGCGCAGGTTCTGCGTTGACTGAGCGATAGGAAATTGCGACGTATGAAAGCAGCTTCAAAAGTGTGCCTGGGGTGGGCGTTATGGGCGGCAATGGTTGCCAGCGCGCAGGCAATGGGTCCGTTTCAGGTGTATGAACAAGCGTTGCGCAACGATCCCGAGTTTCTCGGGGCGATTCAGGAACGCGACGCTGGGCTGGAAAACCGCATCATCGGTCGCGCGGGGCTGCTGCCCAAGTTGTCGTACAACTACAATAAGGGGCGTAACAACTCCAAAGCCACGTACTTTAATGACAAGGGCAACCGCCACGAGGACCGCAACTACAACAGCTATGGTTCGACGTTCATGCTCCAGCAGCCCTTGATTGACTACGAGGCTTACGCCAACTACCGCAAGGGGGTCGCGCAATCGCTGTTCGCCAACGAGACGTTTCGCAGCAAGAGTCAGGCACTTTTGGTGCGCGTCTTGACCCACTACACCCAGGCTTTGTTTGCGCAGGACCAAATCGAGAATGCTCGCGCAAAGAAAAAAGCCTACGAGCAACAATTCCGACAAAACGAGCACATGTTTCGACAGGGTGAAGGCACTCGTACCGACATTCTTGAAGCAGAATCACGCTACGAACTGGCCACCGCCGAAGAAATTCAGGCTCAGGATGAGCAGGACGCTGCGTTGCGCGAGCTGGGCGCCCTGATTGGTCAGCCAACCGTGGACATCGATCAGTTAACCCCTTTAGCCCACAGCTTCAGCACCTTCGCGCTGGAGCCCGCTCAGTTTTCGACTTGGCACGACATAGCGCTGGCCAATAACCCCGTGCTGGCCTCCCAGCGCGAAGCACTGGACGTTGCGCGTTACGAGGTTGAACGCAACCGTGCCGGACACTTGCCAAAACTCAATGCCTACGCCAGCGTGCGCAAAATGGAGTCTGAAAGCGGCAACACGTACAACCAGCGCTATGACACCAACACCATTGGCATTGAAATTAGCCTGCCCCTGTATTCAGGCGGTGGTGTATCGGCGTCCGTGCGTCAAGCCAGCAGCAACCTGTCCCAGGTCGAATACGAGCTGGAAGGTAAAACCCGGGAGACGCTGATCGAGTTGCGGCGCCAGTTCAACGCGTGTCAGTCGGGGGTCAGCAAATTACGGGCGTATCAGAAAGCCCTGACCTCGGCCGAGGCACTCGTGGTCTCAACCCGGCAAAGCATTCTTGGGGGAGAGCGGGTCAACCTCGATGCCCTGAACGCAGAGCAGCAGCTTTACAGCACGCGACGCGATCTGGCGCAGACGCGCTATGACTACTTGCTGGCGTGGACCAAATTGCATTTTTACGCGGGCACCTTGCGTGAGCAGGACCTGGCACGGGTCGATGAGGCCTTTGTGCCCCGTGGGGACATGCGGCAGGCGCACTAATGACGATGAGCGGCTCAAGGGCCAACGCGTGTGGAAAGCGGCGCAGGGACACCCTGCGCCGCGCTGGTGTCTACACCTTGAACTGGCGCAATAACTGACCCAGTTGCACGCTCAGCTCCTTGAGGTGCAGGCTGGCGATACTTGATTGCTCGGCTGCCTGCGCAGTGCTTTGCGACAAGCCCGCAGCTTGTGTCACGTTTTGGTTGATGTCTTCTACCACATGGGCTTGTTGCAGCGTTGCACTGGCAATCGACGCGTTAAGGCCGTTCAGGTTGTTAAGCGCCTGACCGATACTGCTCAAGCTTTGCCCGGCCTGCGTCGCTTGTTCGATGGTCAATTGAGACGCACGGCTGCTGCTGGCGATGACGTTGACGGCCGCTTCAGAGTGCTTTTGCAGCCCCTCGATCATGGCCTGAATATCGGCGGTCGACTTTTGTGTGCGCTGCGCCAGCAAACGCACTTCGTCCGCCACCACCGCAAAACCGCGACCCTGCTCACCCGCACGCGCGGCTTCAATGGCCGCGTTCAGGGCCAGCAGGTTGGTTTGCTCGGCAATCGAGCGGATCACTTCCAGCACTGTGCTGATGTCACTGGTTTGCGAGGCCAGCGTTCGGATCACGTCCACGGCCTGATTGATCGTGCCGGACAGGTCGTCGATTTGCTGCAAGCTGCTGTCAATGTTGTGCTGGCCCTGTTGGGCCTGATCCTGCGCCCCGCGCATTTCACTGGCCGCATGCTCTGCGTTTTTGGCCACATCCTGCACGGCATAAGTGACTTCGTTGATCGCCGTGGCGACCTGATCCATCTGCAAGGCCTGTTGCAGGCTACGCTGCTGGGCCTCGCTGGCATCGTGTCCCATTTGTGTGGACGACTGATCCAGCGCCGTAGCCGTTGACTGCAAATGACTCACCACATTGCGCAATTTGGCAACAAACCCGTTGAAGTGTTGAGCCAGTGCGGTGACTTCATCCTGACCATGGGTGTCCAGGCTGCGGGTCAGGTCGCTCTCGCCGCTGGCAATGTTGGCCATGGCCTGAACGGCTTCATCCAGAGGGCGCACGATACTGCGGGCGATCACAGTTACCAGCACGGCCATGATCAGCGCAATGCCCAGCCCGACCCCGCAGGCTTTCCAGACCTGGCCCCAGAACTCGGCCTGCATGTCATCGATGTACACACCGGAGCCGAGGACCCAGCCCCAAGGTTCAAACAATTGCACGTAGGAGGTTTTCTGCACCGGGGCTTCAGAGCCCGGTTTAGGCCAGCGGTAATCCACCATGCCCGCGCCTTTGGCTTTAGCCAGTGACGCCATCTCGCTGAAAATCGCAAAGCCGTCCGGGTCCTTGATCGCGGTGAGGTCTTTGCCATCGAGCTTGGGGTTGGTGGGGTGCATGACCATGTAAGGCCGCAGGTCGTTGATCCAGAAGTAGTCGTCGTGGTCGTAACGCAATTGGCTGATGACACCTAACGCCTGCTGCTGAGCGGCGTCGCGGCTCAGGCTGCCAGCGGTTTCGAGCCCATGGTAGTAGTTCAGGATGCCGCTGGCGGTCTGTACGACGTGTTGGGTCTTCTGCACTTTGCCCTGATAGAGGTCGTCATGGATCTGCTTGAGCATCAACAAACCCAACGCCAGAAGCATGGCCATGGCCACGAGCAAAATCAGCCACAACCGACGGCTGATAGACAACTTGCGTAAGGTATTCATAGAACGGTCACTCCTTGTTTTTCTTCTTGTAGTCGACACTGACTGGCATCCAAGCATGCTTTAACGACTCGGCCCATGCGACTTGGGTCTAATGTCATAGCAGCGAAAAGCGAATGTGTCTGATAGGATCTCGGCCGAAACGGGAAAACCTGTAAGTTTCTTGATTTCCGACACTTTTTTCACATCGCACTGGCGAAAATCCACAGTTGTAACCCACCCCGCGGCAGCGGTTGCAGACACTTACTTTTCAATAATCAGCCCGGCACGATGCGGGGCTTTATGGGGGAACAATGGATCTTTGGACTGCCGCACAGGCGTTGATACTCGGCGTGGTAGAAGGCCTGACGGAATTTTTGCCAATCTCCAGTACAGGCCACCAGATCATCGTCGCAGACTTGCTCAATTTCGGTGGTGAGCGAGCCATGGCGTTCAACATCATCATTCAGCTCGGTGCCATCCTGGCCGTGGTCTGGGAGTTCCGGCGCAAAATTCTGGATGTCATCACCGGGTTGCCCACCCAACCCAATGCACGCCGCTTTACCGTCAACCTGATGATCGCTGTGTTGCCTGCTGTGGTGCTGGGCATCATCTTTGCCGACACGATTCACGAGTACCTGTTCAACCCCATCACTGTGGCTGCGGCGCTGGTGATTGGCGGGGTGATCATGCTCTGGGCCGAACGTCGCCCGCACGTTATTCACGCCGAAACGGTCGATGACATGACGTGGAAAGACGCGGTGAAGATCGGTTTTGCGCAGTGTCTGGCCATGATCCCCGGCACCTCGCGGTCGGGTTCTACGATTATTGGCGGCTTGCTGTTCGGGTTATCGCGCAAGGCGGCCACAGAGTTTTCATTCTTTCTGGCAATGCCGACGATGGTCGGCGCGGCGGTGTACTCGGGTTACAAATACCGCCATTTGTTTCAGCCTGACGACGTGCCCGTGTTCGCGATTGGCTTTGTGACCTCTTTTGTGTTCGCAATGATTGCTGTGCGTGCGTTGTTGAAGTTTATTTCCAACCACAGTTACGCGGCATTTGCCTGGTACCGCATCGCGTTCGGGATGTTGATTCTCGCCACCTGGCAGTTTGGCTGGATTAACTGGACGGCGGCTTCTGCGTGAACAAATCAGTCCGAGAGCGTCGCGAATACGTGGGCATGCCTGAGCGTGGCAACGGCCCGATCCGTGGGTTGAAGGTAAAACTGGTCCTCTTTGCAGCGCTGTGCGCCTTGCCGGTGGGCGGCGCGGCAACGTTATTCGTTACCGGTGTCAGCCGCGTACCGTTACTGATTTATCTGGTCATGAGTATGCTGGCCTTCGGGTTGTACTGGTATGACAAGCAGCAGGCCAAAGCCGGCCAGTGGCGCACACCGGAGAAGGTATTGCACGGCGTTGAACTGTTGGGTGGCTGGCCCGGCGCGTGTGTGGCGCAGCAACTGTTGCGGCACAAGACGCGCAAGGTCTCCTTTCAACTCTGGTTCTGGCTGATTGTGGCAGTGCATCAGGCGATCTGGATCGATGTGCTGTTTTTGAAAATGACCCTGCTGGACCTTTAGCTCCGAATGAAAACGCGTCAGAGCAGTAACCCGATCTGGCGCTTTTTCGGCAGTTTGGCCACCACCAGTTGGTGGGAGCGGCGCAGCGCGTCTTGCAGTTCCTCGGCGCCCATGGGGTAGGGGGGCTGCATGTTGATCCAGTACGCCCGTGCCAAATACGGGGAGGGGCGTATGCCGGGCCGATCGACATAGCCCAGAAACAATGTGTGATCGACCTTGAACGACAGCCCGTCCTTATTCAGGTTGAACAGCGCAAACATCTTGCTCTGGTCAACGTAGAACACCTGCACACCTCCCCACTTGATGTCTTCCTTGACACCAGGCAAGCCACGGCAAAAATCAGCAATCTCTTCCCTGTTCATCCTGTCGGTGCTCATAGCAGCTTATCTCCACAGCGTTCGAACGATTCAACCAAGTGTTCCATCCAGGCGCGAACGGCGGGCATCACCCCACGACGATGCGGGTAGACGGCATGTAACCAACCCCCCGGTAATGACCAGTTGGGCAGTAGCTGTACAAGTTGGCCGGATTGCAACTCCTGCTCGCAATACATCATGGGCAGTACGGTAAAGCCCAGGCCCGACAGGGTGCAGGCTTTGCGCACGATAAAATCATCAATGCCCAAGCGCGCCTCCAGTACCAGGTCACAGCGGCTGCCCAGCTCATCGAGCATGCGCAAGTGGACCATGCGGTCGGCTTCAAGCGCGCCCAGCACGGGTATTGCCTTCAAGTCGTCCGGGTGTTCGATTGGCCATTGCCGGGCAAATGCAGGGCTGGCGACCATCACGGTTTGCGCCTGGCGCAGACGGCGGGTGGCCAGCAGCGGGTCTTCGTCCCCCAGCTCACGCACACGCAGGGCCACGTCAATGCCCTCTGTGATCAGGTCCACACGGCGGTTGAGCAGCATCATTTCTAGCTGCACATGAGGATAGGTGTGTAAAAAGGAGCTGATGACTTCAGGCATGAACTCATGGGCAAGCCCGACAGGGCATGAAACCCGCAGCGGGCCACGCGGTTCGCTGGACATGCTGGCCACAGCTTCGTCTGCCATTTCCGCTTCCAGCAGCATCGCCTGACAGTGGCGCAGGTAACGCTCTCCTACGGCTGTCAGCTTGAGCTGACGGGTGGTGCGTTGCAGCAGGCGCGCGCCAAGGCGTTCTTCAAGTTCGGCCACGCGCCTCGACAACCGGGATTTCGGAATCCCCAATACGCGTCCCGCCGCAGCAAATCCACCGGCTTCCACCACTTTGGCGAAGTAATACAGATCGTTCAGGTCTTGCATGAAGTGCTCACTGTCCTACAGGTGGGACGAACTATCGCATGAGGCGCGACTTATCGTCGATTGCTTTCATGGGTAGCATCCACACCACTTGATCGCCGGGCGGCGGTCCTCACCTCTGGAGATCATCATGAACGTTTTGCATATCGATTCGAGCATCTTGGGCGACAACTCGGCTTCGCGACAGCTGAGTCGCGCCGTGGTCAATGCCTGGAAAGCGGCTGATCCGAGCATTGAAGTGAGCTATCGCGACCTGGCGGCCGAAGCCATCGGGCACTTTTCAGCCGCTACGCTGGTGGCTGCCGGTACTCCGGCTGAACTTCGCGATGCTGCGCAGTCGCACGAAGCGCAACTGAGCGCCGATACCCTGACACAGTTTCTGGCCGCTGATGCCGTGGTCATTGCAGCGCCCATGTACAACTTCACTATTCCGACCCAACTCAAGGCATGGATTGACCGCATCGCTGTCGCCGGTCAGACATTTCGCTACACCGACGCCGGCCCTGAAGGCCTGTGCGGCAATAAAAAAGTGATTGTGGTGTCGACTTCTGGCGGTTTGCACGCCGGTCAGCCTACCGGGCTTGCGCATGAAGACTACTTGAAGGTCATGCTCGGTTTTATGGGCATCACCGATGTTCAGTTCGTTCGTGCCCACGGGCTGGCGTATGGCGATGACGTTCGCAACAAAGCCATGAACGATGCTCAGGCGCACATTACTGAAGACTTGTTCAGCGCAGCGTAAGCTTTCGGGCACGGCGCCACCCCCTAAACTCTGTATTCTGGCTGTCAGCAAATGGCCCGGGTACGGAGTTTTTTGCATGTTGAGCCAAAAGCCTGGCCTGAACCGTGCATTCCACACCTACTCGGGTTCAGGCCTGAGGCATACCGGCGAAACGCCTTCAACGGTGAGCGATCATGGTGCGTGCGCGTGCACTTCTCATGCTTTTCTTGTTTTGCAGCCCTTGGGCGGTGCAGGCCGAGCCGTCCCTCCACTGGAGTGTCGGGTTTCATCGACTTACGTTTCTCGATCCGCTGGATGAACGGCCGATGCATGCCATCGCCTTCTATCCATCAACGGGTAAAGAAGGGCGCAGCAGGATTGGCACTTATCAAATTGATGCAACCCAAAACGCCCGCATAGCGACGGGCCGTTATCCATTGTTGATGCTCTCCCATGGCAACACCGGTACGCCGCTGGCGTTGCATGACGTGGCCACGGCATTGGCGCGCAAAGGGTTTGTCGTGGTGGCGGTGCTGCACCCCGGTGACAACTATAAGGACCACAGCCGCCTGGGCACGTTGAGTAACTTGTATGGCAGGCCGATGCAGATATCCGCCGCGATCGACGCGACGCTGCGTGACAGGCGCCTGTCGCGGTATGCAGTGCCTGATGAAGTCGGGGTGATTGGCTATTCAGCCGGGGGGGAGACGGCGCTGATCCTGGGCGGTGCGCAGCCTGATCTGGAGCGTCTACGGCGCTATTGCCAGGAACGGCCGGGGGATCGCGATGCGTGTACCAGGCAGGGTGAATTGATTGCAGACCGGGATGATCTTGTTCCGGTGGCGGATGCTCGCGTTCAGGCGCTGTTGTTGCTGGCACCGCTGAGCTTGATGTTCGGGAGAGACACCCTGTCCGAGGTCCATGTGCCCGTGCTGCTTTACAGCGGGGATGGCGACAAACTGGTCTTTCCGGACAAAAATTCTGATGCGCTTGCCCGTAAATTACCCACTGCGCCCGAGTTCAAAATCATACCGGGCGCCGGGCACTTTGTGTTTATGGCGCCCTGCACGGATGAGCAGATGGCGACCATGCCCGGTTTGTGTACCGATGCCGAGGGTGTCGACCGCGAAGACGTTCACCGTGATCTTATCTATGAAGCCGGGCGTTTTTTTCGCCAGTCATTAAGGAGCCGCTCCCACACTGGATTGCGCACGGCAGACCCGTGATGAGGTGAGCGTCCGCGAGGGCCTCAGACGTAGAAAACCCGTCACGGGGACGGGTTTTCTGCACGACGCGGTTCAATCAGGGGAGGCCTGAAATCAGAACACCACACCCTGGCTGCGCAGGTAGTCATCGTATGTACCGCTGAAATCGATCACGCCGCTTGGGCTTAGCTCGATAATGCGCGTGGCCAGCGAGGACACGAACTCACGGTCGTGGCTGACGAAGACCAGCGTACCCGGGTAGTTTTCCAGGGCGAGGTTCAAGGCTTCGATGGATTCCATGTCCAAGTGGTTGGTCGGCTCGTCCATCACCAGAACGTTAGGCTTTTGCAGGATCAGCTTGCCGAACAGCATGCGGCCTTGCTCACCACCGGAAATCACTTTGACCGACTTGAGGATCTCGTCGTTGGAGAACAGCATGCGGCCCAAGGTGCCACGCACCATTTGCTCGCCTTGTGTCCACTGACCCATCCAGTCGAACAGGGTCATGTCATCTTCAAAGTCGTGGGCATGGTCCTGGGCGTAGTAACCCAACTCAGCGGCTTCGGTCCACTTCACAGTGCCCGCATCCGGAGTAAGTTCGTTAACCAGTGTGCGCAGCAGCGTGGTTTTACCAATACCGTTCGGCCCAATGATCGCGACGCGCTCGCCGGCTTCAATGGTGAAACTGAAATCTTTGAACAGCGTTTTGCCGTCAAAGCCTTTGGCCATGTGCTCAACGATGACCGCCTGACGGTGCAGCTTTTTGGTCTGCTCAAAGCGGATAAACGGGCTCACACGGCTGGAAGGCTTGACCTCGGCCAGCTGGATCTTGTCGATCTGCTTGGCACGGGAGGTTGCCTGCTTGGCTTTGGAGGCGTTGGCCGAGAAGCGGCTCACGAACGATTGCAGTTCGTTGATCTGGGCTTTCTTCTTGGCGTTGTCCGACAGCAGTTGCTCACGGGACTGCGTGGCAACCGTCATGTACTCATCGTAGTTGCCCGGGAACAGGCGCAGCTCGCCGTAATCCAGGTCGGCCATATGGGTACAAACACTGTTCAGGAAGTGTCTATCGTGGGAGATGATGATCATCAGGCTGTTGCGCTGGGTAAGCACGTTTTCCAGCCAGCGGATGGTGTTGATGTCCAGGTGGTTGGTCGGTTCGTCGAGCAGCAGCACTTCGGGATCGGAAAACAGTGCCTGAGCCAACAAAACGCGCAGTTTCCAGCCCGGCGAGACTTCGCTCATCGGACCGTTGTGCTGTTCGATGCCAATGCCCAGACCGAGCAGCAATTCGCCCGCACGGGATTCAGCGGTGTAACCGTCCATTTCAGCAAACTCGGTTTCGAGTTCCGCGACCGCCATGCCGTCTTCTTCAGTCATCTCAGGCAGCGAGTAGATACGGTCACGCTCAGCCTTGACCTTCCACAGCTCTTCGTGGCCCATGATCACGGTATCGATCACGGTGAATTCTTCGTACGCGAACTGATCCTGACGCAACTTACCCAGGCGCACATTCGGCTCGAGCATCACCTGGCCGCCCGACGGTTCAAGATCGCCACCGAGGATTTTCATGAAAGTGGACTTGCCGCAACCATTGGCACCGATCAAACCATAACGGTTGCCTGCGCCGAACTTGACTGAAACGTTCTCGAAAAGCGGCTTGGCGCCGAATTGCATCGTGATGTTAGCTGTGGAGATCAATTACTTTACCTATCAATAGCTTAGAGAGCGCGTATTTGGGCTGGGGCCCAACAAGTGGTACCCATTTGGAGTGACTCAGGCTCACGCCGGTCGGGGCTTGAGTCGATCCAACGCGCATAAGTCGACAGCAACATTGGGACACTGTGGCCAAGCTGCTGAGAAATGAATGCGGGGTTTCATGCCAGACATGCCGCGCATTGTCGCATAGGTGGGACGCCAGATGCACTGCGGCCGGTCGCGCAAGACCCAGTTTTCAAGGGGCAATCGTTGATTGCCTGGAAAACGCGATCGTTCAGGTTTTACAACGGGGGAAGGTGGCTGAACAGGGGATAAGCATTGGCACGCCTGTTGTGTCCCGTTCAGCCTTCTGATGCCGTGGCAGTTTAGGGGTTTATTGGTAGGGCGCGCAGGGCTTGAAAGCCTGACACTTCAGCGCGTGTTTATTACCCACCGATTTCGTGCTGCGCCCGGTTCAACCGGGGCTGGCCCGCACGGCTAGGGCATGGCTGGGGTTGAATCCTCCCTGGCCTAACCACTGTGCAAGTTCACTGGCGGTTAGGGGGTGGGTGATCAAATACCCCTGAGCTTCTGAGCAACCCCACTCGGTGATCAGGCGCAAAATATCGTGATTTTCAACGCCTTCAGCCACCACGCGGTAATTCAATCCTTTGGCCAGCTCGATCAGTGTTTTAACCAAGCGTCGGTCTTGAGGGCTGGTCAGAAGTGTCCTGACCAGCGACTGGTCAAGTTTGACCGTCTGCGCAGGCAGTTTTCGCAGGTACGCCCAATTGCTGTAGCCCGTGCCAAAGTCATCAATGGCGATGTGCAGGCCCAACGTTCGCGCGCGCTCCAGTTCGTGCATGACGGACGCGGGTTTTGACATCAAAATGCTTTCAGTCAGTTCCAGCTCGATCATGTGGGGCGCGAGGCGTCCTGTTGTGATGGCGTCTTCTATCGTGTCGACAAACTTGGTGTCTTGTAAGTCGCTCACCGTCACGTTCATCGCAATGCGTATCTGTAAACCTTCAGACGCCCATGCGCGTGCTTGCTGGATGAGTGCGTCTAAAACCCAAAAAGTGATGGACTGCATCAAAGCGGTCTTTTCAGCCAGCGCAATGAACTCCGCAGGACCGATCGCGCCTAGCGTGGGATGGTTCCACCTTATGAGGGCTTCAACACTGTCACAGGCCAAATCGGGCAGTTTTATTTTTGGGTGATACACCAGGCTGAGTTGATGATCGCTACAAAGGGCTTCATTAAGCGAGCTCAAAATCATGAAAGCACGGCGTTGCGCTGCGTCCAGTTTAGGCTCATAGAGCGACCAGCCTGTGTTCTGGTCCCTGGCAAGATCCGCAGCACTGACAACGAGCCGTAACCAGTCTTGATCTTTTTGCGATGCGTCAACGATGGGCAGCACCCCCATCCCGATTTGCATCAGGATGGGGATATGCTGGCACTCAACTGGCGTTTTGAAGTCGTCAATGATTTTTTGGCACACACTGTCTATGCAGGTGTGTTGGCCAAGAATGAAACCGAAACGGGTCGGGCTAATTTTATAAAGCAGCGTGCCGGCCGGTATGAGGTGTTGCAACCGTGCTTTGATGGCCAGTATCAGGTCCTGCGCAAAGCTATACCCCAGCGCTTTGACCACATCGTTGAGTGATTGGGGGGCGATCACGTCGACTGAATACACCTGGCACTTTTTATCACTGGCGATGGATTGCCGAATATCTTCTTCAAAGCGCAGGCGATTGAAGAGCCCGGTGGGTTGATCAACAAAATTGCGCGAACGGACGCTCAGAATTCGCATCATGGTCAGCTCTGCAAAATCCAACAACATGGCCTTCTGGGCCGAGCTCATTGGCGCTCGGGGGCACGTGTCGATAATGCAAAGGCTTCCCAGGTTAAACCCTTCAGCCGTTATCAGCGGGGCGCTGGCGTAATAACGAATATATGGGCTGCCTGAGACCAGCTCGTTAGCGTCGAAACGGGGATCTTGAGTGGCATCGAGGACCTCAAAGAGCGTGTTGTGCGTAAGGGTATGGGCACAAAAAGACAAGTCTCGCGGGGTTTCGCGCCTGTCGAGCCCGACATACGCCCTGAACCATTGCCGGTGTTCTTCTACGATGGAGATCAATGCAATGGGCACGTGGAAGTAAGCAGAGGTCATGGCGACTATTTTGTCGAACACCTCGTCTGCCGCTTCCTGAGGAGGACAAAGCTCGGCTACACGCCTGAGACGCCTGAGTTCATACGGATCCAGCCCTGCATGCTCATCCATCACGTTCGCTCCGTACCCGCGACTTGTACAAGGTTCATAAATTACCGTGACCCCAGAGCAAAGGCGATGACTTTTGTCAACAACGCGCCGTTGGCTGGGCGCAAGGGACAGTGGCGGCTGCCGTTCTCGCGTCATCCAGTGGTTGCCCGTCAGGGCGCTGTAAGTGACGGCCATCGGTGTGTGAGGGCTTCATCCAGGTAGCTCAGAAAGGCCCTGACTTTAGGGGTCATGGCTTCTCGACTTTGCACGCAGGCATAAATGTCCAATGGCTCGGCGTAGGACTCGCTGGGGGCATGCGTGCGTTGCAGCAACGGGATCAACTGGCCAGCGTCGATGTAAGGTCTGGCCACGAATTCAGCGAGGCGCGCAATGCCAGCGCCGTGAATGGCCATTTGAGCGAGTGCATCAATGTCGTCACTGATGGCCGTGATATTTAGTGCTGCGTACTGATGCTGACCCTCGCTGAAAAATCCCCAGCGCAGAAAACGCCCGTCCAGGGGATACCGAAAACCCAGGCAGGCATGATGGGCCAGCGCATTGAACGACTCTGGCCAGCCTGCACGCTCCAGATAGGCCGGGGCCGCGCACACAATAAACGGAACGCAGACCAACTTGCGCGCCACGATGCCATCTTCCAGTTGGGGCCTGATGCGCAGGCTCACGTCAAAACCGCTTTGAATGTGATTGATTTTGCCGTCCGTGGTGCACAGTTCGAGGGTAAGGCGCGGGTAGCGGGTGGCGAACTCTGCAATCAGCGGGGCCAATACATGGCGGCCGAACGCCGATGTAGAGGCAACGCACAGACGTCCTTGTAAGTCTTCGTCAGCCTGGGTGATAGCGGCTTGAGCCGACTCAAGATCAAAGGCAATGCGCTGCACCTTTGCGTAATACAGTGCACCACGTTCGGTCAGCGCCATGCTGCGGGTGGTGCGCTGCAAAAGCCGTGTGCCGAGGTGGGCTTCAAGCCGATTGAGGGTTTGACTCACGGCAGCAGCGCTCACGCCCAGTCGCTTGGCTGCGCCTACCACCGAGCCTGTCTCAACCACTTTGATAAAGCTGTCGATGGCAGCCAACAGGTTCATGTGCACATCCCTGCGTATCGATTCGTAAGTTTTTGTTTATAAAGCATGCACGCCAGGCCGTCTACTGAACAGGCGGGTGTGTTGGTAAGGTGCGTCACTGCTCCGGTACAGAATCCTCAGAGGCACACCATGAATTCAAAATCCCGCTCCTACACCCTTATGTTTAAACCCTCACGGTTGACGGCTCGCGCCACGCCGTACGTGTTCGCCTTTTACATGTCGTCTATCATGGCGTTCTTGATGTCGTTGGTGATTACGGCGGCCAATTCCGGAATAGGGCCGAACTACCTTAGTAATGCTTTGCACGCGTATCGATTGGCCATGCCCGTGGCCTTCCTGTGCATTCTGGTGGTTCGCCCCGTGGTGGGGAAGTTGGTGGCCCTCACGGTTCATCCCCAGCGCTGATATGTGCTATTGCTTGACGCACGGCATGGAGCCGTTTCAAGGAGTGAACATGCAGGGCAAACATCGCTTCGCCATCCTTCATTGCGCTTTCGCGGCGGTTGCTTTAACAGGCTGTGCCCATAATCCGCAATTTTCCGGGCAATCCGTTACCGATCCAGTGCTGCGCCAGGATGTGATGAAAAACGTCGAGCTGCTATTTTCGGCCATGACGCAATGCCGCTCTATTGACGCGGTAAACACCTCCATTACAGGGATCCATCAATTGCCATCAGGGGCAGTGGAGCGCGCCAGCGAAACCTGGGACGTGACCGGGTGCGGGGTGTCCAAGGCCTACACGGTTGAGATGCGCTCGGATGCCAGAGGCGAAACAGACTTTTCGGTGTCGCCACAGCGTTGATCGCTATGGCGCCAAGGTTTTATGACCTGCGGCAACGGCATAACGGCCAAAGACTGCTTTACTGGTCCGCATGACGTTTGGGCACCCGGTCCTCCTGCCCGTCAGGACGGGTGCAACAGATTTCAATTCGGATAAAGGAAAGCCACTATGAAAGCGCTCACCTATCAAGGCCCCGGCGAAAAAGCCTGGGCCGACATCCCCAAGCCCGTTATCGATAAACCCACCGACGCCATTGTGCGAATTTTGCACACCACCATCTGCGGCACAGACCTGCACATCCTTAAAGGCGATGTGCCGGCAGTGACCCCCGGCCGCGTGCTCGGGCATGAAGGGGTCGGGGTAGTCGAAGCCGTTGGTCCGGCCATCCGTAATTTCAAACCCGGCGACCATGTGCTGATTTCCTGTGTAACGTCCTGCGGCAGTTGCCCGAACTGCCGGCGTCAGATGTATTCCCATTGCGCCGACGGTGGCTGGATCCTCGGGCACCTGATCGACGGCACGCAGGCCGAATACGTGCGAATCCCCCATGCCGATAACAGCCTGTATCCCGTGCCTGAAGGCGCCGATGAAGAAGCGCTGGTGATGTTGAGTGACATTCTGCCGACCGGCTTTGAAATCGGCGTGCTCGCTGGCAAGGTCAAACCGGGCGACAGCGTGGTGATTGTCGGGGCGGGCCCAGTGGGCATGGCAGCGTTATTAACGGCCCAGTTTTACTCCCCCGGCCAATTAATCATGGTCGACGCAGACAGTAACCGCCTTGAAGTGGCCAAGCGGTTTGGCGCAACCCACGTCATCGATATCAAGACGGAAAACGCCGTTGAGCGGATTTTTGAATTGACCGGCGGGGTGGGGGTGGATGTCGCCATCGAGGCTGTCGGCATCCCGGCATCTTTTGACACGTGTCAGTCAGTGATCGCGCCGGGAGGCAATATAGCCAATGTCGGGGTGCACGGTAAAAGTGTTGAGTTGCACCTTGAAAAGTTATGGATTCAGAACATCACTATTTCAACGGGACTGGTGAATACCAACACCACACCACTGCTGATGAAAACGGTGCAGTCCGGCAAAGTTGACGCGGGGAAACTGATTACTCACCGCTTTGCACTTAACGACATTCTTCACGCCTACGAAGTCTTCGGTAACGCCGCCAAGGAAAAAGCCATGAAAGTCATTCTTTCGCAATAATTTAAACCTTCAGGTGCCTGTTGCCGTTAATAAGCAGGGCTGTTTGGGTGAATGAGGCAGCGCCGTGAGCCTGTGTAAATCAGGCTCACGGCATGGCATGTGTGCGCTTTCGAAAAGTCCGGCCAAGTCAGATGAAAGACGTGATTTATACAGTTTTGGTTATTTCTTTAACTTGTTGATTTACAGCGCTTATTTAATTCAAAACAGTGTTAGAAGGCGGGTTTTGTGACGCGTTTTTTTGACAGGTTCCCCAACCACAACTATGTTCCATGCGGCGGAACTAACGTCATTGCCAATTTGATAATAGGGAATTATTCATATGAAAAAGCACCTCCTGATTCTCGGTACTGCAAGCTTGGTTGCACTGTCGACACTGGCGCAGGCTGCTGATACCAAACAACCTGTCTCTCAGTGGACGTGTGAAAGTTTCCTGGCCGTTGATGAAAGCTTCCGACCCACCGCAGTGGGGTTGGGCGAAGCAGTCAATAAGTCCGGCAAGGTTGAAGATGCAGTGCTCGACGTTGCAGGTGTCGAGAAAATTACCCCACTGATCGTCACGGCTTGCGAGAAGGACAAGAAAGCCAGCTTCGTGCAAAAACTCAAGGAAGAATGGTCGAAAGTTAAAAAAGACATGTAACAGTCCCGGCCTGTACTTGCTGTGAGTACAGGCTTTCCCTCTTGTGCCTGCCCGTAGCATTCGCGCCCCGCGCACTCAATCTTCTTTGAATTTCTCTGGCTGCTGACGTTCTACATCCTTGCAGCCGGTCTTCAGCGGGTTCAGCCCGTAGTAGACTGCCCGCATGCGTTTTTATTTGTCAGGGGAATCTTATGTTAATCAGGTCATTGGCCGAGCTTGATCGCATTCGGGACGAATGCAAGTCCATGGTCACCAAGCGCTCTGCGGTCTCTGCGGGTGCTGCGGCCGTCCCCATCCCCGGGCTCGACATCGGCACCGATGTGGCTTTGCTGGTGGAAATGCTACCCGCCATTAACAGCAAGTTCGGGCTTACACCCCAGCAAATCGAGCAACTGGATACGCGCTCCAAACGACTGATCGTCGTAGCGGCTTCGGGCATCGGCAGCGAGATTATCGGCAAGTTTGTCAGCCGGACCCTGGTGATGTCGCTGCTGCGCAAGATGGGCGTCAAAGTCGCCACCAAGTCCATCACTCGCTTCATTCCCTTGGTTGGACAGGCCGTGGCAGCTACCATCAGCTTTGGGGTCATGAAAATGGTCGGCAACGACCACATTGAGGATTGCTATCAAGTCTGTCGTCAGGCGCTGCTTGACGAGGCCAAGCAATCCACGGTGATTGAAATCGGCCCCGAGGATTACCGCCACGTTGATTCACCAACTCACCCGTAAACCCAGGGACCCGCTGAGTCCTTCTTGGTTACGGCTGTCGATGTTGGCGCTGTAATCGGTACTTGCATACACGCTGACGCCGGGATGAAGCCGGGCGACGATGCCAGCACCAATGTCCATGGTGCTGGAGGTGTGGTCCGTGCGGGTTACCGGTTGCGCGTCGTAACGGGTGGTGTCATTGCCGCCGAAGCTGCGCCACAGGTTGGTGCGTACGTAAGGTTCGACGGGCACGTTGGCGATTTCATAAGCGCCTTTTAGACGTGCGCCTACACGGCCTTTCAGATAGTCCTGGGTGTCGAAACCCACGTTTGAAATGCCATCTTGCGCGCTGTCCATCTTCACCCGTTGGCCGATGATTTGAGCTTGAGGTTCGATTTTCCAGCGATCAGTAAGGGCGAGGGGGTAACCGGCTTCTACCGACAGACTGACACCATGGCCGTCCAGATCCAGTTTGACGCCTCGTTCTGAACGGCTGCGTCCATCAAAACGGGTACCCAAGGCCACTACGTCTAGGTAGGCGGACTGCGGACCGATCAATGTCCAGTAAGCGCCAAGGCTGTCGCCGTCCAGTCGAACATCGCCGGCCTTGTTGTCCTTAAAGCCCAGATTGAACCCTCGAACATCGCCGTCTAGTCGTGCATGGCTGACGAACAGGCCAGCGCGCTGCCGGTAGCCGTTGGCATGGCTATAGCCATAAAGGTCATGACCGACCTGATAGCCATTGATTGAGCCGTCGAAACTGGGTGTAACAGTACCTGACCAGCTCTGGCGCATTGAGTTACCAAAGGCACGCACCCATCCGCCGGGCAGGGCACCGTCCTCCCTCAGCAGGTTCTGATCACCCTGACGCTCATGAAACGTGCCCAGCGTAGTTTGGGCCAATAAAGCAGCCACAGGGGGCACCACGGCATACAGCGGCACTTCCTGCCGGTACAAGACGATGCTTTCACCGGGTGCCGCAACCGGCAGGGGCGGGGTGCCCATCGCGGGGGTTGGAGGAGGCACGGGCAGGGGTTGTTGGGGGGTGGGTTGTTCTGGCGTTGGCTGTTGCGGCACAGCTGCGACCGCTGACGGTGCCACCACGCTGGAGCGCAGGTACCAACTGTTTTCACTGCCCGCCGTCACCCCGCCTTTGAACAGGTAATACTGATAGGCGCCTGCCGAAAGGGGGCGGCCCAATGTAAACGCGCCTGCACTGCTGACGGCACCCTGATTGGCTTCAACCACTTGAATACCGTTTTGAGTCGTCAGCGCGCCCATACCGCCGGCATTGGTCACGTTTATTGAGGTGGTGCCGCTGATAGTGCCCGTGGAAACGATCAGCCTGTCCGAGGGGGCGTTGTCGCCAGCCAAAACGCTTTGCAGGTTGAGTCGCGCGCCGTCGCCCGTGTAGTTGCCTGCGATGGTCAACTGATCGGTCACCGACGTACCGCTGGAGGTGAGGTCAATCAACCCGGCGTTATTCACACTGACTTTTTGCCCGCTGGCATAGGCGTTAATTACGCCTGGGCTGGAGCCGATCCGGCTGGTGGCATCGAGGGTGAGAACGCCAGTCCCCGTGGTGCTGTCGCCCAGCGTCAGGGTGTCGTTGAGTGTCAGGCTAGAAGTCTGTGCGAGGTTGATGGTTTCCCAGTTGATATAACGTGCGCCGCTTTCAGGGCTGCTGTTTTCGACGCTCAGCTTGTCTGCCCCCGGCCCGCCATCGATGGCCGGGGTGGAAGACAAGAGTGTTTCGGTGAGGTTGCCCAACACCGCCGTGTCGTTGCCGTCGCCCATCAGCACAGCGCCCTTGAGGGTCCCTGCGTCGCGCCAGACAAAGCGGTCGTCGCCAACGCTTAGCCGGATTTCCCCTCCCACCGTGCCGCCGGTGACCGTGACGGAATCATCCCCACCGCTGACACTGATATTGCCGCCAATGCTGCCACCGGACAGGATGATGGTGTCTCTGCCAAATGCTGTGACCAGGTTGCCGGTGATGTTTCCGCCCGACATGTCGAAGATGTTGTTGTCCAGTTTCATGTCAACCCGGCCGATACTCCCGCCCGTCATTTTTGCCACATCCCCATCTTCGAAAGCGCCCACGATGGTGCCGCCGGTCATCAGGAATGTGTCCCGCCCATCACCCTGTGCCAGCGACTGGACCTGCCCGCCCGTCATCACAAAATCGTCAATGCCATCGCCCTGAATGACGGCCCCGGTGATCAAGCCGCCGTGGACAGTGATGCGATCAGCGCCCGCTCCAAACGTGACGGGGCCATTGATAGTGCCGGAACTGTTGGCGGGCAGGGTCAGGGCGTTATTCCCAGACAAGTCGATCAAGGATGGCGCACTGTCGCTGTCACATACATAGCTGTCATCGCCCGGTGTCGGACTGAAGCTGCAGGCAGCGTGGGCGTCGTGCAAGGCAAGGCTCAGCACCGAAAAGGCGAACAGTTGGCACGTACGACTGCGGGTCATGGGCACCCTCCTGAGTATTTAATGGATCCATCTACATGCGCCGTCACGGCGGCCGGTCGAAGTAGATGTGGTTATAAACCCAATGAAACCCCCGGATAAGCTGTCAAAAGTGACAGCTTGTGGCGATTTTTCTCGCGTTGTTTACTGACAGGCTAGGTGATTGAGGTCCGCAATCCGTCACTGCGCATCAGAGGTACTCAGGGGAAGCGCAATAATTCCGACGTTTTAAAGCGAACCCGCTGACCCAAATGCGATCCAACGGTGACTGAATACGGCATAAGGAACGCACCATGAAACCCATCATTTACTGTGGTCTTTTGCAGATGCTGGTCAGTTGTGGCGTAACGGCACACGCCGAGCCACGGGTTGTTGATGCGGCTTTGGCGCAGAACACGATCGTCACCAGCCCCCCGCCAGTTGACAACACCTTGCGCCGTATCAACCCCAATAGCCGCCAGGGCAGCACCTCCAGCGCTCCCCCCGTGCGCGGAGCCACTACCTTGCCAGCGCCGTCCGTACCTACCCTTGAAAATGGCCAGATCCGCAACGGATATCCGCGCCCCACGACACCGCCCGCGACACTCAAGCCCACGGCGCCGTCACTGCAACGGCAAAACGCGCGTTAATCACCCAAGGAGCGACAGATGCTGAGGAAAACCCTGCTGGCAGCGCTGTGTGCCACATCATTACTCACCGCAGCGATGATGGCCCACGCCCGAAATTTCACCTCTGAAGAAGGCGTTGTCACTGTCGACAAAGTCGTCGGGGGGCTCAGTCATCCGTGGGCATTGGCATTCTTGCCGGAAAAACAGGGCATTCTGGTGACCGAAAGGCCTGGCAATCTGCGGGTTGTCAGCCCTGATGGTCAATTGTCTGCGCCGTTGGGAGGCGTGCCCGAGGTATGGGCGAAGGGGCAGGGCGGCTTAATGGACGTCGCGCTATCACCTGACTTTCGCACAGACCGAATGGTCTACGTGACGTACGCCGAAGGTGGGGGTGACGGCGGTACGGCGGGCACCGTGGCGGGCCGAGGGCGGTTGTCGGACGACTTGACGAAATTGAGCAATTTTCAGGTGATCTTCCGACAGGAACCCAAACTATCAACGGGTAACCATTTCGGCTCTCGGTTGGTGTTTGATCGGGACGGCTACCTGTTCATCGCATTGGGCGAAAACAATCAGCGTCCGACAGCCCAAGACCTCGACAAGCTGCAAGGCAAAGTCGTGCGTATTTATCCGGACGGGCGTGTGCCGGATGACAATCCGTTTGTAGGCCAGGCCAATGTACGCCCGCAGATCTGGTCTTATGGGCATCGCAACCCACAGGGTGCTGCGTTAAACCCTTGGACCGGCACGTTGTGGACCCATGAGCATGGGCCAAAAGGCGGGGACGAAATCAACCTGATCGAACGCGGCAACAATTATGGCTGGCCTATGGCAACCCATGGGATTGACTACTCCTCCAAACCCATTCCGGAAGCGCAGGGCGCGGCGGTCGAAGGCATGAAAGGGCCCAATCATGTCTGGGAGCAATCCCCGGGTATAAGCGGCATGACGTTTTATGACGCCACTCGGTTTACGCCCTGGCAACACAATGTGTTCATTGGGGCATTGGCTGACCAAAACCTGATCCGCCTGCAACTGGACGGGGACAAAGTCGTGCATGAAGAGCGCCTGCTGGGCGAATTGAAGTCGCGGATTCGCGACGTGCGGCAAGGTCCGGACGGTTATCTGTATGTGCTGACCGATGAAAAAGACGGTGTGCTTTATCGCGTGGGTCTGCAGTAGCGTGCAAGCATCCGCGGGCGCCACCCCGTGTGGCCGTGGCGCCCCATAAAGAGTTACTCGGCAACGGCCTGCTTGATTTGCTTGGAGGCCGACCAGATGCGATAACGCACTTCAATGTCCTTGGGCACGTACAGCACGATAGGCAGTTTGCTGTTGTAGCGCAGCATGAACCCTTCCCCCACGACCGGTACGAATTCAGCGTGCGTTTTGCCTTCAGGGCAGGCCATCAGCGTTGTCGCCGGGCCGCTGACCTTGTTAAGGCGATACATAGGGTAGCCCCAGCCTTTGAGCGTCTTCTCTTCCAGCTTGCCGCCCAGGCGTTGCTTGTTGCAGTCCACTTGCAGGGTCTTGCCGGCAATGATCTGGACTTTGTAATCGTCTTCATTTTTCTGCGTCGGCAAATGAATGACTTGTCGGCTAAAGCCCTTATCGGCTTTAGGGTAGGGCGCCACGTCTTCCAGTTTGGCGGCGTTGGCAACGCCGCTCAGCGTACTCAACGAAAACAACAGTGCCGCGCTGATGACCAGTGGTTTCATGATGTGTCCTTAAATTCAGTGCAGAAAGAAAGCCTCCGGTTGGATCACGAAAACACCGGAAAGTGCCATAGTTTTGCCATGAGCTAGGTTTTGTTGCAAACCGGGTCATCGTCACGTGCCGTAATAGAGCCTGTGATCATCAAAAACGCAGGCAATTGCGCAGGCCTGGGATAGATCGCTTCTCGCCAGTGTCGAAGTGCCAGTAAACTGCGTTTTTTCCTCCGAATCATTTATTTCCCGAGGTTTTGCATGACACTCAGTCCTCTTGCGGGCAAACCGGCGCCGGCACAGTTGCTGGTCGATATTGCGCGACTGGTGACCGCTTATTACACCGGTCAGCCCGATGCCAGCATTGCGACCCAGCGCGTCGCGTTCGGAACCTCCGGTCATCGCGGCAGCTCGTTTGAGTTGAACTTCAATGAGTGGCATGTATTGGCCATCAGCCAGGCCATTTGCCTGTACCGTCACGCCAAGGGCATCAATGGCCCACTGTTCGTCGGCATCGACACCCACGCGCTCTCCACCCCGGCCGGGGCGAGCGCTTTGGAAGTCTTCGCTGCCAATGGTGTCGAGACCATGATTGCCGCTGCAGACGAGTACACCCCGACGCCCGCAATTTCCCACGCCATCCTTTGCTATAACCGCGGCCGTACGTCTGGCCTGGCGGATGGTGTGGTGATTACGCCTTCGCATAACCCGCCTGAAAGTGGTGGCTTCAAATACAACCCTCCCAACGGCGGACCGGCAGACACTGACGTCACCAAGTGGATTGAGGCCAAGGCCAACGAATTACTGGCCGCCAGGCTTGCGGGTGTGAAGCGCATCAGTTATGAGCAAGCCCTCAAGGCCAGTACGACGCACCGTCACGACTACCTGAACACTTATGTGGCTGACCTGAAGAATGTCATCGACATGGATACCTTGCGCGGTGCCAATCTGCGTCTGGGAGTCGATCCGCTTGGCGGCGCAGGCGTGCGCTACTGGTCAGCAATCGGTGAGCACTACGGCTTGAATCTGGATGTAGTGAACACGTCCGTCGACCCGACGTTCCGCTTTATGTGCGTCGACTGGGACGGGCGGATCCGCATGGACCCGTCCTCGAGCTATGCGATGCAAGGCCTGATCGGCCTGAAAGAGCGTTTTGATGTGGCCTTTGCCTGCGACCCGGATCATGACCGTCATGGCATTGTGACCCCTTCGGGCGGCCTGTTAGCGCCGAACAATTACCTCGCCGTCTCCATCGACTACCTGTTCCGCAATCGTCCGCAATGGCGCGTCGATGCGGCCGTGGGCAAAACCGTGGTCAGCAGCGGGTTAATTGATCGGGTGGCCGCGCGTCTTGGCCGTCGTTTGTACGAAGTGCCAGTGGGCTTCAAGTGGTTTGCCGATGGCCTGTTTGACGGTTCGCTCGGCTTCGGTGGCGAAGAGAGCGCCGGGGCATCGTTCCTGCGGCGCGATGGCAGTGTGTGGTCGACAGACAAGGATGGTTTGATTCCGTCTTTATTGGCCGCAGAGATGACGGCCCGCACCGGTCGCGATCCGTCGCAGTTGTACCAGCAGATGACCGACGACCTGGGACAGCCTTTCTCAACCCGTGTAGATGCCAAGGCGACGCCTGCGCAAAAGGCGCTGCTGGGCAAGCTGTCACCGGACCAAGTCAAGTCGACTACCTTGGCGGGAGAAGCCATCACGCAAATTCTGAGCCATGCCCCCGGCAATCATCAGGCGATTGGCGGCCTGAAGGTCATGACCGAAAACGGATGGTTCGCTGCGCGCCCATCGGGCACCGAAGACATCTACAAGATCTACGCCGAGAGCTTCATCGGCGACGAGCACCTCAACCGGTTGGTTGAAGAAGCTCAAGTGTTGGTCGACGCTGCTATCGCCTGACCCCAGCTGCAAAAACGCCTGATCCCTTTACAGGACCAGGCGTTTTAAAAGGGCGGCTATCAACCCTGGGTGTTGAGTTGCACCCGTTGTTGCATTTGTTCGTTGCACGCTCGGGCTTGCTGCAGCATCGCTTCGAACGGGGCGCTCATGATCGCGTCATGGCTCAGCCAACTGTGTTTTTGCGTCACGGAGTACCGGTAACGGTACTCACCTTTATTGCGCTGGCTGCTCAGCTCCAGATCAAACCAGGGTGAATTGACCTTGCAGGTGTTGATGAGCTTGGCCACCTTGGCCCCTGAAAGGGTGATGTCGTAGGTCATCGTTTCCGGATCCCCCATATACAAGTCTGCCAGTTGGCCTGTGCGTCGATAGTTCATCAGGCTGTCCCAGCGCTCGGTCATGAACGCGGGTTTATAGATCAACTGCCCGGCCATGTTCTCCAATGGGCGCAGGTTGGTCAGGCGGGCGTGAACCCTATAATGCTGCGGGACCACAAAACCGGTTTTTTCACGGGTGATGGTGCAATCACTGATCTCTTTGCCAAAGTTGTTACACAGGTTCAGGTCGGTGGCAGAGACCCCTGATTCCGTGTCGGCGTAGCTGAGCTGCATCAACATCATTTGCCCCATCTGCACCTGCGCCGTGGTGCGCGCCTGTCCTTCGTCATTGAAGTGTTCAAACTTTTTCACGTCCATGCTCACAGTAGCCGGGGCTTCGGGGATGTGTTCCTGACGCACCGTGCCTTGATCATCGATGACCAGCGCCCAGCGATCCTGAATGTCCGGCATGCTGCGCCCTGGCATGAACACCGGATTGGTCGGGTCCAGCCACCAGACGTGCCCATCGACTTCAGCACGCACGATGGCGTGGTTGGCGGAGCTGGTGCCGGGCAGCAGCAGGCTGAGCGGCGTTGTACCCCGGCTGACCCAGGTGGTGTGCGCGTTGATGCCACTGGCTTTTAACATGGCCGTCAGCAACACCGATAAATCCTTGCAGTCGCCGTAGCCACGCACTTCGATCTCGCTCAGGCTGAATGGCACATACCCTCGGTCGGTAGCGCGCCAGTCGCCCATGTAGCGGTATTGATCGTGGATGTACTGCATCACACCGGCTACTTGCTGTGCAGGCGGCAAGCCCTTGAGCCCGGAGACGGTTTTTGCGGCACCGGCAGGCAGGCGCGCAGCGAGAATTTCGTTGTAGCGTTTGGCGAAAGGCCCGAAGTAATCCTGTAACTGGCTAGAGCTGCCGATTTCAACCCGTGGCACCTGGCGGATGTAGCCATTGCCTGCTTCGTTGATGTAATTCACAAAGCGCGGTTTCTTTTGCTCGATCACCAGCGTTTTGTGATCGGCCGAGGGTGTGAAGATGAAATCCTCCATCTGTTCGCTGCGCCAGACAATCGGCTGCTCGGCGGTGAACGTGCCTTTGAACACATCCGTGCGAACCGGGCTGGGGCCGAATGTCATCTGGTAATGGAAGTGCTCCATCAGCGGTTTGGCCGTGGTGTGTTCACGCACGGTGTAGGTGAGCTGGGTGCCGACGCGCAGGTTTGGAAACGCAATGGACGTTTGTTTGGCCCGCAAAAAGCCCTGATCCGGGTTGGGTGCCATACGCGTGTCGATTTGCGATTCAGCCAATGGCTGCGGTGTGCCACCGGGCTGGGTGGAGTGGGCGTCGATGATGTCCAGCCGGTCCGTTTCGGGGAAGCTGAAGTCAATGCGCGATAGCATCTCTCGCCCATTGTTGGTCAGGATGGTGTAACGGTAAGTGGTGGTGCAGTCGCTGCTGGTGTCTTTGTTGAAGTGGCAGGAGCGTTGTGTTTCGCCGGCCAGCGCCGCATCTGACGCTGGTTGCAATGCCGCGAAAGAGGGCAGGCTGACAATCCCCAATGTTGCGCAAATCAACGATTTGCTGAAAGTAAAGCGGTGCATGAGCGCCTCAGGTCATTCCTTTAAAGCAGCACCTGCGACGTTTTAATGATTGTTGATTAGCGGTGTAGGGTGCTGCGCGAGTGGCGGATGATAATCGATCTCAACTGTAATTTCTACATTGTAGGACAATTAATGCAGCGGAGAGGCCCGAGCTAGAGCCTTCTCCAATTATCAGGCGGCAGGAAGCGGCTGGCACACATCGACCCACTGCGCGTTGACCAGCGCTGCCAGGCGCGTGGGGCATAGCTTTACCGCGGTGTGCGTGGCGCCCGCGGCAGGCATGACTTCGGTAAAGCTTTGCAGGGAAATGTCGCAGTAAACGGGCAGGTCAGTCGCCAGCCCGAAAGGGCAGACACCGCCGACCGGATGACTGGTGAGTGCCACCACGGTTTCGGCGTCCAGCATTTTGGCTTTGCTGCCCAAGGCGTTTTTGATCTTTTTGTTATCGATCCGCGCGTCACCTCGAGCTACCAGTAATACGTTGCGCTCGCCAACGCGAAAGGCCAGGGTTTTTGCGATTTGACCGGGTTCGACCCCATGGGCTTCGGCGGCCAGTGCAACCGTCGCCGTGCTGGTGGCCAATTCGATGATGTGCAGGTCGGGGGCGTTGGCGTTAAAGAACGCACGTACAGATTCAAGGCTCATTAGGCTTCGCTCGTGGGGGCAAAAGCCTGAATCTAGTGAAGCCGCAAGCGCACTGTCAATGCGCCTTGCGGCGGTATCGCGTTTAGATGTCCAGGCAGATTTTGCCGAAATGCTGGTTGGTTTCCTGGTATTTGAAGGCTTCAACAATATCGGTCAGCGGGAAGTGACGATCGATGACCGGACGCATGCCGTTGGCATTGATGGCGCGGATCATGTCTTGTTGCTGACTGCGGCTGCCGACCAGCACGCCCTGCAGGCGAACTTGCTTGACCAGTGCAGGTACGAAGTCCATGGCGCCGCTGACGCCGCTCAAAATGCCAATGATCGAGATGTGCCCGGCGACGCGCACGGCAATCATCGATTGCTCAAGGGTCGCGGGGCCACCCACTTCGATGATGTGATCGACGCCACGGCCCCCGGTCAGTGCGCGGGCGGTCTCGCCCCAACGGGTGTCTTTGCGGTAGTTGATGACGTGGTCCGCCCCCAGCGCTTTCAGACGCTCCAGCTTTTCATCGCTGGAGGAGGTGGCAATGACGGTTGCACCGGCCATTTTCGCGAATTGCAGAGCAAAAATTGAAACCCCTCCCGTGCCTTGTACCAGCACGGTGTCGCCGGGTTTGAGCGAGTCATCGGCCATCAGCGCACGCCAGGCTGTCAGGCCCGCGGTGGTCAGGGTCGAGGCTTCAGCGTGGCTGTAACCGGTCGGGGCCAGTGTGAAAGCGGTCGCTTTGGCCGTCACGTGCTCGCGGGCGTAGCCGTCAATGCCATCCCCCGGAACGGTGACAAACCCTTCCACCAACGGCGTGCCATCAATCCACTCGGGGAAGAAAGTGCTGACGACTGAATCCCCGACCTTGAATTCGGTTACGTCCGGGCCTACCGCGATCACTTCTCCCGCACCATCGGCCATCGGGATGCGCTTTTCAGACGGCCCCCACATGCCGCTAACCACAGCGAAATCGTGATAGTTCAGGGAGTTGGCATGCAGTCGCACGGTAATTTCGCCGCCCGCTGGCGCGCGCACTTCGCTGCTGCCGACAACCACGTTGTCATAGCCACCACCGGGTTGGACGAAAATGGTTTTAGTGCTCATGGAAGTTCCTCATATTTTTACATTACGCAAAACGACGAAATGTATAGGTAAAAATTACAACTCGATTTTCAGCCTAGCCGCAAAGTCATCAATCGCCTGCTCGTTGCGCCGGTAATAGGTCCATTTGCCAATGCGCGTGGTCAAGACAAAGCCGGCACGCTGCAAAATGGCCAGATGCGCGGAAGCCGTGGAGGGTGAAAGCCCTGCCTTGTGCTGCAAGTGGGTCACGCAGACACCGATAGCAGGATCTCCGTGATCCTGTGGCGGGAAATGGGTAAGTGGGTCTTTGAGCCACTCCATCATTTGCATGCGAGTGTCATTGCCCAGCGCTTTGAGCTGTTCGAGAATCATGGGCGGCGATATTACGCCTTTTAACGAAATGTTCAACCCGCACGCCTGATATGCCGGGCGCGGCAATGGCGCGCAGGTGGGCCGGATGTTTTGCAATTCAGGGGTCAATCCTGTATTTGTTGCGCCATTGAGCCTTGGCCAAGGCTCACTTGTCTTATGAACCTGCCCCTCAGGAACCATGATGCCTAACCAGTTCCCCGCTGTTCGCCCGCGTCGTTTGCGTCGCTCCCAAACCCTTCGCGACCTGTTCCAGGAAACCGAATTCAGCCTTAATGACCTGGTGTTGCCGATTTTTGTTGAGGAAGAAATCGACGACTTCGTGCCTATTATCAGCATGCCGGGTGTCATGCGCATCCCTGAGTCGAAACTGGCGGGCGAAATCGAGCGGTACGCGCGCGCCGGTATCAAGTCAGTGATGCTGTTTGGCGTGTCGCACCATCTGGACGCCACTGGCAGCGATGCCATGCGTGAAGACGGGCTGGTGTCGCGCATGGTGCGCATCAGCAAAGACGCGGCGCCGGACATGGTGGTCATGAGCGACACCTGCTTCTGCGAATACACCTCTCACGGCCACTGTGGCGTGATGCATGACCATGGCGTGGACAACGACGCGACGTTGATCAATCTCGGCAAACAAGCCGTGGCAGCTGCGGCTGCGGGCGCTGACTTCATCTCGCCTTCGGCCGCGATGGATGGCCAGGTGCAAGCGATTCGCAGTGCGCTGGATGGCGCGGGGTTTCTGGACACGTCGATCATGGCGTATTCCACCAAGTTCGCCTCGGCCCTGTACGGCCCGTTCCGTGAAGCAGGCGGCAGTGCATTGAAGGGCGACCGCAAGTCATACCAAATGAACCCGATGAACCGCCGCGAAGCGATTCGCGAGTCCTTGCTGGACGAACAGGAGGGCGCGGACGTCTTGATGGTCAAGCCGGCCGGGGCTTATTTGGATATCATTCGCGACATCCGTGAAGCCTCGCGTTTACCGCTGGCGGCGTATCAGGTCAGCGGCGAATACGCGATGATCAAGTTTGGCGCACAGGCGGGGGCCATCGATGAGGCCCGTGTGGTGCGTGAAAGCCTGGGCTCGATCAAGCGCGCCGGTGCCGACATGATCCTCACCTACTTTGCGATGGACCTTGCCCTGCAAGGCATTTAAGTCACCAGCGGCAAACGACGTACCCGCGCAGTTTGCCGCCATTCACATCTTTCTTGACGTCCGTCAATAACGCTGCGGCGCTTTTTGTCATATTCCTTAGGGTTGATTTTTCCTCGCGTGCGAGCGGAAGTTGGCTATGGTCATTAGATAAAAAAGCCTGAGCGTATCCCGTCACCGTGAGGCGGGAACGACTCTGTGTCCGGCATAGCGCACGGATGTTGAGGAGATTTATGGACGTCGGCAGAAGACAGTTCGTCAAACTTTGTACGGCCGGTGTAGCCACGGCCACAGTTGCATCACTCGGGTTTGCCCCCGGTCTTGCTCAAGCAGATCCCTCCCGCCAATACAAACTGTTACGCGCCAAAGAAACCCGTAACAACTGCACCTATTGCTCGGTGGGTTGCGGGATCTTGATGTACAGCCTGGGTGACGGCGCGAAGAACGCCAAAGCCCGCATCTTCCATATCGAAGGCGACCCGGATCACCCGGTCAGCCGAGGCTCGCTGTGCCCCAAAGGCGCTGGCCTGATTGACTTCATCTACAGCGAACAGCGTCTTAAATACCCGGAATACCGCGCCCCCGGCTCCAACGAGTGGCAACGCATCAGTTGGGACGAAGCCATCACCCGTATCACCCGTTTGATGAAAGACGACCGGGACGCCAACTTTATCGAAAAGAACGCCGACGGCGTGACCGTTAACCGCTGGTTGACCACGGGCATGCTGTGCTCGTCGGCGGCCAGTAACGAAACCGGCTTCCTCGATCAACGTTTCACCCGTGCGCTGGGCATGCTCGGCATCGATTGCCAGGCGCGGCTGTGTCACGCACCTACTGTATCGGCCCTGGCGCCAACGTTGGGCCGCGGTGCGATGACCAACAACTGGGTCGATATCAAAAATGCCAACGTGGTGCTGATCATGGGCGGCAACCCCGCCGAAGCGCACCCGGTGGGTTTCAAATGGGTGGTCGAAGCCAAGATCCGTAATGGCGCCAAAGTCATCGTGGTCGATCCGCGCTTCAACCGCAGTGCTGCGGTGGCGGATCTCTACTCGCCGATCCGCGCTGGGTCTGACATTGCCTTCCTGATGGGCATGATCAACTACCTGATCACCCATGACCGCATTCACCATGAGTATGTGCGGGCCTACACCAACGCGCCGCTGATCGTGCGTGACAGCTATACCTTCGAAGAAGGCCTGTTCAGCGGTTTTGATCCGGCCAAAAAGCAATACGATCGCAGCGAATGGATGTATGAAGTCGACGAAAACGGCTTCGCCCGACGCGACGAAACCTACAGCCATCCGCGCTGTGTGTGGAACCTGCTTAAAGCCCACGTCAGCCGTTACACGCCCGACGTCGTGACTGACATTTGCGGCACGCCTAAAGAAGACTTCCTGGAAATTTGCCGCATCATCGGTGAAACCAGTGTGCCGAATCGCACCACGACCTTCCTCTATGCGCTGGGTTGGACTCACCACTCCAGTGGCGTGCAGATGATTCGCGGTGCCGGAATGATTCAATTGCTGCTCGGCAACATCGGCATGGCTGGCGGCGGCGTTAACGCTTTGCGCGGCCACTCCAATATTCAGGGTTACACCGACATTGGGCTGCTGTCGTTGCGGTTGCCGGGCTACATGAATTTGCCCAGTGACCAGCAAACCGATTTGGCCACTTACCTCAAACAAACCACACCCAAGGCCTTGTTGCCCGAACAGGTCAACTACTACCAGAACACGCCAAAATTTTTCACCAGCATGATGAAAACCTTCTGGGGTGATAACGCTACCGCAGCCAACGACTGGGGGTTTGACTGGTTGCCCAAGTGGGATAAAAGTTACGACGTGTTGCGCTATCTGGAGATGATGTACGACGGGCAGGTCAATGGGTACATTGCCCAAGGCTTCAACCCGATTGCGGCCTTCCCGGACAAAAACAAGGCCAGCGCCGCGTTGTCCAAACTCAAGTACCTGGTGATCATTGACCCGCTGGTGACCGAGACCTCCAGCTTCTGGAAGAACTACGGCGACCAGAACGACGTCGATACCGCCAGCATCAAGACCGAAGTGTTCCGTTTGCCATCCTCCTGTTTTGCCGAAGAAAACGGCTCCATCGTCAACTCGGGCCGCTGGCTGCAATGGCATTGGGCAGGTGCGGCGCCGCCGAATGAAGCGTGGCATGACGGCAAAATTTTGGGCCATCTGTTCGTCAAACTTCGCCAGATGTATGAGCAAGAAGGTGGCGCTAACCCCGCGCCGCTGTTGAACATGGCGTGGAATTACCGTGACCCGCTGGACCCCACGCCCGAAGAAGTGGCGCAAGAGGCCAACGGCTTTGCACTGGAAGATCTCAAAGACGCACAGGGCAATGTCACGGTGCGTAAAGGGGAATTGCTCAGCGACTTCTCGCAATTGCGCGATGACGGCACCACCGCCAGTTTCAACTGGATATTTGCCGGCTCCTGGACCCCGCAAGGCAACCAGATGGCACGCCGCGACAACGCCGACCCATCAGGCCTGGGCAGTACGCTGGGCTGGGCCTGGGCGTGGCCGCAAAACCGTCGCATCCTCTACAACCGTGCGTCAGCCGACCCTCAAGGCAAGCCTTGGGACCCGGCGCGCAAAGTCATTGAGTGGAACGGCCAGCGCTGGACCGGCATCGATGTGCCGGACTTCCCGGCCACCCTGCCGCCCGGCAGTAAGGCCAGCCCATTCATCATGCTGCCTGAAGGGGTAGGGCGTTTATACGCCATTGATACGTTGGTGGACGGTCCGTTCCCGGAACATTACGAGCCGACGGAATCACCCACAGGGCGCAACCCGCTGCACCCGAGTACGGTTTACAACCCTACGGTGCGTATTTTTCCTTACGACCAGGCGCGACTGGGGACAGCAGCAGAATTTCCGTACGTCGCCACCACGTACTCGATCACGGAACTGTTCCGCCATTGGACCAAACACTCGCGTATCAACGCCGTGTTGCAGCCGGAACAGTTCATTGAGATTGGCGAAAACCTGGCGAATAAGAAAGGCATTGTCCAGGGTGACTGGGTCAAGGTCAGCACCAAGCGCGGCTACATCAAGGCCAAAGCGGTGGTGACCAAACGCATCCGCACCCTGCAAGTGGGCGGGCAGGAGGTCGATACCATCGGCATTCCGTGCCATTGGGGATACGAAGGGGAAACCCGCAAGGGCTACCTGGCCAACACCCTGACCCCAGCCATCGGCGACGCGAATGCGCAGACGCCTGAGTACAAGGCTTTCCTTGTCAACGTGGAAAAGGCGTAAGGGAGAAAGCTCATGTCCATGCAATCCCAAGACATTATCAAGCGCTCTGCGACCAATAGCCTGACGCCCGCCCCACAGGTGCGTGACAGTGAAGTGCACGTGGCCAAACTGATCGACGTCACCATCTGCATCGGCTGCAAGGCCTGCCAGGTGGCGTGCGGTGAGTGGAACGACCTGCGAGATGAGGTGGGTCATAACGTGGGGGTTTATGACAACCCGGCGGACTTGTCGGCCGAAACCTGGACCCTGATGCGTTTCGACGAGGTGGAAGACGAAAACGGCAAGCTTGAATGGCTCATCCGCAAGGACGGCTGCATGCACTGCGCTGACCCGGGCTGCCTCAAAGCGTGTCCGGCGCCGGGGGCGATCGTGCAATATGCCAACGGCATTGTCGATTTTCGCTCGGACCACTGCATCGGGTGTGGCTATTGCATCGCAGGCTGCCCGTTCGATGTGCCGCGCATCAGCAAGAAGGACAACAAAGCCTATAAGTGCACGTTGTGCATTGACCGCGTGAGCGTGGGTCAGGAGCCGGCCTGTGTTAAGACGTGCCCGACCGGGGCCATCAACTTCGGCAGCAAAGCCGACATGAAACACTTGGCCAATGAGCGGGTGGCCGAACTCAACACCCGCGGTTTCGCACATGCCGGGGTGTATGACCCACAAGGCGTGGGCGGCACCCACGTGATGTACGTGTTGCAACATGCCGACAAACCGCAGCTTTACCACAATCTGCCAGCCGACCCTCGGATCAGCAATGTGGTGGAAGGCTGGAAAGGCTGGCTCAAGCCCGTCGCCGCAGTGGCGTTTTTTGCCACCTTGGCAGGCACGCTGTTCCACTACGTTGGCGTAGGACCGTTGACCACCGATGAGTCGGACGACCACATCGACGCTGATAAAAAAGCCCCCACGCCCACGGAACAGGAGAAGCACTCATGAACCCTAAAGACATGATTCTGCGTACCCCGTTTGCCGAGCGCATGTGCCACTGGCTGATGGTCATTTGTTTCATGTTGGTGGCGCTGTCGGGGTTGTCGTGGTTTTTCCCGTCGATGAGCTGGCTTAGCCATGTATTGGGCACTCCGCAGCTGGCGCGGATCCTGCACCCGTTCCTGGGTGTGGTGGTGTTTTTGGCCCTCATGTTCCTGTTCGTGCGATTGGTGAAGTACAACATGCCAGAACCCCAAGACCGCCTGTGGTTCGCCAACGTCAAGGATGTCCTGATGGGCCGTCACACCACGTCGTTGCAGGTGGGTAAATACAATGCAGGGCAAAAGCTGTTGTTCTGGGGAATCATGGGCCTGATCACGCTGTTGTTGATCAGTGGCATTTTGATCTGGCGTCCTTACTTTGCGCCGTTTTTCCCGATTCCAGTGATACGCGTCGGGGCGCTGATGCATTCATTGACCGGTATTTGCCTGATCCTGCTGGTTATTGGCCACGCCTATATGGGGTTTTGGGTCAAAGGCTCGATCGGCGGCATGGTCACCGGTTACGTCTCGCGCAAGTGGGCTAAAACCCACCACGATCGCTGGTTTAAACAGATTGATTCGAAGAAGGACCATCCATGAGCAGCATCAAGCTGACGCCGATTGAAACACCTACCGGTGGAATCGGCCGGATTACGCCCTTGTTGTTGCCCTCGCTCAAACAACGTTATCAGCGGCGCGCCGAACGTTTGCAGGCGCTGGCCATCGACCATCCAATGGCGGACTACCTGAACTTTGTGGCGCGCCTGGTTCAGGCGCAGCAACACGTCCTGGTACAGCATCCATTGCCTGCACAGTGGGTTGATGCGGCCACTGCGCGCATGGGGCAAGGAGGTGCACCGCTGGATTACGTCACACTGCCACGCGACGGCTATTGGCAAGAGGTGTTGTTGGCCATGCTCGATCAACTGCCTCAAGCCACTGATGCAGTTGAGGAGGTGATTGCCGGGTTACGTGATACCCAAGCCGATCAACTGGACCGTCAGGCCAGCGCACTGCTCAGTGGCCATCACAGCGAAGTCGGCAGTGGCAGAGCGCTGTTTATCTGGGCGGCGCTCTCGTTGTATTGGACGCAGCTGGCCGCGCAATTACCGGCCAGCGGGCACGCTGACTATGGTGAGCATCGCCAGTTTTGCCCGGTGTGTAATAGCGAACCATCGACCAGCGTGGTGTTGGGTGGTGCTCAAAATGGGCTTAGGTATTTGCATTGCCGCTTGTGTGAAAGCCGTTGGCACATGGTCAGAGCCAAATGCAGCAATTGCGAGCAGACTGGCAACCTCGACTATTGGTCGCTGGACAGTAAAGAAGCCAGCATCAAGGCTGAAAGCTGTCTGGATTGTCACAGTTACCTGAAGGTCTTGTACCTGGACCGGGATTCAACGCTGGAAACCTTCGCAGATGACCTGGCCTCACTGATGCTCGATGCCAAAATTGAAGAGCAAGGGTTTGCCCGCAGCGGGCTGAACCCATTTTTGTTCCCAGGCTAGGCGATGCCACTGAAGAAAACGGTGCCGGGTCGTGTGCCGGCCAGGCAGCCTGCTCAGCCACGCTGACGGCATATCGGTTGAAACCGCTGGCGGTGTCAATGCGTAAATCAGTGGTTGCGTGCAGTCAACGCCTGAGCCCAATGCGCCGGGTCATTCACCGTGGCCTGGTGCGCTTCAAGCATGCCGGGTATTTCCTGTTTGAGAAATTCGACCCAGGTTTTGACTTTCGCATCCAGAAATCGGCGTGAAGGGTAGAGCGCGTAAATGCTTTTTTCGTGCAGCCGGTAGTGCGGCAACAAGCGCACCAAGCCTTTGCGTTTGTATGAGTCCACGGCAACGTAATCGGGCAGCAAGCACACGCCGAGTCCTGCTTCAGCGGCCTGGGCCATGGCTTCTGCGACATTGACCTGAAACACCTCGCCGGGGCGTACGGATTGCTCACCCTGCTCATCACGGAATACCCAGCTATCCGTAAACATCGGATCGACCAGATGCAGGCAGCGGTGGTTGGCAAGGTCGTCAGGCGTTTGCGGAATACCATAGCGCTCGAGGTAGGAGGGCGCGGCACTGATCACGCTGGAGATAGTGCCCAGCGCTTGGCCTACCAGCTCGGAGTCGGGCAAGTGAGAAGACAGCGTGATGACCACATCATGGCCTTCTTCGAGTAAATCGGGCTGACGCTGTGAAAGGGTCAAATCCACATTGACCTCTGGATACAGTTGCGCATAACGCGCCACCAACGGCGCAAGCAGTTGGATGCCTATGCCGGTGGTTGATTGCACCCGCAAATGACCACGCGGTGTTAAATGCGCGCCACCGGCTTCAGCATTGGCGTCTTCAACTTCGGCCAATATCAGGCGGCAACGTTCCAGGTAGCGGGTTCCGACTTCGGTCAGCGCCAGACGCCGTGTGCTGCGTTGCAGCAAGCGTGCCTGCAGCGAGGCTTCCAGTTCACTCAACAGACGCGAAGTTTGCGCCGTGGAGTAGCCTAATACCTGAGCAGCGGCCGTGAAGCTGCCGGTTTCGACCACTCGCACGAAAACCCGCATCGCCTGAAAAATATCCATCCTGATTGTTGCTCCACACGTCAGCGTGTTTTTTTGTGGCGCAGATGATTACACAGGCAGGGAAAATATGCCGCTTTGACATCACGGGGCGTTTTATCCGCGCTCTGAACCTGAGGAACGCAGGCAGGTCTCATGGATGTTTACGGCACTAAACGATTGTCCCCAATAGAAAGCGTTTGGATCCATTGTTTATATAGGCGGGAAGGGCTGTATTTAGGCGCTGACTCAGAGATCGTCGTAGGAAGTTTCTTAACTTTTTGAAGTAAATTGTCTTTCGGAATGAGAACGGATCTTTGTTTATAAGAAAATTACGAGATATCACTTTGGCATCACTTGATTTTGGCGCGGTATGTGCTTGATTCTAAATGCAGGGATCTTTTTCTAGAATGGTCTGTCTGACGTAGCTTGAGAAAGGCCTAGCCGATAGGTGTTTAAACAGTCAAGCGGTGAACTTGCCAAGAAGTTCTACTCACAAGGTGCATTTTTTGAAAACTATTCAGCATCCGCTAGCAGAAACTTCGACTGACGAAATTGATCTGTTTGCTCTGATTCAATCACTCTGGCAACAAAAGAAACTGATCCTGGGCACCACCTGTGTGGTAGGCGCCCTGGCCTTGGGCTACGCCATGCTTGCTCCGCGTGAGTATCAGGCCAGCACCGTGCTCAGGCCGGCGGCGATCAATGAGTTGGATGCCCTCAACCGTTCGGAGGTCTACAAGCTGCCACCGACCGAAGCCCTGCTCAAAGTTGGTGCAGCGCTGGATTCCTACGAAACGCGCTTCAATTTTTTTGAATCGCATCAGGAACTGTTTGAGCCGTTGCAAAAAAAAGGAGTAACGCTCGAGCAAAGTTTCGAAATTTTTAACCGCGATGCCATCAACCTCATACAACCGGATCCAAAAAAGCAGGATTCGCTCAGCCCTTTCCTCAAATTGGAAATGACGTATCCCGAGAGTGTTGACGGGGTAAAAATTCTTAACGGTTTTGTTGAATACGCGATCAATAATCAGCGTGCCCAAATTGGTGCAGACCTCAAAGTCATCATTAATAACCGACTTAGAGAGCTGGAAGAAAAAATTGATGCTGCTCGCTCCGGTTACAAGTCAGATAAAGAAGGCAAGATTGCGACACTGATTGAAACCGATACGCTTGAGCGCGCAAAACTGAAAGATGAGTTGCAGGCATTGCGCCTGCAGTTAAAAACCGAACGCGAGTCGCGTATTGCACAGCTCTCGGAAGCCATTTCGATTGCACGTTCATTGGGTATTACCCGTCCCACAACACCCTCTGCCATGTCGGACGCCGGTAAAGGCTCAACCCAAGTGATGCGCACGGAAATCACCTCTCAAAGCATTCCGTTGTATTTCATGGGCACTCAAGCCCTTGAAGCCGAGCGCGCCGCGTTGCTTAAACGGACATCGGACGATTTCACCGACAAACGCATCTCAACCATCGGCAAAAAATTGCAGATGCTGGAGGTCAATCGACAGGTTGAACAGCTCGCAAAACGCTCGAATGAAGATTTGTTCCTGAAAAACATCGAGCCGCTGCGAGCTGAAGTTGTACGTCTTGGCAATTTGAATACCGACATGAGCAAGCTGGGAATTGTCAGCATCGATCGTAAGGCACAGACACCGGCCAGTCCGAGCAAGCCCAAAAAGGCGCTGATTGTCGGGCTAGGTCTGATACTGGGTTGTTTGCTGGGGCTGGGCATCGCCACGGTGCGTTTTTTGGTTGTCAGCCGCCGTGTAGCGTCGTAATCGGTTAAAAAAGTACAGCGACAGATTTGATTTGCGCCCAAATCACTTGCCCTGGCACGAGTTTTAACTGATCCCGCGAGTACCGCGTGATGCGTGCCAGCAAGGCGGTACCGCCTGCATCCAGGCGTACCAGCCTGTGAGCCGGGTTGTCAGCAGGCGCCTCGCTGATGACCGTGGCCTGCAAGCAGTTAAGAATACTGCTGTGTTCGCCCGGCTTCAGGTTCAGGCTGATATCCCGGGCCTGAACCTTGATACGCAATGTCTGGCCTACCGCCAGAGGCCCATGAGCAACCCTCAGGCACTGTTCAGTGCCCGGCAGTTGCAGGGTTAGCAATTGGTAGTCAGCATCGTAGTGCGTGACCTGGCCTTCAATCACCACGCCTGCATCATCCCCTTGCGCCAACGGCAGATCGAGTCTGGAGAGTGTTTGAGCCAGCGGCCCGCAGGCCAGTGCTTTGCCTTCGCTGAGCAATACAATGTGGTCAGCCAGTCGTGCGACTTCCTCTTGTGAGTGACTGACATACAGCACCGGGATCTCCAGCTCTGCATGCAAACGCTCCAGATAGGGCAGTATTTCGCGCTTGCGTTGGCTGTCCAGCGCAGCGAGCGGTTCATCCATCAACAACAATTTTGGGCTGGTGAGCAAGGCGCGCGCAATCCCCACCCGCTGGCGCTCGCCCCCTGATAAATGCGCGGGGGCACGTTCAAGCAGGTGGCTGATGCCTAGTAATTGCGCGGCCTGAACCAACTCCACACGGCGCTCGTGGCGCGCAATGCGGCGCAACCCAAACTCAAGGTTGGCGCGTACCGAAAGGTGGGGGAACAGGCTGGCCTCCTGGAAGATATAGCCCAATGAACGCTTATGAACAGGCATGAAGACATTGCGCGCGCTGTCTTGCCACACCTCCCTATTGATTTCGATATACGCCTCGCGAGCACGTTCAAGGCCCGCAATACAACGCAAACAGGTGGTTTTACCTGAGCCCGAATGGCCAAAAAGGGCTGTCACGCCTTTGCCCGGCAGCTGGAGATCTACGTCCAGGGAAAAGCCGCTGTAACTCAGTGTGAGCCGCACATTAAGCTGCGAATGCATGTTCAGCTCCATTGGTTCGGGGGGCTGCGTTTGGAGTACAACGCCAGCAGAACGATAAAGGAAAACACCAGCATGGCCCCGGATAGCCAATGTGCCTGGGCATATTCCAGGGCTTCGACGTGATCGTAGATCTGCACAGAGACCACACGGGTTTTCTCAGGAATGTTGCCACCAATCATCAGCACTACACCGAACTCGCCCACTGTATGGGCAAACCCGAGAATCGCAGCGGTAATAAAACCTGGACGTGCCAGCGGCAGCGTGACGTAGAAAAAGGTGTCCCAGGGATTGGCGCGCAGGGTCGCAGCCACCTCAAGCGGTCGTCGGCCGATTGCCATGAAGGCATTCTGCAAAGGCTGTACAACAAAAGGCAGGGAGTAAATCACGGAGCCGATCACCAGCCCGGCAAAGCTGAAGGTCAAGGTGCCGAGCCCCAGGAACTGGGTGAGCTGCCCCACAACGCCATTGGGGCCCATCGCCAATAGCAGGTAAAAACCGATCACTGTGGGTGGCAACACCAGTGGTAAAGCCACCACTGCGCCCACAGGGCCGCGCCACCTCGACGGGGTGTGGGCCAGCCATAAAGCGAGTGGCGTCCCTATCACCAACAAAATGGCGGTGGTCAGTGACGCCAGTTTCAGGGTCAGCCAAATGGCGGCGAAATCGGCACTGGACAGCGGCATTTAGCGTTGATAACCAAAGGATTGGATGATGGCCCCCGCTTTGGGGCCTTTCAGGTAGTCCACCAATGCCTGTGCAGCGGCATTGTGATCACCCTTTTTAAGGATCACGGCGTCCTGTTTGATGGGGGCGTGCATCGTGCCAGGCACGATCCACGCTGAACCGCTGGTGATATTGCCATCTTTGTAGATTTGAGACAGCGCCACAAAACCGAGTTCGGCATTCCCTGTCGAAACGAATTGATAAGCCTGTGTGATGTTTTGCCCTTCGACAATTTTTTCTTTGACCTTGTCCGTCAGGCCGAGCTTGGCCAGCACGTGTGTGGCCGCCAGACCATAAGGTGCAGCCTTGGGGTTGGCGATGGACAGATGAGTGTAATGGTTGGCCAATAAGGCTTTGTCAGTGCCGTCAATCAACGCCTTATCCGCTGACCACAATGCCAGCGTGCCAACGGCATAGGTGAAACGGCTACCCGGCACGACGTCACCTTCTTTTTCGAGTTTCTCGGGCGTCGTGTCATCGGCCGCCAGAAACACTTCAAACGGGGCGCCATGCTTGATTTGGGTATAGAACTGGCCTGTCGCACCGTAGGCTGCGATCAATCTATGGCCTGTATCTTTTTCAAAATCCTTGGCAATGGCTTGAATCGGGGCTGTGAAATTGGCGGCAACGGCGACTTGAACGTCACCAGCCTGCACGTTCATGGCCAAGCCAGCGCCGAAAAACGCGACGATTACCAAGGGGACAAAACGCACTGCATGCGCGGTCATCGGGAAACTCCATGTAATGGCGAGGGTCGCCCGGGGTAACGCGCAGCATCGGGCAACGAGAAGATAATCGCTATAGCAAAAAGTTTATAGCGCTTTGTTCTCAAATGGCCATCATGGTCGCCTGCGTAGGGGCACTTCAGCCTGCCTTGCGCAGGGTGATATTGACGCGCTGGTCGCCCAGCAATGAATGGGTGCCGGGCTTGATGGGCAAGATCGCATGGTAGCGCAAGCGATCGACGCCCCCCCAGACCACGACATCACCATGAAACAGCGAGATGCGCTGCACAGGATCGCTGCGTTCAAAGCCGCCAAACTGGAAAACTGCCGGCAACCCGAGGGAGATCGAAACAATCGGCGCTGTGAACGCACGTTCGTTCTTGTCCTGATGCAATGACATTTTGGCGCCGGGCGCATAAGCGTTGATCAGGCAGGCATCGGGCACAAACTCCTCAAAGCCTGCGGTAGCCGCAGCGGTTTCAGCGAGGTTCAGCAACACAGGGGGGATCGCAGGCCAAGGTTTGCCGCTCAAGGGGTCAACCGGGCTGTAACGGTAGCCTAGAGCGCTGGTCGTCCACCCCAGCGCGCCACAACTGCTCAGGCGCGCTGACATGGTAAAACCGCCGGGTGTTTGCATAGAGCGAAACGGCGATTCATTCAGTACGCGCTCAAGTGCCGTCAACAATGCCTCGACCCAGGGCAGGGCAAATCCACGCAAGACAAACGCTTGCGTACTGAATTGTTCAATCCGGGCGGGTTGTTGCAGGTCGCTTTCGTCAAACAGGTCGAAAGACATGACGGATTAGAGCGCCTTGCTCACTTTAATGTCGGCGATGATTTCTTCTTTGCCGTGAATCTTCTCAAGCGCTGCGCGGGCTTCTTCCACGGTTGCGGACTCGAGCTGCGCGAATTCAAAACGGCGCTCGCCGTTGAGCGTGTACTTGATGACGTATTTAGTGGTTGTCACGGGAGTTCCTGTCGCTAAGAGACGGTGTCAGGTTTAACGGAGCTTGGAGCTGGACCGGCGAACGATTTTGATCGAGTGCTTCAAGGTCGGCTTGCGGGTCACGCTGATGGCGCGGCTGCTGACTGTGTCGATGGTGATATTCCAGAAGCCGGTGCTCGGCGCGGTGATCCTGGCCGGAAACTTGTCAAATGCCCCACCATGGTAGGAGTGGCGGCCGCCATTTTTGAAGCTGCGAAAGTGCGCATCGCTCATCAGGCGAATGTTGCAGGGATGGGAGCACTCGATGACGACAATGTCATCTTCGTTGAGGTGCTCACGCTGGTGAATGAATTTCATGGGGGCTCCGATGGGCGCTTTTGCTAAAAAAACAGGACGATAGCATGTGCTTTAGTCCAAGTTGGAGGCTAAACCAGCTTATTATGCTGCCGTGCAGATGAATCTGACGTTTGGCAAATTAAAATTGCTACTTTTTGAGTATTAATTCCCTGCTGGCAGGGAGAAATTTTAAAGATCCATGGTCGTAGGATCTTTATCGGAGGATTTGTATGAAGTGGGGCGTATTGGTGGCAGTGTTGGCTTTGGGCGGCTGTGCATCCGTAACGGACATTGAGCAGACATTGCCGACGATGAGTGTGATTTCGGGCAAGAAGCCCAATGCCTACGCTCAGTGCCTGGTGCAACAATTGTCACGCACGCGCAAAGCCCCGCAAATTGAGCCGCACAAGGATGGTTTGCGGGTGATTGTTCCGCAAAAGCTTACCTCGGGGCCCACAGCGGTGATTGATATCGAAGAGCGTTCGGCGGGAAGCAGCATCAAGGTTTACGAAAGCATGTCTAACGTGCCGATTCGGCCAGGGGATATTCGCGCGGCAGCCACGCACTGCATCTCAGGCGAATAACGCTTCCGTTCATTCTTCCTGCGGCAAACACAAAACCTGACACTTGCTTCTTGCAACTGTCAGGTTTTTTTCTTACGCCTGCCGGATAGTGAGGACTACGCATTGCAGGCAAATGGCCATTAGCTTACTATTTGTGTGCTTATAAGGGTTAAGCCTAAGCATATAACAATAATGGAGCGGGCCATGGTGCCACTTAAGCGAACACTGGCCGGTGGTTTAGTGCTGCTTGCTATCAGCAGCGTTCAGGCCGCGGAGCCTCGCAACATCTTCCTGCAAGGTGGCAGTCAGCCTGGGGCCACAGCCTGTATGGCGTGTCATGGCATGGATGGCATGGGCGTCGCCCCGGCAGGATTTCCGCGATTGGCAGGTCTTTCTGCCGATTACCTCAGCAAACAGCTGCGTGACTTTAGAGAGGGCTCGCGGGTAAGTCCCGTGATGCAGCCGTTGGCCAGTGCATTGACGTCGGATGAGATCCGTTCAGTGACCACAGCCTTAGCCGCCATGCCTGCGCCAACAGCGCCTGCTGTAAGTCGCAGCCAGGTGGTCAAAAGTGTGGGGCAGTCACTGGCCCTTCGCGGCGCCTGGGAGCGCAACATTCCTGAATGCGTGAGCTGCCATGGGCCTGGCGGTGCAGGGGTTGGCAGCGCCTTTCCGCCACTGGCCAATCAACCCGCCCTTTACCTTGCCGGACAGCTTAATGCCTGGCGTGAAGGCTTGCGCCGCAACGACCCGAGCGACCTGATGGGGCATATTGCCAAAGCCATGACAGCAGAAGAAGTGAAGGCGGTCGCTGAGTATTTCGCCACCCTGGCACCTCAGGAGGCTGCGCAATGAAACGTCTGTTGCCCGTGTATGCGTTTTGTGTGCTGGTTGCACCGATGGCGGGTGCAGCCACCATTGCCATGGAAGATCAGTCGCAGCTTAAAATCCCGCCTGCGGCAAAGCACCCGAATTCCTATTTTCGTCCGCCGCAGCAAAGCGAACTTCCCGACAATGCCTATGGAAAGATGGTCATGGACGGGTACGCACTGTTTGTGGACACCAAACGTCAGGCGCCCCAATTCGTCGGCAATGGCCTCAATTGCACCAATTGCCATCTGGATCAGGGAAAACTGGCGAACTCCGCGCCGCTGTGGGGGGCTTACCCGATGTACCCCGCGTATCGCAAGAAAAATGACAAGGTCAATACGTTTGCCGAACGCCTGCAGGGCTGTTTTCAGTTCAGTATGAATGGCGGCACGCCACCGGCCGCAGACAGTCGTGAAATCACAGCCTTGTCGGTGTATGCCTATTGGTTGTCGACAAAAGCGCCCGTTGGGGTCGAGCTGCCCGGGCGCGGCTATCCGCAGGTGCCTGAACCCGCTGGCGGCTACGACTTGGTGCGTGGCGCAGCTGTTTATCAGGCGCACTGTGCGCTGTGTCATGGCAATGAGGGGCAAGGCCAGAAGGTTGGAACCGATTACGTGATGCCACCTTTGTGGGGTAAAGACTCCTACAACTGGGGGGCGGGCATGCATCGCATCAATACGGCGGCGTCGTTCATCAAGCACAATATGCCCTTGGGTAAACCCGGCAGTTTGAGCGACGAGCAAGCCTGGGATGTGGCGGCGTATGTCAATACGCACGAGCGACCACAAGACCCGCGTTTGGTGGAGGGGTCGATTGAAAAAACACGCGTGAAGTTTCACGCCAATGACGGGGTCAACGCGTATGGGCAAACCGTTAATGGCGTTTTGATCGGGCAAGGTATCCCGTAAACTGTGCCCCTTGAACCTCACTGCCGTTAAAAACGTGTAGAGCCACGGCAGTTTTTCGGGAGAACGCGATGAAACGAGCGCTTGTCCGGCAGCGTCATGCCGAAGGCAGCATTACAGCTACCCATGCCATCCCCAACCCGGCCGCGACCGATGAGTGGATTGTTTTTTTCAAGAAGAGTGCAGGGCGCAGTTACTTTTTGGTGGATGACAACGACGAAGTTGAGTCTTTCGAAGGCCTGGATACGTTAGTGGAAACGCTGCGTTCACTGGGTATCAAGTTCGTCGAAGTGCACCTCTGAGGCTGGAGCTATTTGCACATCACGATAATCGTACGGCTGGTGAAATTTCCGACATCAACACCCATGGTCTTTTCGCTTTCCTTGACGGCCGAAGAGCCATCTGTGCCAACAATCGTGTACCCCGTGCCAGCACATGAAGCGTCCGCCTTTTCATAGCACTTGCCCCATGACATGGCCTCACCGGAGCAGTCGATGCTCAGTCCCTGCTGGCCGTCAGGCAAGTAGGTGTTGGATGCTGTTGCGCAGCCTCCGAGGGTCAACAGTACGCCTATCAGAATCTTTTTCATTGAGTGCCAGTTTTCGCAAAGAAGGTCAGGAGGATTTATTACGCTTGCGCACCGGTGAAGGGGGGAGGTCCTGAAGCACAGCGGCCACTTCGATGGCGGCCGCCTCTGTCACAAAAGCGCCTGCAACCTGCTCTTCGGTGTTGCCTAGGATCCACCACTCACCTGGCTGGATTTCTTTAATCAGATACCCGTTAACTTTTTTTACATCCGACATGGCAATTAGATCCTCTGCTTGGAAAAGCACGTATGGTACCGCCAAACCGGGGCTTGCGCTGTCAAGGATGTTTAAGTGCCACTAGTCTCAAGCAGACCCTGGCGTTATTTCAGAGGTTCCGTAAATGACGCTGGCACATGAAAAAAAAGTTAAAAAGGAACTAAGTGGCACATATTTTCTCTATGTTGGTATCAGGATGCTATCGGGGGCATTGTAAGGTTGCTGCCGCCTGATTAGACTGCGCCAAATCCGTACGCACAGCCCTTTTAAGGACTCATATGATCAAGAAATGCTTGTTCCCAGCAGCCGGCTACGGCACTCGCTTTTTGCCAGCGACCAAAGCCATGCCTAAAGAAATGCTGCCGGTGGTGAACAAGCCACTGATCCAGTACGGTGTTGAAGAAGCACTCGATGCAGGCCTGAACGAAATCTCTATCGTGACCGGCCGTGGTAAGCGCGCACTTGAAGACCACTTCGACATCAGTTACGAGCTGGAAAACCAGATCAAGGGCACTGATAAAGAGAAATACCTGGTAGGTATCCGTCGCCTGCTGAGCGAATGCTCGTTCTCTTACACCCGTCAGACCGAAATGAAAGGCCTGGGTCACGCTATTCTGACTGGCCGTCCACTGATCGGCGACGAGCCTTTTGCTGTCGTGCTGGCGGATGACCTCTGCGTCAACCTTGAAGGCGATGGCGTTTTGACCCAAATGGTCAAACTGTACAACCAGTACCGCTGCACCATCATCGCCATTCAGGAAGTTGATCCGCAGGAAACCAACAAGTACGGCGTAATCGCCGGTGACCTGATTGGTGATGACCTGTACCGCGTGCGCAACATGGTTGAGAAGCCAGCGCCTGAAGACGCGCCTTCCAACCTGGCGATCATCGGTCGTTACATCCTGACCCCTGACATCTTTGATCTGATCAAGCAAACCGAACCGGGTAAAGGTGGCGAAATCCAGATTACCGACGCGCTGATGAAGCAGGCGCAAAACGGCTGCGTGATCGCGTACAAGTTTAAGGGCAAGCGTTTCGACTGCGGTGGTGCTGAAGGCTACATCGAAGCTACCAACTTCTGCTTCGAGAACTTCTACAAGACCGGCAAAGCTTACTAAGTAACGCGAGCTTGCTGACTGCTTCAAGGGAAAGCCACCTACGGGTGGCTTTCTCGTTTTCCGATTTCAGTCACCCTCGGCGCTGGTCAATCGTGCCGTAGGGATTATGCTGATGGACTGCTCAGGAGATAGTGATGTCCTACGAATTTGATTTGTTTGTGATTGGAGCCGGGTCCGGCGGTGTACGGGCTGCCCGTTTTTCAGCAGGCTTTGGTGCAAAAGTGGCCGTGGCTGAAAGCCGCTACTTGGGCGGAACGTGCGTCAATGTGGGGTGCGTACCCAAAAAGCTGTTGGTCTACGGCGCCCACTTTGCTGAAGAGTTCGAGCAAGCGTCAGGCTTTGGCTGGACGCTGGGCACGTCCAGCTTCGATTGGTCAACGCTGATTGCCAACAAGGACCGTGAGATTAATCGTCTCAACGGTATCTACCGCAACTTGCTGGTAAACAGTGGTGTCACGCTGCTTGAAGGGCACGCCAGATTGACCGGGCCAAACGAGGTGGAGGTCAATGGTCAACGCCATACTGCAAAACATATCCTCATCGCCACAGGTGGCTGGCCACAGATTCCGGACATTCCGGGTCGTGAGCATGCCATCAGCTCCAATGAAGCGTTCTTCCTGAAGGAGCTTCCAAAGCGTGTACTGGTCGTGGGCGGAGGCTACATTGCCGTCGAGTTTGCCGGGATTTTCCAGGGCTTGGGCGCCGAGACCTCGCTGCTGTATCGCGGTGAGATGTTCCTGCGGGGGTTTGATGGCTCTGTACGCAAGCATTTGCATGAAGAGCTGCTTAAGCGTGGCATGGACGTTCAGTTCAACGCCGATATTGCGCGAATTGACAAGCAGCCAGATGGCAGTCTGAGCGCCACGCTCAAGGACGGGCGTGTGCTTGAAGCCGATTGCGTGTTCTATGCGACGGGGCGCCGGCCGATGCTCGACAACCTTGGCCTTGAAGCGACGGGCGTCACGCTGGACAAGCGCGGTTTTGTTCAAGTCAACGACCTGTACCAAACCAACGAACCTTCGATCCTGGCCATCGGCGACGTCATCGGCCGCGTGCAGCTGACACCAGTAGCGCTCGCAGAAGGCATGGCAGTGGCGCGTCGTCTGTTCAAGCCCGAGCAATACCGGCCAGTGGATTACAACATGATTCCAACAGCCGTCTTCAGCCTGCCCAATATCGGGACGGTGGGTTTGAGCGAGGAACAGGCCCTCGAAGAAGGTCACACGGTGCAGGTCTTCGAAAGCAGTTTCCGGCCGATGAAGCTGACGTTGACTGAATGCCAGGAACGCACGTTCATGAAGCTGGTGGTTGATGCTGAAACGGACAAAGTACTGGGCTGTCACATGGTCGGTCCTGAAGCTGGAGAAATTGTGCAAGGTTTGGCGATTGCCATGAAGGCCGGGGCGACCAAGCAACACTTTGACGAAACCATTGGTGTGCACCCCACTGCCGCAGAAGAATTCGTCACCATGCGCACGCCCGTTAAGCGCTGACTGATTGTGGGTGCGGAGACTGCCGCAGGCGACGCCATACGCCTGCGGCAGTCGCTCTGCATCCATCACGCTGTATGCGCTGTATATATCAACCACCCGCATGTGCGTGCGTTCATCAATCATCCCGTCTGGAAATGTTGATTTATCAATCACAGACGGATGAAAGCCATGAAACCGATACCGACTCGAGTACGGCGGCAATTTGATGAGCGTGCAGATGCTGTACTGCCAGGTTTAAGCCCTGATTTTCTGAGTGCCGATGATGCCGCGCGTTATGTCCATGCATTCATCGATCACACGCACGCTAAAGAGTGTGGAGGGCTAATCCTCAAAGCAGAGGATGGCAAGTATGTGGCGACCTTGCCGTTCTTTACGGAGACCGACGAATACAACCCTTATCGCTTGCTTCCTGTCGATGAGACCGGAAAGCTAAGTCACCCCCCCGGCTTTATCTGCTATGCCCTTTATCATTCGCATACCAATGACTATGAGCCCAGCCCCGCGAAGAATGACCTGCGTGAAATAGCGGCCCTTTATACGCGAGACAGTTTTTTTACGCCCAACGATGTGTTTCGCAATACGGATATAGCCACATTCATCAGCGTGCATTATTTGTCAGGCTTGAATGGCTCGTTAATTAAATATCAGTCCAAAGGGGCTGAGCAGGATGACGCGCTTGAAGATGTAATGGTCGAGGCCATGTTTAAGGCAACGCTGTTTGAGGTTCTCACCGAGCAGATCCGGGGCGCCGCTACGCTAGGAAAGTTGTCGGTCATTCAGTCCAGTGAGGTGTGGCGCGGAAAGGTCGGCAGGGTTGGCGCGGACTTTGAGGTGTATACGCCTTCGAGTTATCTGGATCTTGCTCCCAGAATCGTTGAGCATCCGGCATTCGGAGCGGTCAACCCAACCCTCGAAGAGGCCATTAAGGATGCAAAGTCACGCAGTCACCAATCAAGTGAGCGTCACTATGGGGTAATTTTGCAACATTTAACGCGGCAAGAATTTATTGCTTCCGAGCCCGTTTTGGGTGAGGTGGACTTTTCGCTTAGCAGAGTGTTTGGAGCGGGTGCTGAGGGGGGCGTCCAGTTGCCTCACGGCTATGAGGTTCATGGCTTCTACTGCGCCAGTTCTCTTTATCACTCGCCCAAGCGCTTGCCGCCACGTGATCGCGGGTTGTTTAAACACTTTATTGACCCTGAGTTTTTATTGGCAGGTATCAAGGCGGCATGTTCGCGCACTGAACGGCCGGTCCCTCTTTATATCAACGCCCGTGAGGGGGCGGTATTAAGGGTTATGCCGGATAACAACAGTGTTAGGCGCCTGTCCGAGTTGATTGATGAGTCAGGTGCGGCGTCACCCCGGTATACACGTAATAACGTGTTGGCGGGGACGGTAGCGATGCGCGACTACATTTGCACGGTTGCTGCCACTGTTCAGCTAAGTGTTATTGATGCCACTGATATGTGGGGCGCAGTTGGACGAGTAGACGCACACTGGCAGCCCTACAAGCACGTCACCGAGCGCGACTGGAGTCCTGCTTTCAGGGATGCTGACGCTGTCGCCCTGCATGTGCACCAGCACATTAAGCGTGAGAGTGATCGCGTGTTTGGCGGGCTCATCTGTCAGCGCGCAGATGGTTTATTTACGGCCACCGAGCCTGTCGCGTCGTACAGCGAAACATTCGATCCCATGAGTGTTTATCCTGCTGAATCGCCTGCGCTAATGCCTGAAGGCTACCGGGTGGTTGCGGTTTACCACAGTCACCGGGTGCAGCCTTTACAGTTATGGCGCTCGGCTGAAGAAGAGCAGTTGTATCGCAACATGCTTGAACCTCATGAGCTGCGGGCTGCCATTGATGAGCGTCAGTGGGCGCAATACCGATACTTTTTTGGGCACGATGGTGCGCTCATCAAGTACACGCCGAGCGGTTCCGAGCGTGAAGGTCGGCTGATGGAGAGAATTACGCCCAGGGCGGATCAGCTTGAATGTGTTCGAAAAAATGCACTTCAGATGAAGTTGCGCGCCAATGCGCTAAAGCCCAGTGAATACATCAGCCTGGTTGCACGATCGGGTTCATTGCAGGTGCTGGTTGGCAGCCCTGCGTGGGGGGAGGTGGGGACGGTGACGTCTACCTGGAAGGTCACCGTACCTCGAGCTGATCCGGCTGCGGAAAAGAAGCCGGCCAGTCCGGGACTTTAAATCGCCTGGGTCAGGCGCTCAGCCTTCGGCAAACAGGACTGAGCGTCTGGCAGCAGGCTACTGCTTCTACTGCGTCATTCGCCGGGCGGCGTGACGGGTAAAGGCGCATCGTGTTCTCTCAGTGCCTTAAAGGTTTCAAGTGCTGCCTCAGCCTTCATCGCGCGCATGGTGAGGCCTGTGACAGCCTGTTGAGCTTCGGTCTGTACATGCTTAAGCGTTTCGCCCTCATGGATTGCCACCCGCAACCGTTCTTGGAGCAAGGTGCGCTCCCCCTCCAACTGGCTCACCTGATTGCTCAAGTGTTGGTTGTGTTGCGCCAGCTTTTTCTGCTGCTCATTGACCTGATGGATTTCCTTGGCCAGCGCACGGTTTTCACTGAGCACCCGTTCGTTATCGCGGTGCAGTTGTGTGATTTCATCCTGCCGCACAAGGGCGCTTTGCTGCGCCTGTCGCAGTTCCATCTGCACCTGTTGCAACTGACCCTCATGGCGCCGCTGATCTTGCTCGCGCTGCTCTTTGGCAGCGCTGCGGTAATGCTCCAGCGCATCGCGCGCATGGAGGTGTTTTTCTTCCAGCGAACGTATTTGCTCGTCACGGTCTTTGAGGCGCAGTTCAAAATCGCTGCACGCCTGATTTAGAGCCGCATTACGCGTCTGCTCGGTCTGCAGCATGGAGCGCGTGGACTCGAGGTGAGCGGTTTCCTGGTTCAAGGCTGTCGCCTGAATATCCAGCTCCTGTTTCAACGCAGACAGCGTCAGTTGAGCTTCAGACAATTGGGCCTGCAGCTGCGTTTTCAGCTGTTCGTAATGTGCCTGGGCGCGATCAATCGGTTCTTGTGCTTGCTCTTGCAGCCGATGGGCGAGGCGGGAGACCAAGTCTGCCAGCTCATCGCCAAGCGCTTCATGGGAAACACCTCGACGGCTGTCACTGTCGTCCAACTCCTTCAAATATCGGTGAATAGTGGTTTTTGAGCCGGTATTCCCCATCTCGATCCGCACCGCATCAATGCTTGGGTGTTCACCACGGGCCAGGATTGCCGCGCGTGCAATTTGCACCACTGCTTTGTTTACACCGCCGCGAGCCATGGGTATCTCCTACGATTATGTACTGTGGTATGTATCATGTAATTACATACTATATTGAATTGAATCTTCTGTCACATTTTATGAATTATCAGGCGGGATATACTGGTATTATCCCGCGTCAAGGGCTGTTTTGTGATTTTCAGGCCTGTTTCCAGTACGCAAATGTGAGAGATGCCCCAATGAGCGATCTTGATCGCTATCTGAACGCGGCTACCCGCGATAACACCCGACGCAGTTACCGCGCCGCCATTGAGCACTTTGAAGTGACATGGGGCGGTTTTTTGCCTGCCACCAGTGACAGCGTGGTCCGTTACTTGGTGGCGCACGCAGGCCAGCTCTCGATCAACACCTTGAAATTGCGTCTGTCGGCCATAGCTCAATGGCACAACAGCCAAGGCTTTGCCGACCCCACAAAGGCGCCGGTGGTGCGCAAAGTGTTCAAAGGCATCCGTGCGTTACACCCGGCGCAAGAAAAGCAGGCAGAACCGTTGCAATTGCAGCATCTGGAGAAAGTGATTGATTGGCTCGAAAGTGAGGCCCAAGCGGCTCAAGCCAATGCCGATAAGCCAGGATGGCTGCGTGCGCGTCGCGACACGGCGCTGATTCTGCTGGGGTTTTGGCGGGGCTTTCGCAGTGACGAGCTGTGCCGTTTGCAGATTGAACACGTGCAAGCACTCGCAGGTTCGGGCATCACCCTGTATCTGCCGCGCAGTAAAGGTGACCGAGACAACCTCGGTAAAACCTTCCAGACCCCGGCATTGCTTCGCCTGTGCCCGGTGCGCGCTTACATCGAGTGGCTCAATGCTTCAGCGCTGGTCCGCGGCCCGGTATTCAGAGGGATCGATCGCTGGGGCAATCTGGGTGAGGAGGGCTTGCACGCCAACAGTGTTATTCCCTTGTTGCGTCAAGCGCTGGAGCGAGCTGGCATTCCCGCCGAACAGTACACAAGCCATTCGTTGCGACGTGGTTTTGCAACATGGGCGCATCAAAGTGGCTGGGACCTTAAGTCCCTGATGAATTACGTCGGCTGGAAGGACGTTAAGTCAGCGATGCGCTATGTTGAAGCGTCCCCGTTTACTGGGATGAGCATTGCGGCAGAAAAACGTATCGGGCCTTGATCGGGATCAAGATGCGGGTTGGCGGGCTGGCAGAAAGTGATATTCGGGTTTCTTCTATTAATAGGGCAACCTGATAGCCAAAACCAATCACCAGTATCAGCTTTCCCAATGAGCCAGATACACCATGTGTTGTTAGGATTCACCCCATCAACTTTTCAACCCTGACGGAGAGTCAACGATGCCTATCATCAATAGCCAAGTAAAACCGTTCAAAGCCACCGCTTACAAAAACGGCAGCTTCGTAGAAGTGTCGGACGCCGACCTGAAAGGCAAATGGTCCGTTGTGTTCTTCTACCCGGCTGACTTCACATTCGTATGCCCAACCGAGCTGGAAGACCTGGCTGACAACTACGAAGAGTTCAAAAAACTCGGCGTGGAAATCTACAGCGTGTCCACTGACACTCACTTCGCTCACGCTGCATGGCACAACACTTCGCCAGCCATTGGCAAAATCCAGTACACCATGATCGGCGATCCGACGCTGACTATCTCTCGCAACTTCGACGTTCTGATCGAAGAAGCGGGCCTGGCGGATCGCGGCACGTTCGTGATCAACCCTGAAGGTCAGATCAAAATCGTTGAGCTGAACGATGGCGGCGTTGGCCGTGATGCTTCCGAACTGCTGCGCAAAATCAAGGCTGCCCAGTACGTCGCTGCCCACCCGGGTGAAGTGTGCCCGGCCAAGTGGAAAGAAGGTGAGTCCACCCTCGCGCCATCGCTCGACCTGGTCGGCAAGATCTAAGCCTGTGAGCCAGCCAAGGGCGGTGATCCGCACCTGAGTTGTTAGCAGCATCGCCCTCAAAACGCCCGGGCGAGATTCGCTCGGGCGTTTTTTTTACACAGTCTTAAACCGTTAAGGAGATCGCCCGTATGTTGGACGCCAATTTAAAAGCTCAGTTGAAGTCATACCTGGAGCGGGTCACCCAGCCGATCGAGATCGTTGCATCCCTCGACGACGGTGCGAAATCCCGTGAAATGCATGACTTGTTGAAAGAAATCGCCAGCCTTTCCAGCCAGATCACCTTGCTGGACAACGGTACCGATGCGCGCAAACCATCGTTCTCGTTGAACCGCCCGGGCGGTGATATCAGTCTGCGTTTTGCAGGCATCCCCATGGGCCACGAATTTACATCGCTGGTACTGGCCTTGCTGCAAGTAGGCGGCCACCCATCGAAAGCCAGTCCCGAAGTGATTGAACAAATTCGCTCGCTCACAGGCGAGTTCAACTTCGAGACGTACTTCTCCTTGTCCTGCCAAAACTGCCCGGACGTGGTTCAGGCGCTGAACCTGATGGCCGTGCTCAACCCCAATATTCGCCACGTGGCGATTGACGGTGCTCTGTTTCAGGACGAGGTCAATGATCGCCAGGTGATGGCGGTTCCCAGCGTTTACCTGAACGGCGTCAACTTTGGTCAGGGCCGCATGGGTCTTGAAGAGATTCTCGGCAAGCTGGACACCGGCGCCATTGAGCGTCAGGCCGAGAAAATCAGCGCTAAAGATGCCTTTGATGTGCTGGTGATTGGCGGCGGCCCGGCCGGCGCAGCAGCGGCTATTTATGCTGCCCGTAAAGGCATTCGCACCGGCGTGGCAGCAGAGCGTTTCGGCGGTCAGGTGCTGGACACCATGGCCATCGAAAACTTCATCTCGGTTCAAGAAACCGAAGGGCCGAAGCTGGCCACGGCACTTGAAGAACACGTCAAGCAATACGACGTGGACATCATGAACCTGCAACGCGCAGACCAATTGATTCCGGGTAAGGGCAGCGAGCTGCACGAAGTCAAATTTGCCAGTGGGGCGTCATTGAAAGCCAAAACGCTGATTCTGGCGACCGGTGCGCGCTGGCGTGAAATGAACGTGCCCGGCGAGCAGGAATACCGCAGCCGTGGCGTTGCATACTGCCCGCACTGCGACGGGCCGCTGTTCAAGGGCAAGCGCGTGGCCGTCATTGGTGGCGGTAACTCAGGGGTTGAGGCAGCCATTGACTTGGCCGGCATCGTTGCTCACGTCACCTTGCTTGAGTTCGACACCAAGCTGCGGGCCGATGCCGTCTTGCAGCGCAAACTCAACAGTTTGCCAAATGTCACTGTCATCACCCAGGCACAAACCACGGAAGTGACTGGCGACGGTCAGAAAGTGAATGGCTTGCGTTACAAAGATCGTCAATCCGGTGACGTGCACACTGTCGAGCTGGAAGGGATTTTTGTCCAGATCGGTTTGTTGCCTAACACTGATTGGCTCAAAGGGACTGTCGAGTTGACACCACGTGGCGAAATTGTGGTGGATGCGCGGGGTGAAACGTCGATCCCCGGTATTTTTGCAGCCGGTGACGTTACTACAGTGCCGTACAAACAAATCGTGATTGCGGTAGGCGAGGGCGCCAAGGCGTCGCTGAGTGCCTTCGATCATTTGATCCGCACGTCTGCTCCTGATTAATGGTCCGGACAGAAAAAAACCCATGAGCAATCATGGGTTTTTTTTGCGCTGCTTATTACAGCGGGGTGGGCTGAATGATCTCGACCCAGTAGCCGTCGGGGTCTTTGATGAAGGCCAGGGACTTCATGCGGCCATCGCTCAGACGCTTCTGAAAGTCGACATTCAGTGCCTCAAAACGCTCGCAGGCCGCGACAATATCAGGCACGGAAATGCAGATATGGCCAAAGCCGCGCGGATCGGTATTGCCATTGTGGTAAACAACGCTGTCGTCGGTTTCCGAGCCGTGGTTGTGGGTCAGTTCCAGAATGCCCGGGATAGACTTCATCCATTCGGTGCGTGCGGCGTCATCCGCCGGGATCTGCGCTTTGTCGACCAGCGCCAGGAAGTACAGGCTGAACGCTGCTTCAGGGAAGTCGCGCTTTTCCACCAATGAGAAACCCAGGATGCGGGTGTAAAAATCCAGGGATTTCTCGATGTTCTTGACGCGCAGCATCGTGTGGTTGAACACGAAATTTTGGGTAGCGCTATCCGGTGTGGCAGTAACGCCGGGAATGCTGTTCAGTGTTTGCAGGCTCATGAACCCTCCGAAGATGATGCTTGGATGATTGGTCGCTACGTTAAGCGTGATGAAGGGAATGATACGGAATGTGACGCCATGCGCCAAACCCGATTCGGCTCATGGGACGGATGGCGATGTTGATGTAGAGCGGGCGCTCGATAAATCCGAGGCAAAAAGAAGCCCGCCGAAGCGGGCATGGGGCGCTAGTCCTTTAGCAGCCTTCATCCTGAAACTATGGGTGTGAAAAATTTGTGAATATCGATGCGCTTGCGACTATCGGACCCGTAACCCGGCTGAATGGTCCTCGCACTATCGGCGCCGGTGGACATGGGTGAGCCTTCAATGTGCTGTAAAGAGGGCGCTATAAATTACTTGCCCAAAAAAGCCCTGATAAACAGGGCTTTTACAGGAAGGGTCAGCTGCGAACCCAACTCTCGACGGTTGATGCGCCGTACTTTTCCTTCCACGCTTTAAGCCCGCGATGGTTACCGCCTTTGGTTTCAATAAGTTCACCGGTATGTGGGTTGTGATAAACCTTCACAACACGGGCTTTGCGCTGTTTAGGGGCTGCTGAAGGCTTGGATGTCACGGGGTGAGGATCAAGAATCGCGATGATGTCACGCAGATTCTTATTGTAAGATTTCATCAACCCTTGAAGTTTTTGCTCGAATTCAATCTCCTTTTTTAATCCGGCATCATTTTTCAAGGCTTCCAACTGCGCCATTTGTTCTTGTAGCGCCTTTTCAGCGGCGCGAAACTCGGCAAGTCTGCTCAAAGTCATTACTCCGATCGTGGGTTCGGTCTGTACCTGACCGATGTGATGAAAGATGGACGGGCAACATAAGGTAGACAGAACAGTACTTCAGCGGTTCATTGCAAATGACTGCTCAGTAACATAAGGAATTGGGCGACCTGAATCCGGTCAAAAAAATTGTAGTAGTTAATTTACAAACTGCCACACAACAGATGATCGGCTCTATAACACCTGATTAAAGCGTTTGGCTTCGTTTACATCTATGCGGTCGGGCGCTCGTGCAAAGACACGATAAACTGCTCTGCAGGTAAAGGGCGTGCGAACAAGTACCCCTGCAAAAACGCCACGCCACGGGCTGCCAGATAGTCGCTTTGTTCCTCGGTCTCAATCCCTTCCGCGACAACCCCCAGCCCCAGTTTTGCGCTGAGCTCAATAATGGCATCAAGAATATGAATGGACAGGGCATCCGCGCCGATCATGGCGACGAAACTTTGATCAATTTTTAAATAATCCACATTGAATTCATGCAGGTAGCCCAGGCTTGAGTGCCCTGTGCCGAAGTCATCAATGGCTATCATCACCCCCAGCTCATGCAATTGGGCAAATAAGCGGTGGGTCACCTCACTCGGGACAATCAATTCACGCTCTGTTAACTCCAATACGAGTTTTATATGCCCGGGTGCAAAAGCCTTAAGAAAAGACCGGCAGTCTTCAACCAGTTCAAGGTCTTGACAGTGCCGGGCCGTGATATTGAACCCAATATGAAAACCGGTCTCCAGACGATTGGCCTGTGGCGCCAACAACTTTGCGGTTTGCTGCATTAACGACCGCGTCATGGGCACAATAAGCCCGGAGTGCTCTGCAAAAGGAATGAACAAATCAGGCCCGACCAGACCTTCGCGTGGATGTTGCCAGCGCATCAATACTTCAGCGCCCGCCCACTGCCGGTCAGCGGCGCGCACAATAGGCTGGAAAAAGGGAATGAATTCTCCTGCCTCCAACCCCCGCTGGAGTTCATGGCTGGGAGATGACGCGCGCTTTTGTAACCAGCGAACAGTGGCCGCCGACACCACGCCCAAAAAGATCAGTAATGCGAGTAAACCGGGGTATTCCACCACAGCAAAACGCCACACTTCACCGTCGCTGAAACCCGCCACGACACGGTAGGGGTATTCAGACGATGGCAAGCTAACTTGCGCCACAGGGTATTGCGGTACAGGCGTAGTGCGAACGACGCCATAACGGTCAATCCAGGCATCGCCCACTTGTATCAATAAAAGGGTTTTATGATTGATAAGGCCCAATACATTGACCAAGTGAAAACCATACAGGCTGACCAGAACGCCTTGAGCGTTTTTTTGTTTGCGCAGGATCAGCAGGGGTTCGTTCGGGGTGACCGGATTGCCTGCCATTAACCACAACCGCCCGGCGGCATAATTTTCCGGGTTGACGGTTTCCTTGAAGTTGCCGAACAGCGAGGAGCAGTACAGTTGGTTATCCCATACCAGGTTGACCGAGCGAACAAAGGGGCGGCGAGTAACTTGATCGCGTAGCGCAAGTTCGACCTGGGGGCAGGCCTGACCGGATAAAGGCAGCACCACCTCCGATGCCAGCGCTGCATTGTCGAGCATTTGATCGAATTGCCTGACCGCCTCGGTCGAGGTCTGTTGAGCGACCAGTTTCAAAGAACGATCAGCCTGCCAGACAATGATGCACAACCCCAGCACCACAGGCAGTAATCCACTGAGCACAACCAACGCGTAACGCTCTGTCCATTTGCGGGTCATTTTCAGCGTTAAAGGCATTCAGGTTCCTGCGCACACAAGGGCTATCGATAGAAAGAGGGTAGGCGGTAATAGGAAAAGGCTAGCATTGGTACGCCACAAATTCACGGGTGGCCGGGACAAACCTGATTACGCCATGTAGAATCCGCTTACGCATACAAGAATAATGACTTCTGCAAGCAGAAGCCCCGCCCGCAAGAGATGGGTCGACATGAAGATATTCGGGTTCCAACTGATTCACGGAGATTTCCTTGCGCGCAGTGTACGTGGCATTTCCTGCGCGCCGCCTCAACGCTTCGGCATTCTTAGCAAATAACCTTACGTTAATTCTAAAAATGACAAAGATGAGGCGCCAAAATGGCTGATCTATACGAAAACCCAATGGGTCTGATGGGCTTTGAATTCATCGAGTTCGCATCCCCAACACCGAATACCCTTGAACCCATTTTCGAAATCATGGGTTTTACCAAAGTCGCCACCCACCGCTCCAAGGCTGTGCATCTGTACCGCCAGGGCGACATTAACCTGATCCTCAACAATGAGCCTCACAGCGTAGCCTCCTACTTTGCTGCCGAGCACGGCCCGTCCGTTTGCGGCATGGCATTTCGCGTGCGCAATGCGCAACAGGCTTATGCCCGGGCACTTGAACTGGGCGCGCAACCGATTGAAATCCCGACCGGTCCAATGGAACTGAACCTCCCTGCGATCAAAGGCATCGGTGGTGCACCGCTGTACCTGATTGACCGTTATGGCGAAGGCAGTTCGATCTATGACATCGACTTTGTTTTCATTGAAGGCGTGGACCGTCATCCCGTGGGGGCAGGCCTGAAAATCATCGACCACCTGACCCACAACGTGTACCGCGGGCGTATGGCTTACTGGGCCAATTTCTACGAAAAGCTCTTTAACTTCCGTGAAATTCGTTACTTCGACATTAAGGGTGAGTACACCGGCCTGACGTCCAAGGCCATGACAGCCCCGGACGGCATGATCCGCATCCCGCTCAATGAAGAGTCGTCCAAGGGTGCCGGGCAGATCGAAGAGTTCCTGATGCAGTTCAACGGCGAAGGCATTCAGCACGTGGCTTTCCTCAGTGACGACCTGGTCAAGACCTGGGACGCGCTGAAGAAAATCGGCATGCGCTTCATGACAGCTCCACCGGACACCTATTACGAAATGCTTGAAGGCCGCTTGCCAAATCATGGCGAGTCGGTAGAGGCCCTGCAATCACGCGGGATCTTGCTCGATGGTTCGTCCGATAAGGGCGACAAGCGCTTGCTGCTGCAGATCTTCTCCGAAACCCTGATGGGCCCGGTGTTCTTCGAGTTTATTCAGCGCAAGGGGGACGACGGTTTTGGGGAAGGTAACTTCAAGGCCCTGTTTGAATCCATCGAGCGTGATCAGGTGCGTCGCGGTGTATTGACCGCAGACTGATTCTGGCGCACAAAAAAACGCCCGCCCTGTCATAGGGGCGGGCGTTTTTTTATGGGCTTAAAACAAGCCTGCGGCAATGTTGATGGAGAAACCCAATACAGCCGTGTTGAACAAGAAACCCAACAAGGAGTGGCCCAATACAGCTTTACGCATCTCGCGGGTGGCAATTGAAACGTCAGCGGTTTGTACCGCTACGCTCAACGTGAAAGAGAAGTACAGGAAGTCCCAGTAGTCCGGGTCCAGCTCACCTTCAGGAAAACGCAGCGCAGGTTCAGGGCCATCATTGTTGTAAAAGAGTCGGGCGTAGTGAAGGCTGAAGATAACCCCGATCATCAACCACGAACCGACGATGGTCATACCCGTGAAGGCGTAGTGCATCACCTGGTCGGTGTTGCTCAGTTTGCTATTACCGGAGAGCTCAAGGGTGATCGCTGCCAGGCTGGCGATTGCAGCCACGCAGACAGTGAACAACACCATGCTGGCATTTTCGTCTTCAACTTCCGCCGTGCGTTTGACGTCGCAGGCTTTGGAGCGAACCACCAGCCAGAACGTCAACGCCAAGTACAGCCAGACACCGGCATTCCAGCCCAGCAGAAACTGGGTGGTCAGGGTCGCGGCGGGTGCGAAAATCCCGACCGCAACCCCCAGAACAGTGGCAGCGGTCAGGCGAGGGTGAGTGCGTGCAAGGTGCGGCATAAACAGTCCCTGTAACGTGGTAGTGCTGAACCTTAGCACGCGCCGACGATGCTTAATGCGCTCGCGGTTTTCTGCTCACTCGTTTCATCACCACAACAAAAAAGACCGGCACGAAAACCACGGCCAGCGTGGCCACGATCATGCCGCCGATAACGCCCGTACCAATTGCTTGCTGACTCGCGGAGCTCGCGCCGGTGGCAATGGCCAACGGCACGACGCCGAGAATGAAAGCCAGTGAAGTCATTACGATCGGACGCAGACGCAAGCGCGCCGCCTGCACAGTGGCATCCACCAGATCATGACCCTCGTCATATAAGGTCTTGGCGAACTCGATGATCAGGATCGCGTTCTTGGCCGACAGGCCAATGATCGTGATCAAGCCCACCTTAAAGAACACGTCATTGGGCATTCCTCGCAACGTCACTGCCAGCACTGCGCCCAATACGCCCAAAGGCACCACCAACAACACAGCAGTGGGGATCGACCAACTCTCGTACAAGGCTGCCAGGCACAAGAACACCACCAGCAACGACAGGCCCAGCAGAATCGGCGCCTGTGCTCCGGAGATTTTTTCTTCCAGCGACAGGCCGGTCCATTCCATGCCCATGCCAGCGGGCAGCTGTGCAACCAGACGCTGGATCTCGATCATCGCTTCGCCAGTGCTGTGGCCGACGGCCGCTTCGCCGGAAATGCTGATGGCCGGGTAACCGTTGTAACGCGTCAACTGCGATGCCCCCTGAATCCAGCGCGCTTCGACAAAGGCCGACAACGGCACCATCTTGTCGAGGTTGTTGCGCACATTGATCTTGAGCAGGTCTTCAACCTGACTGCGCTGATCGCCCTCGGCCTGTACCACCACGCGCTGCATGCGGCCCTGATTCGGGAAGTCATTGACGTAAGCCGATCCCACGGCCGTAGAGAGCACGTTTCCGATGTCGGCAAAGGAAATGCCCAATGCATTCGCGCGCTTACGGTCAACCTCCAGTTGCACCTGCGGGCTCTCAGCCAGTGCGCTTTCACGCACATTGGTCAGCACCGGGCTTTTCTCGGCTAACGCCAGCAACTCGCTGCGTGCTTGCATCAGCACGTCATACCCGACGCCACCACGGTCTTGCAGACGGAACTCAAAACCGCTCGAGGTCCCCAGCCCGCTCACGGGTGGCGGCAGAATGGCAAATGCCACAGCATCCTTGAGGTCGCTGAACGCCGCATTGGCGCGGTCGGCGATGGCCGAAGCTGAGTCTTTTACGCCGCGCTCGGACCAATCCTTCATGGTCGTGAACGCCAGCGCGGCATTCTGGCCGTTACCGGAGAAGCTGAAGCCCAGAATCATCGTGGTGTTACCCACCCCCGGCTCAGTGGCGTTGTGCGCTTCGATCTGTTCAGCCACCTTGATCGTGCGCACCTGGCTGGCCCCCGGCGGCAACTGGATGTCGGTAATGGTGTAGCCCTGATCCTCAACCGGCAAAAACGAGGAGGGCAGACGGGCAAAACACAGCACCAACATCACCAGCAGTGCGCCGTAGACCAGCAAATAGCGCCCGCTGCGCTTGATCACATGCACCACCCAGTGCTCGTAGCCTTGGGACAGCCGCTCAAACCGCGCGTTGAACCAGCCAAAGAAACCGCCCTTGGCATGATGCTCGCCTTTGGCAATGGGCTTGAGCAGGGTGGCGCACAACGCCGGGGTCAGCGACAGGGCCAAAAAAGCCGAGAACAGGATTGAGGTGGCCATCGACAGCGAGAATTGCTGGTAAATCACCCCCACCGAGCCCGGCATGAACGCCATCGGGATAAACACGGCCACCAATACCAGGGTGATACCGATGATAGCGCCGCTGATCTGGGTCATGGCCTTGCGTGTGGCTTCGCGTGGGGACAGCCCCTCGGTCACCATAATCCGCTCGACGTTTTCCACCACCACAATGGCGTCATCCACCAGAATCCCGATCGCCAGCACCATACCGAACATCGTCAGTACGTTGATCGAGAAGCCAAGCACCAGCATCATGGCAAACGTGCCCATCAGCGCGACCGGTACCACCAGTGTCGGGATCAGGGTGTAACGGATGTTCTGTAAAAACAGGAACATCACGGCAAACACCAGCACCATCGCCTCGACCAGGGTGTACATCACTTTGGTAATCGAGACTTTGACGAACGGCGATGTGTCGTACGGGATGGTGTACTCAACACCCGCAGGGAAGTACCGGCTCAACTCGTCCATCTTGGCGCGAATCAGGGTCGCAGTGCTCAAGGCGTTGGCTTCGGGCGCCAACTGCACGCTGAAGGCTGTGGCAGTCTTGCCATTGAGGCGTGTGCCGTACTGGTATTCCTGACTACCAATTTCGACCCGCGCCACGTCGCGCACGCGCACCGTGGAGCCGTCCGGATTGGCGCGCAGCACAATGTCGCCAAACTCTTCAGGGGTCGAGAGCTGGCCTTTAACCAGCACCGTAGCCGTGATTTCCTGCGTCGGGCGTCCCGGCAAATCACCGATGCTGCCCGCCGAAACTTGAGCGTTCTGATTGGCAATTGCCTGATTGACGTCAGCAGGGGTCAAGTGAAAGCCGATCAGCTTTTGCGGATCAATCCAGATGCGCATGGCCCGTTCGGCGCCATAGAGCTGGGCCTTGCCCACGCCTTCTATACGCTTGATTTCGTTCATGACGTTGCGGGCGAGGTAGTCACTGAGCGCGACCTCGTCCAGCGGGCTGTTATTAGCCGTGAGCGTTACCAGCATTAAAAAGCCGGACGAGACTTTCTCGACTTGTAACCCCTGTTGCATGACCGCCTGTGGCAAACGTGACTCGACGGCCTTGAGGCGGTTTTGCACATCGACCTGCGCCATTTCCGGATCGATGCCCGGCTTGAACGTGGCGGTAATGGTGGCGCTGCCCAGGCTGCTCTGAGACTCAAAATACATCAGGCCATCCGTGCCGTTGAGCTCTTGCTCAATCAGGCTGACCACACTTTCGTCCAGCGTCTGGGCCGAAGCGCCGGGGTAGACCGCATAGACCTCAACCTTGGGCGGTGCGACGTTTGGGTATTTGGCGACCGGCAATTGCGGAATGGCTAAAGCCCCCGCCAGCACAATGAACAACGCGACGACCCACGCAAAGATGGGCCGATCGATAAAGAACTGCGGCATGCTCACCGATCCGTGGAGTGTACGAGGGGAAGAGCGGGGTCATCGATCTGCACCTGTTCGCCCGGGCGGGCATGTTGCAGGCCTTCGATGACAATGCGGTCGCCAGCTTTCAGGCCGGCATTGACGATCCAGCGATCCTGTTGGGCATTGCCCAGCTGCACCGGCTGCTGCTTGATGCGATTGTCCGCTTCAACCAACAACACCTGAGCCACCCCGGCGCTGTCACGCAAAATAGCGCGCTGCGGCACGCTGATGCCTTGCTTGTTAAAAGCCTGTTCCAGACGCACGCGCACAAAACTGCCGGGTAGCAGGTCGTTATCCGGGTTGGGAAACTCGCTGCGCAGAATCACCTGGCCCGTACTCGGGTCTACGTTAACGTCGGTGAACAGCAGTTTGCCGGGCAACGGGTACAGGCTGCCGTTATCACGGACAAGGGTGACGCGGGCCTGCTCGTTGCCGACCTTTTGCAATTCGCCAGCGCGGAAGGATTCGCGCAGGTTGTCCAGATCGCGGGTGGATTGGGTCAGGTCTACGTGCACAGGATTGAGTTGTTGAATCCGTGCCAACGGCGTGACTTCGCCCTGACCGACCAAAGCGCCTTCAGTGACCAGTGCGCGGCCGATGCGTCCGGAAATCGGCGCGGTGACCGTGGCATAACCCAGGTTCAAGCGGGCACGCTGCACCGCGGCCTTATTGCCTGCGACATCGGCGTGTGCCTGCTGCGCTTGGGCGCGGGCGTTGTCGTATTCCTGACCGCTGATGGCGTTGCTTTCGATCAGCGCAGCGTAACGCTCACTCTGCAACCTGGCTTGCAAAGCCTGCGCTTCGGATTTGCGCAGGGCGGCCAGCGCACTGTCCAGATCGGCCTTGAAAGGCGCAGGATCAATCAGGAACAACACGTCCCCCTGTTTGACCTCGCTGCCTTCTTCGTACACCCGCTTGAGCACCACGCCAGCCACGCGGGCGCGCACTTCGGCCACGCGCGGGGCAACGATGCGTCCGCTCAATTCGTTATTGATCGACAGCGGCGCGGTGGCGATGACTTCGGTTCGCACCTTGACCAGGGGCGTTTTTTCTTCAGCGTCGGGGTTCTTGCCACACCCCGCGAGGGCCAGTGCCAGCGCTGAAAGGCAGAGCGGGGCAAAGAGCTTTTTCAATGAGCGAGCCTTCTTATAAATGCAGGATAGTTCTGTAAGTGCTTGCGCATGCTAAGGGCAGCACGCAAGAGGCGTTGTGAAGCTGTGTAGGCGGTGTGTGAAAAAGTGTGAAGGTAATGCTCCTATCCGTGTGAGGTTGTATATCCTTTGGCTTTCCCCGAGTTGTAAGCATTTATTATGCCCACTATTTTGCTGGTCGAAGATGACGCCGCGCTCTCGGAGCTGATTGCCAGTTACCTGGAGCGCAATGGCTACGAGGTCAGCGTGATTGCCCGTGGCGACCTGGTGCGTGACCGGGCTAAAAGCAACCCGCCGGACTTGGTGATTCTTGACCTGATGTTGCCGGGCCTTGATGGCCTGCAAGTGTGCCGCTTGTTGCGTGCTGACTCGGCCAGCCTGCCGATCCTGATGTTGACGGCCCGCGACGATAGTCATGATCAGGTGCTGGGGCTAGAGATGGGCGCCGACGATTATGTGACAAAACCTTGCGAGCCGCGGGTATTACTGGCGCGCGTGAGGACGTTACTGCGCCGCAGCAGCCTGATCGAGCCGCAGGTGGCCAATGACCGGATCGTGATCGGCAACTTGTGCATTGACCTGTCAGAACGCAACGTCACGTGGCGCGGGCAAGACATTGAGCTGTCCAGCGGTGAATACAACCTGTTGGTGGTCCTGGCCCGGCATGCCGGTGAAGTGCTCAGCCGCGATCAAATCCTCCAGCGTTTACGTGGCATTGAATTCAACGGCACAGACCGCTCGGTGGACGTGGCCATTTCCAAGTTGCGGCGCAAATTCGATGACTGCGCGGGGGAAGCGCGCAAGATCAAAACCGTGTGGGGCAAAGGCTACCTCTTCAGCCGTTCCGAGTGGGAATGCTGAAACCATGTTCAAGGTCCTGCTAAGGCTATATCTGGTGACCATGGTCACATTCGGGGCAGCCATCTACCTGGTACCCGAGTTGATCGTTACGGTCTTTCATGATCGGTTCATGAATTACAACATCGACATGTCCCGCGGCATGCAAACCCTGCTGGTCAAACAATTTCATCAATTACCCGCCGAACAATGGCCCGCGCTGGCCCGGGAGCTGGACAGCCAGTTCTCGCCGTTGCGGGTCAATCTGCTGTCAGTCAATGACCCGAAATTCGATGCCGATGAACAGCGCCAGTTACAGCAAGGGCAGGGCGTGTTGCGCATTGGCGAATGGGGCTGGCGCACGCTGGTGGTGTCACCGCTGGACAAGCAACAGGCTATTGAATTGGTGATGCCCCCCGATCCCTTCGACATGAACGTCCTGTACTGGAGCATTAACGTACTGATCGGCGCGGCATTGCTCGGGTGTTTATTGCTGTGGCTGCGTCCTCACTGGCGCGACCTGGAGCGTCTCAAGCGCACAGCGGCGTTGATTGGTCAGGGGCAATTGAGCGAGCGCACGCAGATCTCGCCACGGTCGAACGTTCACGGGCTGGCCAGTGCATTTGACACCATGGCCCAAGACATCGAAAGCCTGCTCAACCAGCAACGCGACCTGCTCAATGCGGTCTCCCACGAACTGCGCACACCCCTGACGCGGCTGGATTTCGGTTTGGCGCTGGTGTTATGCGACGACTTGCCGCCAGCCAGCCGCGAGCGGTTGCAGGTGTTGGTCGGGCATATCCGCGAACTGGATGAATTGGTGCTGGAGTTGCTGTCTTTTAGCCGCTTGCAAAACCCGGCGCTGGTGCCGGAGCGCGTGGAGGTGTCGCTGGATGAATTTGTCGACAGTATTCTGGGCAGTTTCGACGAAGAGCTGGAAACCCCCGACATCGTGCTGGACGTGCTGCTGCACGGCTCGCAGGAGCGCTTTGCGCTGGACCCGAGACTCACCGCGCGCGCGTTACAAAACTTGCTGCGTAACGCCATGCGCTACTGCGATCGGCGCATTCAGGTGGGGGTGAATGTCACTGCGCACGGCTGTGAATTGTGGGTCGACGATGACGGCATCGGCATCCCGGAAGCGGACCGCGAACGCGTGTTTGAACCTTTCTATCGCCTGGACCGCAGCCGCGACCGCGCCACGGGGGGCTTTGGTCTGGGCTTGGCGATCAGCCGGCGCGCCCTCGAAGCCCAAGGTGGAACGCTCAGTATTGAGCCTTCCCCCCTGGGCGGAGCGCGTTTCCGGTTGTGGCTACCGGTTTAGCTCAGATAGCGGCGTTGCCGGCTCACATGTTTGAGACCTTCGAGTACCAGCACACCCACCGCCAGCCAGATCGGGCCATAGGTCAGCCATTGACCTTCCTCCAGGCTGTCGCCCAATAGCAGGGCGACGGCCACCAACAACACAGGCTCGACATAGCTGAGCAATCCGAACAGGCTGAACGGCAGCAAGCGGCTTGCCAAGATGTAAGCGAAACCTGCAGCGGCACTGATGATGCCCATCATCGGCACCAGTACGTAGAGCGTTGAGCGTTGCGCCTGAAGGTCGACATGCTCGCCTGCCAACACAAACCACAGCGCCACGGGCACCATCAGCAGCATGTCCAGCCATAAGCCGCCGAGGTTATCGATACCGATTTTTTTGCGCAGTACAAAGTACATCGGGTAACCCAAGGCGACCACCAACGTGGTCCAGGAGAAACCACCCGTGCGGTACAGTTCATTGGCCACACCCAGCACAGCGAGCGCCGTCGCGATCTTTTGCAGATGCGACAGGTGCTCACCATAGACGATGCGCCCCGTGAGAATCATCGTCAGTGGCAGCAGGAAGTAACCCAATGAAACATCGAGCCCATGACCGTTCAAAGGCCCCCACATAAACATCCACAGTTGTACCGCCACCAGAAAACTGGTCAACATGACGCAGGGGATCAATGCAGGCCGGGCGCGCAAGCGCTGAAAGATGAGCGCAACCCACTTCCATTCGCCGTAAAGGCAGAGAAAGAGTGTCATGAAGGGCAGCGATATTAGGATTCGCCAACCGAAAATTTCTTGACCGTCCAGCGGTCGCAGAAGGGATGTGAAGTAGTACAGGACGCCAAATAAACAGGAAGCCAGAATCGATAAAACAATACCTTTGGACACAACAACCTCAATGGATCTACAGCGTTACTCGTATGAGTGGGCACATAGCTTGAGGCTGTGGAACACCATTGGCAAATATGTTTTAAACCAATCAGTTGGCTTAAAAAGCTAGTCCGGAAGGTGATACGTGAAACGAGCAAGCAAATACTGGGCCAAAACCGTTTAAAACGTTCGTTCGCACTCGCTGAAAAAAATGATAAACGGTAGTCCTTGCAGCGGCTTCATCTACCTCGAGGGTGGCAATGGGCTGTGAAACCAGCCCATTGCATTGCCTTTACACGGATTTTTGCTGACGCAACAAATGCTTGAACCCTTCAAACATCAACACCAGCACCGCCAGCCAGATCGGTAAATAGGTCAGCCATTGCCCGGCGCTAATACTTTCACCCAGCAACAACGCCACGCACACCAGAAGCACCGGCTCAACGTAACTGAGCAGACCGAACAGGCTGAAGGCAAGCATGCGGCTGGCCATGATGTAACTGATCAAGGCCAGAGCGCTGATGAGGCCCAGTACCGGGATCAGCGTGTACAGTGCCGCACGTTGGCTGGCCACATCGAAGCCGTGTTCGCCTGTTTGCACAAACAAGAACGCCGCGGGCATGAGCAGCAGCATGTCGATCCACAGGCCGCCCAGATTGTCGGTCCCGACCCGTTTGCGCAGCACAAAATACAGCGGGTAACCGATGGCCACTACGAGGGTGGTCCAGGAAAAACCGCCGACCCGGTACACCTCGTTGGCGACCCCGAGTATCGCCAGCGCGGCAGCAATTTTTTGCAGATGGGAAAGGTGTTCGCCATACACCACGCGGCCCGTGAGAATCATGGTCAGGGGCAACAAAAAGTACCCCAGTGACACGTCCAGGCTGTGGCCGTTGAGGGGCGCCCACAGAAACAGCCACAGTTGCAGGCCCACCAGCGCACTGGAGGCAAACAGGGCAATCCACAGCCGGGGGGTTTGCTGCAGGCGGGAGAAGATCGTCGGCACCAGCCGCCAATCCCCCGAAAAACACATGAACAGGGTCATGCAGGGCAAGGTGAGGAGCATCCGCCAGCCGAAAATTTCGGCGCCACTCAAAGGGTAGAGCAGGGATGTGTAGTAATACATGACACCGAACAGGCTCGATGCCAGAACCGATAAAACAATACCTTTAGACACAACAGCCTCGTTGAAACGCGCATTTTGATTATTAGAGACGCGTAGCTTGAGGCTCCAAAGGCTGTAGGGCAAATCTTGCTGAGCCGATTGCCTGCGCAGAGGCCCGCAAAACGCCCCCTGCGCAGCAAAACCGATGGCGTCAGGCGTGACGCATGCCGCGGGTCATGCGCAAGGCCAGCACACTGCCGCCCACAATCACCGCCGCCAACAGGTACAGCGCAGCATCGGTCGAGCCGGTGGCGTCTTTGACAAAACCCACCAGATACGGGCTCAGGAACCCCGCCATTTGACCCATGGAGTTGATCAAGGCCAGGCCGCCAGCGGCCGCGCCTGCACTGAGCATGGCAGTGGGCACCTGCCAAAACATGGGCAAGCCGGTCAGGGCGCCCATGGTCGCGATTGTCAGCCCCAAGATGGCGATGGCCGGTTGCGTGGCGAAGTTGACAGCAATCACCAAGCCCAGCGCCCCCATCAACATTGGCACGACCAAATGCCAGCGACGCTCTTTGCGCACGTCAGCCGAGCGCCCCACCAGCAACATGAACACAGCAGCCAGCAAGTAAGGAATCGCACTCAACCAGCCAATCACCAGCGTGTCGCTGAACCCCAGGTTTTTGATGATCGACGGCAGCCAAAAGTTGATCGCATACACGCCACTCTGGATGCAGAAATAGATCAGGCCGAACGCCCAGATGGCCGGGTTTTTAAACACGGCAAGCAGCGAATCAGAAGTGGTGGCGGGTTTGTTGACGGTGTCCAGGCGGTGGTCAGCGTCGAGCACGGCGCGCTCGTGAGCCGTTAGCCACTTGGCATTGGCAAAACTGTCGCTGAGCAGGAAGATCGCCAGCGCACCCAACACAACGGTGGGAATACCTTGCAGCAGGAACATCCATTGCCATCCGGCAAGTCCGCCCTGGCCTGCGGCGAAATGGCTAAGAATCCAGCCCGAGAAGGGACCGCCGATCAAGCCGGAGACCGGGATTGCAGACATGAACAGCGCCATGATGCGGCCACGACGGAACGTGGGGAACCATTGTGAGAGGTAGAGCACAACGCCTGGGAAGAAACCCGCTTCGGCGGCGCCGGTGAACAGGCGCAGGGTATAGAACTGGGTCGGGGTGGTGACGAACATCAGGCAGGTGGACAGCACGCCCCAGGTGATCATCATCACGGCGATCCAGCGCCGAGGCCCGAATCGGGTCAATGCCAGGTTGCTGGGAACCCCGCACAAGACGTAGCCAATGAAGAAAATCCCGGCACCCAAGCCGTAGACCGTTTCGCTGAATTTCAGCGCATCAAGCATCTGTAATTTGGCAAAGCCAACGTTTACCCGGTCGAGGTAATTGAACAGGTAGCAGATAAAAATGAAGGGGATCAAACGCAGGGTGATGCGCTTGTAGATGGCGTTTTTATCGTCATCGCCGGTCAGCGAAGCGGGGGCGCTCTGTGACATCTCATGTCTCTCTTTATTATGTTTTTTCGCGATCCGAGGTTAACGTTGGTCGCTGCGTGAGTCTCGGTCACCCAAACGTTGCTGTCTTTGTGCTGCTGCACAGTGTTTTTCTGCTGAGGCTGTGCGCACGAACAAATGTTTCCAAGGATTGTCACCCTATGTTCGAACTCGATCATGATTTGGCGCAGGACATCGTGGATCGCGCGATGGCCATCTTGCCGTACAACGTTAATGTGATGGACAGCCAGGGGTTGATCCTCGGCAGCGGCGAGCCCGAGCGTATCAATACCCGCCATGAAGGCGCGCAATTGGTGCTGGCCAACGGACGGGTAGTGGAAATCGATGCGCAAACCGCCAAATGCCTGAAAGGCGTGCAGCCGGGAATCAATTTGCCATTGCTGCTCGATCAGCGCCTGATCGGCGTGCTGGGGCTGACCGGTGAACCTGAATTGCTGCGCACCTACGCCGAACTGGTGCGCATGACGGCCGAAATGCTGGTGGGCCAACGCCATCAACAAGCCGAACAGCAATGGCGTCGTCAACGTTGCGACGACCTGGTGGCCATATTGTTGAGTGAAAGCGGCGACTCACCGCGCCTGATCGACGAAGCCCAACAACTGGGGCTCAAGCCGCAGCTATCGCGCATTCCTTATTTGTTTGAACTGGGCAAGGGCCAGAGTGCCGAGGCCCTGAGCGTGTGGCTGCAATCACGCTACCCGGACAGTTGGTGCGTGTGCCCGGCCGATGCCTCGCTGCTGTGGTGCCGCCCGTCAACCACCACACTGGACGACACGCGGCTACTGGAACGGCTCGACGGCCACGGCTGGAACGTGTTGCGCATCGCCGAAGGCGGACAGGCGGATGCACTCAAAGGACTGCGCCGTTGTTATCGACGCGTGGGGGATTTGCTGGCGTATGGCCGTGATGTGTTGCCGGACACGCGTTTACTGAGTCTTGACCGCTACCGCTTGCCGGTGATGCTGTGGCGGCATCGCAATGACGATGCGCTGGAAGAACTGCTCAATCCACTGCACAAAGTGGTCGCCAAGGACAGCAATGGCCAACTGATCGCAACCTTGCGCAGTTGGTGCGAGCATGACGGCCAAAGTCAGGCGTGCGCCGATGCGCTGGGCATCCATCGCAATAGCCTGCGGTACCGGATGGATCGGATTGCCGAGCTGAGCGGGGTTGACCCCCTGAGCCTGAACGGGATGCTGGCGTTATACCTTGGGGTCCAACTGCTGCCCCACACGCCCCTTGTACAGGCACGGCCAACCGCCTGAACTGCAGGCCAAAAAAAGCCCCGCGACCGAATGAACGCGGGGCTAAACGGTTGGATGCGACCAACCAAAGGAGCCGTTAAATCAGGTACACATCAGTGCGCGCTGGCCACCGTTTCAACGTGCCAGCCGCCGCCCAGCGCTTTGTAGATCGCCACCACGCCGCGATACAACTCAACCTCGGCCTGTGCCTGACTGTCTTCTGCTGCGAGCCGTTCACGCTGGGCATCGAGTAACACCAGGAAGTCCACCGTGCCTTCGCGATAGCGAATCGCCGCCAGATCGGCTGCGGTGCGGCTCGACTCACTCTGACGTATCAGCGACACCAGGCGTTGCTGACGTTTGCCGTAATCACTGAACGCGTTTTGCGACTCTTCAAGCGCCAACAACACCTGTTGTTCGTAACGGGCCAGTGCGCCATCGGCTTCGGCATCCGCGCCACGTAAACGTGCTCGCACACTGCCCAAATCAAAGGCAGGCCAAGTAATGCTCGGGCCCAGAGCCCAGGCATTGGCGGCTGCTGAGCCGATCTGCGAGCCTCGCCCAGCGGTAAACCCAAGGAACCCGCTGAGGCTGACCCGCGGGAACAGATCTGCCTTGGCCACGCCGATCCGGGCGGTTGCGGCCGCCAGTTTGCGTTCCGCACTGAGGATGTCCGGGCGTCGCTGTAGCAGGTCGCCGGGGTTGCCAATGTTCAGGGCCTTGGCAATCGCGGGCAGTTTGGCCGGGCTCAAATCGACGCTCAGTTGCTCCGGACGCTCGCCCAACAAGGTGGCAATCCGATTGCGTTCACGTACCTGCTGCGCCTGCAACTGCGGCACACTGGCTTCAACGGCCGCCAGACGTGCGTCAGCGCGCATGACGTCCAGCTCATCACCGACACCCGCATCACGCAGACTTTCAGTGATGGCTTTGGATTCCTGCTGGTTTTTCAGGTTGGCCAGCGCAATGTGCTCACGCAGTTGCGCGCCGCGCAGTTCGCCGTAGGCGTCCACCAATTCCGCAATCAGGGTCACTTGCAACTGATACAAATCCGCTGCGGCGGCCTGTTCGTCCGCATCGCTGGCTTCCAGTTGACGCTGGATACGGCCAAACAGGTCGAGTTCCCACGCCATGTCCAGCCCAAGATCGTACCGCTCACTGTTGACGCGCTTTTCGGTCTGCCCCGGAATCTGCCCTTTGCCCAGCTCGCTGCTGGCGCGGCTGGTGATGGTTGGCATGGCGTCGTTGCTGACGTCATCGCGGATCGCCCGGGCAGCCCGCAGCCGGGCAAACGCCACGCGCAGCTCACGGTTGCCTGCCAGCGACCGCGTCACCAACCGGTTGAGGGTCGGGTCGTCGAACTGTTGCCACCAGATTGCTTCGAAATGGGCACGGTCAAAACCTTTGAGGTTATCGGCGCTGATCTGAGCCGGCTCGGTCTTCGGCGTTTGATAGTCCGGGCCGACGGCGCACGCGCTCAACGCGAGTACCAACAGACTCGGCAAGAATACGTTCACGTTCATGGTTGCGACTCCAACGTCATGTGCCTGGCGGCTTTGCGCGCTTGACTGCGCTCCACGTAGCGACGGATCAGGACGTAGAACACCGGGGTCAGCAGCAAACCAAAGAAGGTCACGCCCAGCATCCCGGAAAACACCGCGACGCCCATGGCATGGCGCATTTCCGCCCCTGCGCCGCTCGACAGCACCAAAGGCACCACGCCCATGATGAACGCGAACGAGGTCATCAGAATCGGCCGCAAACGCAGACGGCAGGCTTCCAGCACCGCAGCCAGCGGGTCGAGGCCTTCTTCCTGTTTATCCTTGGCAAACTCGACAATCAGAATCGCGTTCTTGCACGCCAGTCCCACCAATACGATCAAGCCGATCTGGGTGAAAATGTTGTTGTCACCCCCCGACAGAATCACCCCGGTAATCGCGGACAGCAGGGTCATCGGCACGATCAGGATCACCGCCAGCGGCAGGCTCCAGCTCTCGTATTGCGCGGCCAGCACCAGAAACGCCAGCAGCACGCAGAGCGGGAACACGAACAGTGCGGTATTGCCTGACAGAATTTGCTGATATGTCAGTTCGGTCCACTCATAGGTCATGCCATTGGGCAATTCTTCTTTGAGCAGCTTTTCAATCGCAGCCTCGGCTTGACCCGAGCTGTAGCCCGGCGCTGCTGCGCCGTTGATCTCGGCCGTGACAAAGCCGTTGTAGTGCATGACCCGGTCGGGGCCGGCGGTGTCGCTGACCTTGATAAAGGTCGCCAGCGGGATCATTTCGCCCTTGTTATTGCGCACTTTCAGTTGGCCGATCTGCTCAGGTTCCAGGCGGAACTGCTGTTCAGCCTGCACGTTGACCTGATAGGTACGGCCGAAGCGGTTGAAATCGTTGGCATACAGCGAACCCAGATAGACCTGCAGCGTGTCAAAAATGTCACTGATGGCCACACCGTGCGTCTTGGCTTTTTCGCGGTCGATCGCTGCATCCACTTGCGGCACGTTGACTTGATAACTGGTGAACAACCCCGCCAGCTCCGGCACGTTGTGGCTCTTGGTAATGATGTTCTGCACTTCTTTGTACAGTTCGTCGTAACCCAGGTTGCCGCGGTCTTCGACTTGCAGGCGGAAACCGCCAATGGTGCCCAGGCCTTGTACTGGCGGCGGCGGGAAGATCGCGATGTAGGCATCCTGAATGTCTGCAAATTGCGCATTCAAGGCTGCGGCAATAGCTGCTGCCGACTGGCTCGGGTCCTTACGCTCGTCAAAAGGTTTGAGCGGGGTGAACACGATGCCGCTGTTTGGGCTGTTGGTGAACCCGTTGATCGACAGGCCCGGGAATGCCACTGAGTTCGCCACGCCCGGTTGCTTGAGAGCAATTTCGGACATGCGTTTGATCACCGCTTCGGTACGATCCAGGCTCGCGGCATCCGGCAGTTGCGCGAAAGCCACCAGGTACTGTTTATCTTGCGGGGGGACGAAACCGGTGGGTGTATGCGCAAAACCAACCCAGGTCAGCACCATCAAACCTGCATACAGCAACATCGCGATACCGCTGCCACGGATGATCCGGCGGACCGCCCCCACATAGCCATTACTGGCTTTGACGAAGAAACGGTTGAACGGGCCAAACAGCCAGCCCCCGAACAGGCGATCCAGCAAGCGGGTAAAACGGTCTTTGGGCGCGTGATGGCCTTTGAGCAACACGGCGGCCAGCGCCGGAGACAGTGTCAGCGAGTTGAACGCCGAGATCACCGTGGAAATGGCAATGGTCAAGGCGAATTGCTTATAGAACTGTCCGGTCAGGCCGGAGATGAACGCAGCCGGTACAAACACGGCGCACAGCACCAGCGCCGTGGCAATGATCGGCCCGGTCACTTCGCGCATGGCGCGCTTGGTAGCATCGACCGGATTAAGCCCCAGCTCGATGTTTCGCTCGACGTTTTCCACCACCACGATGGCATCATCGACCACAATCCCGATGGCCAACACCAGCCCGAACAGCGACAAGGCGTTAAGTGAGAACCCGAACATGTGCATCACGGCAAATGTACCGATCAACGACACAGGCACGGCCACCAGCGGGATGATAGAGGCTCGCCAGGTTTGCAGGAACAGGATAACCACCAGCACCACAAGGATCAGGGCTTCGAACAAGGTGTGAACCACCGCCTCGATAGAACCGCGAACGAAAATGGTCGGGTCGTAGACGATGTCGAAGTCCATGCCTTCAGGGAAACTCTGCTTGAGCTCGGCCATCTTCGCCCGCACGTCGTTCGAGATATCAATGGCATTGGAGCCCGGCCGCTGGAAGATCGGCAGCGCCACCGCGGGCTGGTTGTTGAGCAGCGAACGCAACGCATATTGACTGGAGCCCAGCTCAACCCGCGCAATGTCTTTCAGGCGTGTGATCTGGCCATCATCGCCGGCGCGAATGATGATGTTCTGGAACTCTTCTTCAGTCACCAAGCGTCCCTGAGTGTTGACTGAAAGCTGGAAACTTGTGGCATTCGGGGCAGGGGGCGCGCCAAGCGCACCGGCTGCGACCTGACGGTTCTGCTCGCGAATGGCATTCACCACATCGGTTGCAGTCAGGTTGCGTGACGCGGTTTTGTTCGGGTCCAGCCACACGCGCAACGAGTATTCGCCCATGCCGAACATTTGTACATCGCCAATGCCGTTCAGGCGCGCCAGCTCATCCTTGATGTTAAGGATGGCGTAGTTGGACAGGTACAGCATGTCGTAGCGCTGATCCGGCGAGGTCAAGTGCACCACCATCGTCAGGTCGGGCGATGCTTTGTCGACCGTAATACCGATGCGGGTTACTTCTTCGGGCAATTTGGGCTGGGTGCGGGTCACGCGGTTTTGCACCTGGACCTGTGCGTTGTCCAGGTCAGTGCCCAGGGCGAAAGTGATCGTCAGTGTGATCTTGCCGTCGGCCGTGGACTGTGAAGACATGTACAACATGTTTTCAACGCCCGTGATGGCTTGTTCCAGCGGCGCGGCCACGGTTTCACCGATCACTTTGGGGTTGGCACCGGGAAAGTTGGCGCGCACCACGACGGTGGGTGGCACCACTTCCGGGTATTCACTGATCGGTAACTGGAACAGCGAAATGCCGCCCGCAATCAGGATTAGCAGGGACAGCACAGCGGCGAAAATCGGCCGCTGAATGAAAAATTGAGAAAAATTCATCGGAGTTATCGTCCCTTAACCACGAGGAGTCGCGACGCCAGCCAGCTTCGGCGCGCTGTTGGCGGGCTTGACCTGTGGCAGGTTGCTGGCTTCCAGGGCTTGTCGTTGGAGCGCCAGTGCAGCGAGGGTTTGTTCGGTCGCCATCGGGATCACTTCAGGGGTGACCGGCGAGCCAGGACGCACCCGCTGCAAGCCTTTGACGATGATGGTGTCGTCCTTGTGCAAACCATTACGCACAATGCGCAACCCTTCGATCTTCGGCCCCAGCTCAACGGCGCGGTAGATCGACTTGTTGTCGCCATCGAGGACCAGCACGAACTTTTTGCCCAGGTCGGTGCCGACGGCTTCGTCGTTGATCAGCACAGCCGAATACGTCCCGCTGCCTACCAGTTTGAGGCGTGCATACAGGCCCGGGGTGAAGCTGCCGTCGGCGTTATCGAACACCGCGCGGCCACGGATGGTGCCGGTTTTGGGGTTGACCTGGTTATCGACGAAGTTCATTTGCCCCAGGTGCGGGTTGCCGTCTTCATTGGACAGGCCCAGGTACACCGGTGTGGTCTGGCCACGTTGGCCTTCACGGGCCAGTTGGGTGTACTTGAGAAACACACGTTCATCGGCATCAAAGTAGGCATACACCTTGTCGGTTGAAACCACGCTGGTCAGCGGTGTGACATCCGCCGTCACGATGTTGCCCGCTGTAATTTCCGCGCGGCTCACACGCCCGCTTATCGGGGAGGTGACGCGGGTAAAACTCAGGTTCAGCTTGGCCAGATCCAGCTCGGCCTGAACGGCCGCGACGGCGGCGCGTGCTTGCTGCGAAGCGGTGCTGCGCGAGTCGGCCAGCTCGGCCGAAATGGCATTGCTCTGGCGCAGGCGCTCGCCGCGCTGGGCTTCGTTTTCGCTGCGGGTGGCATTGGCGCGGGCTTGTTGGACCTGTGCCTCAAGGCGGCGTACTTGCGCCTGAAACGGGCGCGGGTCGATCTGGAACAACAGGTCGCCTTTCTTCACCAACGCACCTTCGGTGAAAGCGACCTGATCAATCTGCCCGGACACGCGAGGGCGAATTTCCACCGTTTCCGGCGCTTCCAGCCGACCGGTGAACTCGTCCCATTCATTCACAGGCTGCTCAAGCACTTTGGCCACACTGACTTTTGCAGCAGGCGCCGGAGCAGTCGCTTGTGGAGTTTTGCCGCATGCACTCATCACCACGATGGCCAAAGCGGCCAGTGGGAAGCGCAAATGTTTAAGTGACTGTTCCATGAGGGGGAGTCCGCCAATCTGTTGAGATGGGGCGGATAATGCTGGCGCGGGTGCTGGCGCACGAATCGAACCCAGCGAAGGTCATTATCATCCGGAATGATATAAACCCGAGCGAAGCCCTCTAGCCTGTGCTTTTCGTTAGGGGACTATCAATCACAAAGACTTGCGGGTCGGATGGCGCCCGATAATCAGGTGCGCACAAGGCCAGACCGTGTTCCAGATGAAGCGGACTAATGGGTTTGTAGGTGTTCGGCAGGATGGCGGTAGCACCGGAATTGCGCAGCGGCTTGATTTTTTTGCGGAACAAAAAAACAAAGGGCCTGCATGAAGAATCTCATGCAAGCCCTTGATTTGTTTGGTGCCCGAAGCCGGAATCGAACCGGCACGTCCTTTCGAACGGGGGATTTTAAGTCCCATGCGTCTACCAATTTCGCCATTCGGGCGGTAGCGCTATGTAGCGATCAAACCGGCTGGTTTTACTGAATCTCAGCCCCGTAGCCTGTGTGACAGGTGGACGAATATATAGAGGCTTATGCGATGACGCAAGTTTGAGAGGGCACATTTTTTATCGAGGGGCTTAATAAAACCCTCGAAAAATCAGAAGCCTATGGCCTCGGGGAGTTTACTCGAAGGGGGTTATCCAAATCGTTGGAAGAAAGTATCAGGCTTATATGTAAGTTTTTTGGGAGGGCTAGGCTAGGGTGTGTGTAGGTCCGAGACAGAAGTGGGTGAAATGAATTCAAGTGTCCTCTACGCGCTCATTGCGGCAGCCCTGTTCGGCGCCAGTACGCCGCTGGCCAAGCTGCTGGGGGCCGACGTGTCGCCCGTGCTGCTGGCAGGGTTGCTGTATTTGGGGAGCGGGGCGGGCCTGTTGTTGGTGCGTTGCATGCGGGATCGCGGGTGGAAGCGTTCCGGTCTGAGCGCAGGTGAATGGCCATGGTTGGCGGGTGCAATTGCCTTTGGGGGCGTATTGGGCCCTGTGGCGCTCATGTTCGGGTTGACGCTGACCTCCGGAGCCACGGCCTCGCTCATGCTGAACCTGGAGCCCGTACTGACCGCGCTGCTGGCGTGGGTGGTGTTTAAGGAAAACGCTGATCGCCGGATTGTAGCGGGAATGCTGGCCATCATTGCGGGGGGGGTGGTGCTGTCCTTGCCGTCAGGGCAGGGTGCAAACGACACGGGTTCGTGGCTGGGGCCGCTTGCAGTGGCGTTTGCCTGTTTGTGCTGGGCCGTGGACAACAACCTTACGCGTAAAGTGTCGGCGTCTGATGCGCTCTACATTGCCGGGGCAAAGGGGTTGTGTGCCGGGTTGGTGAACTGCGCAATTGCTACATCGCTGGGTGCCCAATGGCCCTCGGCGCAGGTGCTGTCTCCGACGTTATTGATTGGTTTTTTGGGTTATGGCGTGAGTCTGGTGCTGTTCGTACTGGCCTTGCGCGGTCTGGGGGCGGCGCGAACGGGGGCGTATTTTTCCACGGCACCTTTTTTGGGGGCTGTGATTTCAATCGTGATACTGGGTGAATCGGTCTCGTGGCTGTTTTGGGTCGCGGCGGCCTTCATGGGGCTGGGTGTGTGGTTGCACTTGACTGAGGTGCATGCACATGAGCACCAGCATGCGCGCCTGGAGCATACCCATCGACATCACCATGATGAGCACCATCAACACACTCACGAAGCAGATGACCCGGCTCAGGAACCCCATACCCATGCACATGTCCATGTGCCTGTACGCCACTTTCATCCTCACTTCCCGGATATTCATCACAGGCACCGGCACTGACCCTGAAGTCCCCGGCCTATAACGGAGCACACGAGCGCGCATGTTTGAACACGTCGATGTCAATTACCTACTGGCCACCTACGGTTACTGGGCCATCTTTATCGGCTGCCTGCTGGAAGGCGAAACCATCCTGATTCTGGGCGGCATGGCAGCTCACCAGCATGTCCTCAAACTGCTTCCGGTCATCGGCTATGCCAGCCTGGCGGGCATGCTGGGTGATCAGTTGTTGTTCTGGGCGGGACGCTATTTTGGTGAGCGCCTGTTACCGCGCTTGCATAAACAACAGGCCGCTATCGACAAGGTCACGGCGTTGATCAATCGCCACCCGACCGTGTCGATTTTTGCAGTGCGCTTTCTTTACGGCATGCGCCTGGTGGGGCCGATGGTGATTGGCGCGAGTAAGGTGTCCCCCGTCAAGTTTGCGTGCATCAACCTGTTAGGCGCCGTGGTCTGGGCCACGCTGTTTGCCAGTGCCGGGTATTGGTCGGGAGAGTTCCTGCAGCATCTGTTAGGGGATTTAAAACCTTATCGCTTGCCGATTGCGCTGGGGGTGGTCGTCCTGGTGCTGGTCGTGGGACTGATCCGCCATTTCAGCTCAACGCGCAAAACCATTTAGCCAGGCTGGGTGCGTAGCCTGTAGCGCCCATGAAGGGTGTGTGGTTGCAAAAATCACGCTTGAAAGGCAAAGTCCGGCAACCCGGTTGCGTGATGAACCGCTTGGCCTAGACTCTTGTTTAGCGGCTCTGAGCCGAGGTTTTCATGCCGTGTTCACGACCTTTGCGCGCCGGTCCGATGACAAGAAAGGAGGTCCGCATGTTGATACGCTCAATGATCCTCGCCAGTGTGCTGGTCACGGGAATGGCGCACGCCGTTGAAGTCCCCAACCCCCTCGAACAGGACCGCGCAAAGGCAAGACCACTGGTGATTGTGGCGCGCACAGAGGCTGACCCCACCTTATCGACTCTGAAAAAATCCCTCGAAGACCCGGCTCAAAAAAAGGCTTTCGATGAGCGCAACCTGGTGCTGTACACCATTGTTGGCATCACCGGGAAGCGTGACGGCAAAGACCTTGAGCCGCAGTCAACCATGTCGCTGATCCGGGGACTCAAACCGGGCATGATCATTGATAAGGCCAAAGTGTTTCTGATCGGTAAGGACGGCGAGGTCAAGTTCAAGTCTGAAGGTGACGCGGACCTCGAAACGCTGTTTAAAACCGTCGATGCCTTGCCGCCTGCCGAAAAAACGTTGCAAGCCCAAACGGGGCCTGAAACGTCGGTCACACCTGGCACTCAGGGCAAGCCTGACAAGTCCGGCAAGCACGTTAAACCCGCTAAACCTGCCAAACCGCTGGAAGACTGAAGTCACGGCCAAAAAAAGGCCCGCTGGGGGAAGCGGGCCAAGAGGGATTCACTAAAGGAGTGAGTTCAATCTAGACCCCGGAATGTGAATACCATGTGAAATGCATGTATTCAAAACAGTAAAGACCCGCAAAGTGTTCGGTAAAAATACAGCTCAGCTGTAGCGCAAGGCGCAGCAGGCGATCCGCTAGGGTGTCATTCATCTCTCCCTTGCCAGCCGGACGTCTTCATGCCGCTTTCCCTCGAGTTGATCTCTGCTTTCACGTTGTTTGCTTTTGTTTCGTCCATCACGCCTGGCCCCAATAACACCATGCTGTTGGCCTCCGGGGTCAACTTCGGCTTTCGTCGCACCCTTCCTCATGCGCTGGGTATCAGCTTCGGTTTCATGTTTTTAGTCGTGGCAGTGGGGCTTGGGTTGGGAGGCGTCTTTAAGGCTGTGCCCATGGCGTACACCGTATTGCGTTACCTCGGCGCGGCCTACTTGCTGTATCTGGCCTGGAAAGTCGCGAGTTCCGGGCCGATATCCGGCACACACACCGCGCACGGCAAACCACTGGGGTTTTGGGGCGCAGCCGCTTTTCAGTGGGTCAATCCAAAAGCGTGGGTCATGGCGGTGGGCGCGATCACTACGTACACCCCCTCGCAGGGCTACATCACCAACGTCTTTGTGATTGCACTGGTGTTTGCCATCATCAATTTACCCAGCGTCTGCGTGTGGGCCGGCTTTGGTAGCGCATTACGTTCGGTACTGAGCCAACCCAGATGGCTCATGGTGTTTAACCTCAGCATGGCGCTGTTGCTGGTGCTGTCGTTGTATCCGATTGTGTTTGATCACTGATCCTGTTCTTCAGCGTCGTTGAGCCATTCCTGACTCAGCGTGTCGGTATCCCCCAGGTAGTCCAGTAGCCAGCTCATGGCGGGCGAGTGATTGTTCTGGACCCAGGCAATACAGGACGGGCTGGCAGGGAAGGGCCGTTGCAAGTGCAAGGCCACCAGCCGCCCTTGCTCAATGAGCGGGCGAGCGAGATGGGCAGGCACCATACCGACACACAGGCCCTCACTCAAGCAGGCCAAGGCCGATGGCCAGTCCGGGACCATCATCCGCCGCTGGTTGTCGAGCGTCCAGGTGTCACGTTTGGGCAAGCTGCGCGATGTGTCGTCCATGCACAAGGATGGATAGGGCCGTAGCTGCTCGTCACTCAACAACCCTTCGAACGCCGTCAGCGGGTGATCCGGGCTTGCCACGCAGATCCAGTGCAACAGCCCCATGTCGCGGAAGGCAAAGCTACCCGCGACCGGTATGGCGCGGGTAGCGCCAATCACCAGGTCGGTTCGACCGTCCACCAATGCATCCCACACACCGTTGTACACCTCGTAGTGGACGATTAATTCCACATCGGGGAAGTGGCGGTAAAAGTCGAGAACCATCTGTTGGCAGCACGGCTGTTTGGTGATGGAGTCCACAGCGACGCGTAACTGACCGCTCCAGCCATTGGCCACCTGCTGGCACAAGCGCCGGGTGCCCAGCATTTTTTTCATCACATCGCGGGCTTCCTTCACGAACAGCTGCCCGGCGGCGGTCAGTTCTACATCGCGATGGCGACGCACAAACAATGGCACCGCCAGCCACACTTCCAATTGGCGCACGGTATAGCTCACGGCAGAGGGCACGCGATGCAGTTCCTGAGCTGCGCCGCTGAAGCTGCCATGTCGGGCCACGGCATCGATGACATCCAGAGAGTATTCAGACCACACAGCGCTGCCTTCAAATTAATTGATGCTAAATAGAAAATATTATCGCTTCACAAGCAGATCCTCAGCCGGATAATGCGCGCCAGTCAACAAATTGTTTGATGGGAAGTATTAGGTGCACATGAAAAACTCGTTGGGATTCACGCTTTATCTGGCCGGGCTCAGCATGCTGGGTTATCTGGCCATGGACATGTACCTGCCGGCATTCGGCACATTGCGCGCTGAACTGCAATTGTCCGCAGGCGCTGTCGGCGCCAGTTTAAGTATTTTTCTCGCCGGCTTTGCCGTGGGCCAATTGTTGTGGGGGCCTTTGTCGGACCGGCTGGGACGAAAACCCGTGTTACTGGCCGGGCTGACGATGTTTGCCCTGGGCTGTCTGGGCATGCTTTGGGTCAACGATGCTGTGTGGCTGCTAAGCCTGCGCTTTATTCAGGCCATCGGCATCTGCGCCGCGGCGGTTACCTGGCAAGCACTGGTGATCGACCGCTACCCGGCCGACAAAGCCAACCGCGTATTCGCAGGCATCATGCCGTTGATGGGCCTGTCTCCGGCGCTGGCGCCCTTATTGGGCGCGCTGGTACTTAATCACTTGGGCTGGCAGGCGATCTTCACTGTTCTGTTTGGCATCGCCGTGATGCTGTTGCTGCCCACGTTATTGCTCAAAGAGAAAGTGCGCCCGCGCCTTGAGCAACACAACATCGTGCGCGTGAGTTACTGGCAACTGCTCAGCTCATCAACGTTTAGCGGCAACGTGATGATATTTGCAGCCTGTTCCGCGAGTTTCTTTGCCTGGCTGACGGCATCGCCTTTCATTTTGGGCGACATGGGCTACAGCCCGAATGACATTGGCCTGAGTTACGCCTTCCCGACGCTGGCCTTTTTGATCGGCGGCTACAGTTGCCGCAGCGCGTTGCAACACATCAAAGGCCGCACTTTGCTGCCATGGCTGCTGTTGGCTTACTGCGCAAGCATGGTAGGGCTGTACGTGGTGGCGACACAGACTCAACCCACATTGGCCACATTGCTGATTCCGTTTTGCCTGATGGCACTGGTGAACGGCGCGAGTTACCCGATTGTGGTGGCCAATGCACTGCTTCCATTTTCGGAAAACTCCGGCAAGGCCGCAGCGCTACAAAACACCCTGCAGTTGGGGTTGTGCTTTCTCGGTAGCCTGGTGGTATCGGCGTACATCAGTCACCCCCTGGACATTACGGTGGAGGTGATGCTGGCTTCGGCGCCTGTGGCGGTGCTCGGTTACCTGATCCAACGCCGCAGGGCCACTGCCGAACGTCTTGCAACGCGCTGAACTTTGTCGCGAACGGGGGCATCCAAACCTCATCGAGTTGCACTGTGAGCGTGTTGGATGACCCAGATCATTACCCCTGAAACCCCTGAACAGGTGCATTCCGAACATGATGCGAAAATGTTCGGATCACCCAAGGACCGGCTGGATTTTTACCGGCGTGAAATACAGTACGAAACCAGCATCCTGTCCCATCGAACGGACGCCTATCTGGCCGCCCAGTCATTTCTGGTGATTGCATTTGCATCGTGCATGGCCAACCTGAACCCGGAGTGGGGCAAGTTTTTCACCCTGACCGTGCCGCCGCTACTGGCTGTGCTGGGGCTGATGATTTCATTGAATGCCTGGCCGGGCATTCGCGCAGCGTACGACATCATTGACCATTGGCATTTCAAGCAAAGTGAGCTGCTGAGCAGTGAACCGCAAATGGGGATGGCGTACGACGAGTCGCCGCTGTTCTGCGAAATGGAATCCACCCACAAGGGGTACAAGAAATCATTGATGTTTTCAGTGCGTTCCCCGTGGCTGTTTGCCATCTTCTGGATGGTGCTAGGGGCCTTCTCGCTGTATATCCAGATTGATAACCCTTTGACCTGATACACCGCGCGCGCAGAAGAGGCCGTAGTTCCGGGTGGGAATACGGCCTGTGAGTAACCCTGTTCAGGCCACATCGACCAGCACAATCTCACTGTCTTCGAGTGCCGTTACCCGCAGCACGCGCTCATCGACGATCGCAACACCATCCCGTGCGCTGGCCTGCAACCCGTTGACCTCAATCAGGCCGGTGGCAGGAACCAGATAGGCGCGTCGCCCCTGATCGAGCTGATACTCCGCGGTTTCACCTGCTTTCAGGTTGGCCGCCACCAATCGGGCGTCGGCGCGAATGCGCAAACTTTCCTGATCCCCGTCCTTACCGCTGGCCAATGTCACAAAGCCTTCACGCTGGCCTTTAGGGAACGGCTTGGCACCCCATGAAGGCGGGTCCCCGGCCTGATTCGGCATAATCCAGATCTGGAAAATCTTTGTTGCTGTCGACTCCAGGTTGTATTCGCTGTGGGCTATACCGGTGCCGGCGCTCATGACCTGTACATCGCCCGCTTCAGTACGGCCTTTATTACCCAGGTTGTCTTCGTGGCTGATGGCCCCTTCACGCACATACGTGATGATCTCCATGTCGCGATGGGGGTGCTTCGGGAAACCGGTACCGGGCGCAATGATGTCGTCATTCCATACCCGTAGATTGCCCCATCCCATACGCTGCGGGTCGTAGTACTCGGCGAACGAAAAGTGGTGGTGCGCATCCAACCAGCCGTGGTGAGCGCCGCCCAAGGTGTTGAAGGGTCTGAGTTCAAGCATGATGCCTCTCCTGTTCTGGTCAGTCGGGGGGGGAATGAACGGTGTCCCGAATGAGAATGGAGAAAGTGTGCGCCTCTGAATCATCGATAAAAAGTTTAAAAAATACGTAAAACCAATCAATTAAATCGATACTTATCGACGCGTAATCTTCAACCTTGATGGTCGAAACGGCTGCTAAACAGCTGATGATCAAGCAATTACTAGAACTCCCGGCGCAATGGAGCGACCATAGCCCATCCGCCCGGACAGCCTCACACCCTGGAGTCAGCGTGCCGCAACACACATCAGATTTGCCCGAACCCCTTTCCCCGGTCACTCAACTGCCGCTGCTCAAGCGTCTGGCAGCACGCCTGTTTGGCAGCGGTTTAAGTCGCTTGCGCGCCCAACATGCTGCGTCCTGGCTGCAGGGGCAGGCGGACGGTTTTCGCAGCGGGCACAGTGCCGGTGTGGATTACGGCTATGAAGAGGGGCATTCAGACGGGTTGGAAGAAGGCCGTCAGGTGCTGTTTATCAATGACACCCGCTCGCACGTGCTGCGTGCCCCGGGCATCGATGACAACATGTTCGATGACTGGCGGCTGCCGTTGGGCGCGGAACTGAAAAAGCAGATCAAAGCCGATGTCTCGGCGCGGCTATCGGCCTCTGCACAGCCCAGCGCGGCGCAGTGGAAGATGATCTTCAGCGACACACCTTCCACATCCGTGGTGGCAGGCGCCGGGGCGGGCAAATCGACGTCGCTGGTACTGCGCATTTTGCTGCTCAGTCACTACCTCGGTTTTGAATTGAGCTCCATGACGGTGGTGACTTTCACCCGCGAATCGCGCAAGGATTTCATCGCCAAACTGCAGGAAATCTTCGCCTTATGGGGGCGCACGCTTAGCCTTAAGGAAGCCCGGGAGGTGGTGCGCACCTTCCACTCGCGGATCTTGCCGATGGTGCGCAGCCTGCCGGGTTACGCGCAGCTGCAGGCCTTCGAAACCCTCAGCAACCGAGGCACTAGCGATGATGACGCCGACAGCAACCCGTTTGATTTGCGTATCAATGATGCTCAACGCCAACAGCTGAATGCCTGCTATCACGGCCTGTACAGCCAAAATGAGCGTTTTCGCGAGACGATGGGCGCGTTGTGCCGGCATGCGTTGCAGCTCAAAGAACTGGAGCGGGATCATCCGGACGTGCAAAAACGCATGGCGGTGACAGAATTGGCGGCCAAGCGTGATGAGGAACTGTGCGACACCCTCGAAGACTTGTGGTTTGCCGCCGGTGCCTGGCCGATTCAAGGCATCGAGCCGAGCCGTGAAACAGTAACCATCAACGGTTCGACGTTCCATTGCCACGGTTACATTGCGCAACTGGATGCGTGGGTGGTGCTGGGTTTCGATCCCCGTGAAAATCCTCAGATTTGCAGGCCCAATGCCAAATTGAGCGTGCGTGCAGAGTGGGCAGTCAAGCGAACGCTGTTTCGAGCTTTCTGCGATAAGCCATTGATATGGCTCGAATCTTACGATCAATCCAGACGCGTATTGTCCACGTTGTCCGGGGACACCAGCGCCGGGCCAGGCGTTGAATACAAGCTCAAGGGTGAACTGAGTCCGGCGCCGCTCCTTGACTGTTTTGTGACCGCCGCCAGCTTTATCGAGAACCTGGGGCTGGACGTCGCATCTGCCGTGGGCGACATGCGGTTTGCCAAAGACGACCCTGACCGCTTTTTCTTCGAGGCGCTGAGCCTGTTCTGGCGCGCGCTCGAAAGCCATCTGCTGGCACAAACGCCTCCGGTCATGACCTACAACCGCATGTTTTCATTGTTCGGGGAGCACACCGCGCAGAATTTCAAACTGCTCAGCCACGAGCAGTTGCGTCCGTTGTCGCACGTGATGATCGATGAGTTTCAGGATGTCTCGCCGCAAATCGTTTCGTGGTTGCGCGCCAGCCTGCGCGAAATTCGCAGCCGTGGCCCCGCCATGCACGTGGGGCGGGCTGCGCAACGCTCTTCCTTGTTGTGTGTGGGCGATGACTGGCAATCGATCTACGGCTGGCGGGGCAGTTCGCCCACATACTTCATGGCCTTCGACAAAACGTTTGTCTCGCCGTCCACGACGCGGGTCATGCTCAGTGACAACTTCCGTAGCCAGCAGCACATCATTGATGCCGCAGAACATATCGTCCGTGCCGCGCCTTCCATACCGGGTAAACGGGCCAAGGCCTGTGGCGAAGCTAAACCGCTGGTCCCCGTCCAAGTACTGGACAGGGACGATGCCGCTTTGGTGGCGAAATTGACCGAGCATTACAACGCAGGTGATCGGGTATTAATGCTGTTTCGAAAAAGCAGCGATAAGGCACTGATTGAAAAGGATATTCAGTCGATTGTTAATGTGGATTCTAGATTGCCACCTGAAGCGCGCAGGCTGAGACAATTGACGTTCCATAGCGCAAAAGGCTTGCAAGCCGATGCTGTGTTTCTGCTTGGAGACTGTCAGCACCTGACCTCATCGCCCTACAAAAATCAGGTCTACCGCATGGCGGGCCTGGGAAATGAAGGCGACCCTGAGGCCTACGACACCGCGCAAAAAGATGAAGTGCTGCGCTTGGCTTACGTCGGTATTACACGGGCGATCACGCATTGTTACTGGTACGTGGAGAGTAAGGAGGCGCAAGGGCCGGCGATCCCCAAAGCCTCTGATCGAGTGCCCAAGGGCAAGGCATTCTTTGAAGATCTGCGAGGGCTTGGCGTTGACGCTTCGCGTTGAGTCTTAACCCGCTGCCGGGCAACGTGCCATGCTGCCTCAAGGCGACACAGGCACGTACGCCACGCTTTCATCGCCGTGCTGATGAAGCAGTCGCTGCCCCATGTTGGGCTGGCTCGTAACGGTTTGATGGTCGGCCTGTAAGAAGCTCAGCGGCAGGGGTTTGCCATGACCGTGCTGAACGAAAATCAGGGTGCGTCTGGGGTCAAAGTGCTGGCCGCTGGAGTGGTCGAGCCAGGCCATGAAATCAGCGCTGCTGCCGTCGTGGGGGTAATCCGCCGCGCCCCCAATGAAATAGAACGGCGCACCATCGTTCTGCACATACAAGGGCAGTTTGTTGTCGACGTCGACCATCACCATGCGCCATTTCTCCCAGGGGGCTTGGTAACTTGCCGCTGTTTTGACATCAGCGCCAAACTGCATGATCCCACCCCCGCTGTTAGTCCACGGGTAAACCACGCCCAGCACGGCCAGCATGAGGATAGACGTGCCTGCAAACGCCATGCCCCAGCGCCGCCATTGGCCCTTGCCATGCGCCAGCCTGCGGGTCACCCACCAGGCGGCCAGCAGCTGTGCGAAGGGCACCAGCGGTAACACGTAATAACTGCGGCGGCTGCCGCTGGCCGTGAAGAACAGAAACAGCAAGCCCAGCCCTGCCACCAGCCAGCGGGCTTCGGGTTCAATCTGCCGCCAGTGGCGCACGGCCACCCACGCGCCGATCATCCAGAAGGGTGCCCAGGGCAAGGTGTAGACCGGCAAATAAATCAGGTAGGTATAAATCGGTCCAACGTTGTCGAAAGGCTGGAAAAAACGCACCACATTTTCCCGCAGAACGAGCCCCAGGCCGCTTTCGCCGTAGGTCGGCGCGCCATACAGGTGAGAAAGCATGAACGGCAGCATGTACATGGCCGCGGCCGGCAACAGGGCGGCACACAAGCGCAGATTGAAATGGCGCTTCCAGCGTTGCTCGCCCAGTAGATGCGGCAATAACAGCAGCCCCGGCAAGATGAAGCCAATCAGCCCCTTGAACAGCGACGTCAGGGCCAGCAACAAAAAAAATACGCAGTAACGGCTCAAGCGCGTGTCATCGGGTGCGCGCCAATACCACCACACAGCAGCCAGCACCCCACAGACGGTGAGGATGTCGGCTGTGGCCACACGTGCCCAAAACAGAAAATAAAAGGTTGTGGCCAGCATCCAGCCGGCAATCAGCCCTGTGCCTTTGCGGAACAGGCGTTCACCGATCAAATACAGCAACCACACGCTTGACCAGGCGGCAATCACTGCAGGCAGACGCAACGCCCAGTGATCCAGGCGCCCCAGTACGCCCGCAGTGGCCGTGATCAGCCAGTAAGAGGGCAATGGCTTATCGTAGTAAGGCGTGCCCTTGAGGTAGGGATCAAGGTAGTCGCCGCTTTGTAGCATTTGCAAAGCGATAGTGGCCCAGCGGGTTTCAGGGCCCCAGAGTTCGCGCGCACCTAGCCCCAGCAACAGCAGTAATGCGGTCGTCACCAGCAGTAGCAACAGGGGTGTTAAGGCCTGAAACGTGTGTTTGCTGTGGTTCATCGCAGTCCGGACTCAATCCTGATGAAAATCGCCGCTGACAGGTGCGTCGTTTGGCCGCGATCGATGCTAAACGGCAGAACCTGACGCGTCGCTGAATCGGTTGCATAAACGTCCTCCCGGGCTGCGCGCACAATGGCGTGCCGGGTATGAAATTGACGTGAAAAAAATGTGCGTCCGGCAGGCATCAATGCCATTGCATTGCCACCTCTTGTCTAACGCCACGTGCTCCCGAGGGCTGAGAGTGGTAAATTCTGCGCCCATGAAACTCGTCACCCTGATATCGATCCTCTGTTGTAACGCCAAAACGCCGAATTTCACCGGTTCGTGGTTTGAATCGGTGATCTGTCGTGAGCCAAAGGAACCTTCACATGAATGATTTACTGACTCGCCGCCGTGTTGTTCAGGGCCTGGGCTTGCTCAGTCTGGGCGTACTTGCCGGATGCGACCCCGGCAGTGGCTTGTCGTACAAGTACGGTAAGGATTTAAGCAACGAGATTCTGGGGCGCAAGTTCAAGCTCCACGATGCTCAAGGCAACGACGTGATGCTGGGCAGCTTTCGCGGCATGATGCCGATGATTTTCTTCGGTTTCACCCAGTGCCCGGCCGTGTGCCCTACCGCACTGGCGCGGGCGGCGCAAATCAAGAAGATGATGGGCCCGGACGGCGACCGGCTGCAGGTGGTGTTCATCACCCTGGACCCCGAGCGTGATACCCCGGCGGTGCTGGATGCCTACGTCAAGGCCTTTGACCCGACCTTCATGGCGTTGTCCGGCACGCTGGAAGAAACAGCCGCAACGGCCAAGGAGTTCAAAGTCTTCTACGAGAAGGTGCCAAGCGGCGCTACTTACACGCTGTCGCACACCGCCACCAGTTTTGTCTTTGACTCACGGGGCGTGCTGCGCCTGGGGCTTTCACCTTCGTTGTCGGCCAAGCAGTGCACCGAAGATTTGCTTACCGTGATGTCCGTCTGCTGATTCAACGCATCTTTGAGAGCCAACACTATGAAACCCGTCAAGTACCTGATGTTGTCGTTGCTGGGCATGAGCCTGCATGTCTCGGCCCAAACCACTGTGGATGATGCGTGGGTGCGCGCCACCGTGCCGGGGCAGCCGTCAAGCGGTGCGTTTATGCGCATCACCTCGACTACAGACAGCAAGCTGCTGGCCGTCACGTCCCCCGTCGCCAAGACCGTGCAGATCCACCAGATGAGCATGAATGGCGACATGATGAGCATGGGCCCGGTGGAGGCCGTTATCTTGCCAGCTGGCGAGACCGTGGCGCTCGAGCCCGAGGGCTATCACGTCATGCTCATTGACCTGAAAGGTCAAATCAAAGAAGGCGATACCGTTCCGCTCACGCTGACGGTTGAAGATACACAGGGCACCAAAGCGTCCATTGGGGTGCAGGCCAAAGCCCGGGCATTGAATAACATGCCGATGAACCACAAGGGCATGCACGGTCACGACGCCATGCATGACCACGGCAACATGCACTGATAGACGGCTCGGTCGGGCGATGACAGCGTGCGGTTGTTGCCCGTGAAGCTTCAGAAACGCCCGCTGAGGGGATACTCGAGGGCCAGGCGGATCTGATCCGTATCCAGTTCTGCCTGTGCGGTGTTACCGCGGTGTACGTTATGGCGCAGTGACACCACTGCGCCTTTGGCGACGCCGCTCTGCACCACATAGCGCGCCTCAAGATCCCGCTCCCAGTGTTTCCCGTCTTTGCCATAGCCCAGATAGGCGTAACCGCCACGCGGGTCGACGTGGCTGCCGTCAATGTCGCTGCCCCGAACATACGCAGCGCTGAGCATCAGGCCCGGCAGGTGCCACGGCGACATGTCCAGGTCGTAGCGCAGTTGCCAGGACTGCTCATTCGGCGCATTGAAGTCAGATAATTGCACAGCATTGGTGATAAAGATCGCGCCGCGGGTCACATAGTCAAACGGTGTAGCGCCATGCACCTTTTGATACCCGAGGCTGAAGCGGTGCGCCCCGTTTGAGTAGCTGGACAGCAGGCTCCAGGTGGTGTTGTCCAGGGCGCCGGACAGGGCTTTGCCTGTGTCGGTCGTGCGGTACAGATTGAAATTGAACGCCAGTGCGCGCTGTTCATCGAGGGGCTGGCTGACGATAACCCCCAGGTACTGCTGGTTCCAGGTGTCCTCATAGCGCGAGGTATACACGCTGGTGCTCACTTGTTTGCTAGGGGTATAGACCACCCCGGCGAGGTCGAATGCATTGCCCTTGATCGCATTGGAGTAATTGACCACGAACCCCTGATGATGACTGCTGGCATTACGGTCGGTACTTTCAGTGAAATGCCCGCCGACCATCCTCACGTTCTCCCATTCACTGCTGCTGAGAAACACCCCGGTTGCTGTTTCGGGCAGCAGGCGGCTGTCTGAAGAGCTGAACACCGGCGTTTTGACCCGCTGTTCGCCCCATGACACGACGGTATTGGACAGGCGCAGCTTCAACGCGGCCCCGCCGCGACTAAAGTCGTTCTTGGGATAGCCTTCGTTATCCAGCCCCAGCAAGCGGGCTTTACCCGCACGTCCGCCGCCACTGTCGAGTTTGACCCCCAGGTACGCGTGAGCATCGACGCCGACACCTATCAGCCCTTGGGTGAATCCCGATTGCAGGGAGCTCATCAGCCCGTAGGCCCATTCCTCGGCATAGCCATTACGCGCATACCGGGATTTGTAGGCATTACGTGAACCGCTGTTGCGCGCGCCATGCCGGTATTCGCGGCTGTCATAAACCGTGCGGTTAACCACGCTCCAGGTGCTGTCCTCGATAACCCCCTGGCTTTGCGATTGGGCCGACTCGGCCATAGCCAAAGGGCTGACCAGTGCAATCAGCCACGCTGATCGGTTGCGTAGCACTGAATTACGTTGCATGTCATTTATCCATAAACCGTTCAAAGGGTGCTCACGCGCAGGCTCTTCGCGCCCTCAAAAATACTTGAGCCAGGTGATGTCGCGGCGACGTGCCTTGAGCCCTGCAAACCAGCGCACCGGCCAATACAGTGCGACGGTCAGTGCGATGGCGGTCAGCCAGATGGCACTGATGTGATCGAACCCGAACCATGCACCCTGATTGAGCCCGAACACGGCACTGCTGAGCAAGTACAGCACTTTAAGCACGTACAGGTGCAGCAGGTAAAAAAACATCGGCGCCGCGCCAAACACCGCCAGCGTGCTGATCCAGCGGCTTTGTTGCGCGCGTTCAAAGGCCAGCAACAGCAGCAACCCAACACCGAGGGTCAGCGTCAGGAACAGCAACGAAGGCGGGTATTTGGTGATATTGAAAAAGCTCATGACGCTGTGTGACAGCTGCTCGTAATGGACCCAGGGTGCTTCGCCATAGCCATTGAACAGGCGCAGGACGAGGAAACCCAGTAAGCACCCCACGCCAGCGCGCAACAAATTGCGTTGACGCACGTGGGCTGAGGCGCCACGCGAAAACCATGGGCCGATGCAGTAACCCAGCGCAATCACACCGATCCACGGCAACACGGGGTACGACGTGCGCAGGCGCAGGCTGCCCGAGAAGTCGATCCAGCCTCGGTCATGCAGGATCGCCCACGGCACATGCAGAAATGACCCTTGAGGGAAATGAAGGCTGTCCAGCAAGTTGTGCCCGGCCACAATCACCAGCGCTGCTGCAAACAGTGCAGGGCGGGGCAGCCAGACCAGCACCGAGAGCGCGATCATGCTCACGCCAATGGCCCAAATCACTTGCATGTAGATCACAGTGGGCGGGAGTTGAAAGGTCCAGGCGAAGTTGACCAGCGTGAATTCAAGTACCACCAGAAACAGACCACGCTTGAACAGAAACGCCGCAACATCGGCTTTACCGTGGTATTTCTCCCCGTACAACCAGGCCGACAGCCCCGTCAGCAACACAAAGACCGGTGCGCAGAGGTGGGCGAGGGTGCGGCTGATAAAAAGTGCGGGGTCGGTGCTGTCGATCGCCATCGGATCGGCCACTTGGCGGTGCAGGAAGAACGTTTCACGCACATGGTCCAGCAGCATGAACAGAATCACCAGACCGCGCAGGGCGTCGATGGACAGCAAGCGTTGTGACTGGAGCGGCGCAACAGGGGACGAGTGGGGCATTGAAAGGATCGCAAGCAAGGATTAGTCGGGATGGCAGCAGGTTAATACCTGCACCAATGGTTACTTTATAACATCCACTGCTTGGTTGAACACCCTCCGCTGTCTTGTGCCGCATGAATACCCTCGGGTTGCCTGCGGTTTATAAGGACGTGTGGATTTGCGCTGACACCCGTGAAAGGACGCATCCCACCAATGGCGATTTACGCCTTGTCAGGAGGCAACTGTGCATGACGATGCCCTGGGAAGTTCTGGAAGCCTTAGGCTCTGTACGAAATGTATCTGCGCTCGGTTATGCCGCGTTGAAAACAGGCTCGGAATGCTCATTTACACCCCGTAAACTCCGCTTCCTCGCCAGTTTTCGCCTTGCCTAACCTTCGCTCGAAAACATTTCGTACAGACCCTAGTGCGCGGTCTGTTCAGCAATGCAGTGATAGTCGCACGAGATGAGCTGTAGCCACTGTGTAATCCAGTGAGGATAACCAGGACGCGTCTATGAAAATCCTCCTTAATGGGAATTGATACGGTGTGAGTTCACGTCCTTGAAAACAACCATTTAACGTTCCGCTTAACAGGCAGTGAAAAGGAATGAATAAAAATGCAAGCAAAAGCCAACCAACCGATAAATGGGTGTTCTGACATGATGTCGGGTCTATACCCTAAAAACGGGAAATAATTATTCTCAATAATCTCTATATAGGGCACGACAAAGAAGCCATTGAAGAGCAAGCAGGAAAAAATTTTACGTTTATTTAACTCACTCCCTGAAAGATGAACTTTAAGGGAGTAGGCAAAAAGAATGCCGCACACGGCCAGCGCAGGAAAAACCCACATAATCATTTTTTGAACTCTTGATAGATCTGCTTTCCTGTTTGGAAATCAGTCTGTATTTCAAGGCCCCATGCGCCAACCCCCATGTCCTTATAAGAGCGCACATAGTCCTTTCTGACATATCTAAATAAACGCCAGGCACCTGGCTTTAATAAGTGTCGAGTAAGGCCATAGACAGACAGGCCTAAGTCAACGGAACTGTAGGCTAAATTCCCCTCGCGGTCTTCATAGCCCGCCGACTTTGCTATTGCTTGATAACCCTTCCTGACGGGACCTTCTGTATCAGATCGATCCACTAAAAGATTGCGCCCGTTTTCATAAATGTTATTAGCACCATGGGCCATCAATGGCACACCTGCTACGAGACATAGCGTACCTACTGAGACATAGCATATACCACCGCCCGTGATCACCTGCATTGCACCAGCAATGACACCTGCCCCTTTTTTGGCGACCTCCCATGACTGAATAAGCAAACTGTTGTGTTCGTTTTTTAACTCCTCCAATCCCTGCTCAGGCGTTTTTTTCCCCTGAGAAACGTCATCAACAATGCCTTTGGCGTAATAAGCGACTTCGCGGTTGAACTGCAAACGCAGTGTACCGTCTTTAATGTGTCTAACACCTAATGTGCTGGCTTGGCTTCCGAGTTTTCCAGCGGCGGCACTGACCATCCAATAGTCACAGCTACCAGGCGCGCAACGCTCGCTCATTCGCTTCATTCGTGATTGCCCCATGTACTATATCCGCTGGTGCCCGCAGTATGGTGAGTCCAAGTTATGTCTCGATAACGGATAGCTATATGTTCTTGCGGCTCGGCATCGGCCTGAAAAATAGAGTGAGGCATTTCAAGTGTCAGGTCAGCAATAATCCCGCCATTGATCGAGATTAAATAGATTCTTTCTTGCATACCAAAAGAAGACACTCGATAAAAGCTAATCGTACAATTTACTTCTTCTCTGGCTGAAAGCGCTTGAGCGAGAAGTGGCGAGGCTTTATCAATATTTTTGGTTATGATAATTGGACTGTGTGTCGGCTTATTAATATTTCCGGTATTGACCATATTATGAGAGTAAGACAGCACCATAATTTCGTCCACATGCCCGGACTGACACTTGTTGCCAACAGAATCCTGGGTCGAACAACCCGCCGAAATCAGAACTTGAGCCTTGCCGGTGATGGTCATATAACCGTGATTAGCCATATGTGACACTCCTTTTTATAAGCCGAGCATCGTATTTCAAAAATTTCAGGTGTGTTGTAGGGTATTTCTGAATGGCTATACGAAATATTTCGAACTTGGTGGAACCTACTGGGGCTTCGCGAACAACCTGGCCTGGTCTGTTAGTGGGTAGGTCGCGAAACCAAAGTATCAGCGCTTAAAAAGCCTTTCTGTACCACTACCCAGAGTGCGCAAAGGCTTGAACGTGCAAGAAGTCGGACTGACCATGTTTCTGGAAAGCATGCTTGACGCTGCACAGGCGTCAGGCAAAAACGCATTGGCATGAGGTGAAGGGCACTCTCACACGCGTACACGGTCTATTCCCACAGCCAGGGTGCTCAATCGTGTGCTCAGGTTTCAAAATCGGTCCATTGCGTCTTAAAGAGGTCAATCATGCGAAACATTATTTCTGCATCACTCATTGCCGGTTTTTTATGTGCAATGCCCTATGCAGCGCAGGCCGCAGACGACAACGCCAGTGATTGCAAGCACAACGCGATACTGGCCAAGTCCATGGATCACCACACCTGCTACACCAGCGGGGACAAGGCACCCGATCAGTACACCCGTGAAGAAAGCGCCATCAAGAACTGGAAAGCCAAGGGGTTGCCGCAACCCAGCGAAAATTCCCAATGGGTGCAGTTCAGTGGTCATTACGTGCTGGTTAATCGCACCAATTCGGTGATCGAGCAAATTCGTACGCTTAAAGGCACTGTTGTGAGTCAGTAATCCCCCGCAAGCGGGCCGCTGTCTGCAGCGGCCCGCTCTCTGGCGCCTGCAGTGCGGTGCACGTTAATGTTTTCGGATGTACGCGTAGGGGCATTCGCTGACAGGCTGATGAAGAGGGCGAATCTAGGGGCGATGCGCATTTTGATGACGATGCGAGACCCGGCTACGGCATGAGTAAAGGGCCTGCTTTGTAGACTTTTTATTCAATCTGCAGTCAGGACCGTAATCATGCCTCAACGCTTGCATCACCACACGCCAACACTAGGCGCTCAAGATCCACGGGGGTTGACGGTGCGCGAGGTGGCGTACCATCGGCGCTCACCTGAACAGACAGCCGAGGCGCGCATCACGCGTCAGGTGTACAGCGCTACCGGTTTTTTACACGAGCAATGGGACCCGCGTCTGTATGAGCGCCGACAACGTGTCCCTACCACTGAGCCCAATCAGCGTACGCAATTCACGCTCAGCGGGCGCGTGTTACGCACTGACAATGTCGACAGCGGGCACTGCATCACTTGGAGAGGCGCAGGCAATCTGATCCTCGATACCTGGAACGCATCGGGCATACGCCATAGCCATGAGTATGACGACTTGATGCGCCTCAAAGCAGTGTTTGAGCAGGGGCCCAATCCTGGCCCGCGCCGGTGTACGGAGCGCTTCAGTTATGCCGGGGCCAATGCCGGCGATGCCGCCCTCAATCGCTGCGGGCGTGTATGGCAGCACGAGGACCCGTCAGGTGTCCTGACGTTCGAGCGTTATGACATCAACGCTAACGTTGTCGCTCAAGCTCGGCGGTTTATTGAAGGTTTATCACAGGCGCCGATGCATGCGCCGCCCCCGGCGCTGCCCCATGCGGCGTTAGAAGCCCTTCCTTACATGACCCAATGGCAATATGGCGCGCTGGGCCAATTGCTGGCTCAGCATGACGCCAAGGGTAATGTTCAACTGCCCCGGTACGGCATCGACGGCAGCCTGTCGTCGATGGCCATTCGCTTCAACCAAGGCCAGCAACGCTTGCTGCTGCAAGAGCGTCGCTACACGGCCAGTGGCAACGTTGAAACCGAGCAGGCAGGCAATGGCGTGCGCAGCACCTGGACCTACGACCCGATGGATGAGCGTCTGTTACGGTGCAAAACCCAGCGCAGTCGCCACCCTCGTACAGTCCTTCAAGATTTGACCTACACCTATGATCGAGCGGGCCTGATCGTGAGTGTCAACGATGGGGCACAGCCGGTTGAATGGTCGGACAACACGCACATAGAGGCCTCCTCCCACTATGCGTACGACACGCTCTATCAACTGATCGAAGCGACCGGCCGCGAGCATGCGAGGCATACAGGGGGAGCGACGCTCCCGCCGCAAGAGGATTTTGCCCAAGGCAGTGCCCAACGGCGCCGGGGCTACCATCAACATTACCGCTACGACGCATCCGGTAATCTCATCAGCTTGCGCCATACCCCCACTCAAGGCAGCGGTTACACCCGGCACCTGAACCTGTCGAACACCAGTAATCATGGCGTGGCCCAGGTCACAGGTGTGGTCAAGCGGCCCAGCCGGGGCAGGGGGTTTGATCACAAAGGCAATCAACTGGCCCTTGAGCGGGGGCAATCCCTGCACTGGAATGCACGCGATCAACTTCTGGGCGTAACCCACATCGTGCGCGTTGACGCTGATAACGATGATGAGATCTACCGCTATGACGGTAACGGTCAACGCGTGTACAAGGCTCGCCGCTCCAGGGCACATAACGCCGTGCACCTGAGTGAGGTCCGCTATCTGCCGGGGCTGGAGATCCGACGCGATACGGCGACCGGCGAATGGCTGAATGTGTTGGTCGTCAATAACGCGTTCATCAACGTGCGCATCTTGCAATGGGAACAGGGTCGACCCACTGGCATGCAGGACGGGCAAGTGCGTTATAGCCTGGCCGATTACCAGGGTAACCACACGCTGGAACTGGATCAGGATCAACGCCTGCTCAGTCAGGAGCACTACTACCCGTATGGCGGGACGGCCTGGTGGGCGACTCACACGGCAATAGAGGCGACGTATAAGACCGTGCGTTTCTCGGGCAAAGAGCGCGATGCCAGCGGCCTTTACGCCTTTGGTTTGCGCTACTACGCACCTTGGTTGATGCGCTGGATCAGTGCAGACCCCGCAGGCGACGTTGATGGGCTCAATCGCTATGCCTTCGCACGAGGCAACCCGATCAATCGTGTCGATGCCGACGGATTGCAAAGCAACCCGGTGGAGGCGCCCAAGGCCCGGTTTGCCACGTTGCGCGGCATTACCACGCATATGGCAAACCGGGTCAGATCGCGTGTGCAACTGGCAGGCTCGGCTGCTATTCGAGACGCGTTGGCGACCTACATCAGCAACGCCTTGAGCGCCGGGCTCGACGTTGCGCTGTTCGAGGGGCGACAGCCAACCGCGGCACTGAACACTGCCTTGCGAAATACCGTGGCCGCGCTTGATGCGCTGGCCATGATGCACATGAGCAGCGGCCTGCTGGGCAATATCTGGCGCTGGAGCCCGCTGATCGGTTTCGCCGTGGCCGCCGCTGCTGACCGAGGCTTTATGATGCAGGGCCTCACCGAAGGGTCAGAGACCGAGCTGGAGTGGGACCCGGTGGCCCGTATGCGTCTGGGGGGACACATTCGCGCGTTTTCCAGAGAGATCGTGCAGCAAGTGTTACGCGGCTTGGGAGACACGGCTTCCTGGGGGCAAACGCCGTTGACCGCCAGAGTGCCCAGAACGCTGCTGGCCTCTGCCGTCTATGCCGTGGCGACTGTGCCCAACGCGATGTACGCCGCCCATGTGCCGGGCCCGATCACCCCCAATATCGGCCCGCTGATTGAGGCCTACGATGCCGCAGCAGGGACCTTACTGCGCAGTGGTCACCGAACGGTTCGCCATGACGTTCACCAGCAGACGCTGCAACTGCCGCCGGCCATGGATACGCTGCACGGCGGTATCAGCAGAATGTTCAATCAGACCTGGACGTATTGGGTCGGGGTCGGCATCGAGGCCGTAGCTGGCGCGGTGACCGGCGCGTCCCCAGCCGCCCAGAGCGCAAGGGCGCGCACCTGGGTCAGCGTGGCACGCGGCGTGGTGTCAGCACTGACCGAAGTGCGGGGTTTACTGTTGCAAACCGCCCGCGCCGGGTTCGGGAATATCGGCCGGCTTTGGCGGCCGTCAGCCGCTTGAGTCACCCGCACTACTATGTGACCACCTACCAGCCCGACCTGAGTAATAGCCTTTTTGCTCTATGGCATTAAACAGGTCGGCAACCATGGCATATCTGCATCAATACACGCCGTCATTGACGGCGCTGGACCCCAGAGGCTTGAGCGTACGTACAGTCAATTACCATCGGCTGACGGTGCAACAACCTCCCGAGGCCCGCATTCACCAATCCATGTATGGCGCCACCGGGTTTCTGACCCGGCAGTGGGATCCGCGCTTGCAAGCACTGCGGGTGAGTAACAGTGATGCGCAGCCCAATCTGCGCCACCTCACGAGTCTGTCAGGGCACTCTGTGCGCAGCGACAGTGTGGACAGCGGCTGGCGCGTCACCCTATTTGGCACCGCACGCCAGCCACTCAACACCTGGGATGGCCGTGGCAGCCATCAACGGTTTGAGTACGACAATCAATCCCGGCTTACCGCCATTCACGAACAACGCAGCGACGACCCGAACCCGCGCTGCACCGAACGTTTCACTTATGCCACTGCCCGGACAGGGGGGGACGTTCACAATCTGTGTGGTCGCCTGGTGCGGCACGACGACCCGGCAGGCGTGGTTCTGTATGAGGGCTACGCCTTGTCGGGCGCCTCGACGCGTCAAACCCGCTGCTTTGCGCGCTTCCCTGATGCGGTCAATTGGCCGCAGGACGTGACTCAACGCAGTGATCTACTGGAAACCCGCACCTATTCCACTCAATGGCAGTACAACGCACAGGGCGACTTGCTCGAACTGGTCGATGCCCACGGTAATCGTCAACGTTATGGGTACGGTATCGCGGGAGAGCAAACACAGATTGAATTACACATGGCCAGTGGCAAGCACGCGGTCTTAATGGATCAGCGGACCTATAACGCCGCAGGCCAAGTGACAACCGAGCGGGCGGGAAATGGCGTGCTGATGGTGGCGTCCTACTCGGAGGCGGATGGCCGCTTGCAGCATTTGACGGCGCACCGCCCTGGCTTACACCGCACGCCGTTACAGGATCTTGCCTACACCTACGACCGGGTAGGGAATGTCGTGAGCATCCTCGACAGCGCGCAACCGACGACCTGGACCCACAACTCACGCATTCAGGCGTTGAATACCTACAGCTACGACACCTTGTATCAGTTGGTCAAAGCCACCGGGCGTGAGAGTACGCGCCCGACAGGAGGGCGCTTGCTGCCTGATGTGATGCTGATGGGCGTAGATCACCTCCGATGGCGCAATTACACGCGTCATTATCACTACGACGCAGGCGCGAACCTGTTGCACATGCAGCATATCCCCTCATCCGGGCAAGGTTATTCCCAGCGGATGCGGGTAGCCCCTGGCAGCAATCGAAGCCAGTTGATGGCGAGCGCTGCCCAGGGAGAGGTGTTCGACCCTTGCGGTAACCTGACGATGCTCGTGCGCGGTCAGGGTATGGACTGGAATGTGCGCAACCAGTTACAGCGCGTGACGCTGATCAGCCGTGATAACGCAGGCAATGATGAGGAATTTTACGCCTACGACGGGCAGGCAGCGCGTGCCCTCAAACGCAGGGCAAGCCTGGCCAAGGGCGTCATGCACCTCAGCGAAGTGCGCTATTTGCCTGGCCTGGAGCTGCAGTGGAATCACGTCACCGGCGAGCAGTTATGGGTGGCGGCTGTGCAAGCCGGTCACACCCACGTCAGAGCCCTTAAATGGGAGCACGGCTTACCTGACGCGGTGAGGGATGAACAAATCCGCTTCAGCCTGTCAGACCATCTGGGCAGCGGCGTGCTGGAACTGGACGAACAGGCCGCCTTGCTCAGCCAGGAAGGGTTCTATCCCTTTGGCGCCACGGCATGGTGGGCGGCAAAAAGCGCCCTTGAAGCCACGTTCAAAACCCTGCGCTACGGCGGCAAGGAGCGAGATGCTACGGGTCTTTACTATTACGGCATGCGTTATTACGCGCCCTGGATGCTGCGGTGGATCAACCCTGACCCTGCGGGAATTGTCGACGGTTTGAACCTCTACGCCATGCTGCTGAACAACCCCATGAGCCACATAGACCGGCAAGGCCTGCAGGCTGAGGGTTTGTCGCCCGAACGACGCGTCGCGTTTGGTTTTTATATCGTGGTGGTTGCCTTGTTGGGAGCAGCCATTGGGCACCTGCACAATGCTCCGCTCCTCGGTGCCGCACTCGGGGCCATGTTGATGACGTCGCTGCTGGCGCTGGCGCTCAGAGGCGAACGTCTTTCACAGCAACCTCACTCTGAGGAGGACCTCTACGTGTTTACGCAAGCCGTGACGGCCAAGGTTTTGGAGTTCACTCAAGCGCAGCACCTGAGCGCCACTGAAACAGTCAAGATGTTCAATTTTGTCTACAGCAAGCTGGCCCCACTGCATGAGGAAGTGGGTATCTCGCTGGGAGCGCAAACCACGAGCGGGGGCGAGATTTATGGCTATGTGGGGCCTGCCAGCGCCATTGGCGCGATAAAGGGTCTCGTCGATACAGGGCGTCCGCCCTCGCGTGAATCGCGAAAAATGGGGGTACACAGTATTTTGCTTCGCAGTCGTCACCTGCCATCTGTTGCTGCGCCAACAGTTCAACACGCCGTCACAACGCCTGATGTCCCTGCGGCAGGCGCCTTAAGCCGGCTACCGACGGCAAAAAAATCCCACGCTGCACGTCGCCAGCCGCCTGTCACGGCCAGGCCAGCACCTGTTCAAGCAGCGCCGCCGATCAGTGTCGATGAGACCGCGGTGGCATCTGCGCTTCAGGGGCCTGAAGGGACCAGTATTGCGCTGACCATCAGCCATGTTCTGGAAGGGCGATTCCGCGCCGTGAATTGGCATCAGCACGCTGATTTGCTCTGGTCCGCCGATATACATGGCTATCAGGGCAGCCGCAGACGAGGCGCGTACCGACTGATGTTTGAGCATCTGGGTGATCGCCGTTACCGGATTGCCGGTATTCGCGACCCGCACTAAGCCAGTGCCTTGCACATGCGTCGCGCCAACGCATGTGCAAGGCCTGAGCATCCGTCAATCGGCAGGAAGGTCCTGCTCCAGTCCGTAGGTGTCGTTTTCGTCCTCAGTGATGGTGTACCAGGTGCAATACGTCTGACGGCTTAAATCCCCACGCGCATTCAGCGTATGAGTGGCGCGCCCTAACGCGTCATAAAACACTTGATCGCTGTAACCGCTCACGCGCAACGACGCATCGTTTATATAGCGATGGTGATTCGCGAAGTAAGGGCGATAGTTGCGAATGGCCAGCCCTTTGTTGTTGTACTCCACCCGGCTGCTGACTCGCCAGCGGGTTTCGCTGTACTCACTGACCGGCTTGCCGTCCGTGTCAACGTTTAGCGCGCCGTTGTCATTTACGCTATAGGCCATGCCCCCCGGCGCCAATTGCTTGGTTTGCAAGCTGCGTCCAAACCCATCGCTGCAGGTCAGGCTGATCCTAATGAGCGCCTCCTGAGGCTCCGTCGCGGACGGGTAACGATCGGCTTGCAACACCACGGCATGCACAGGTTCGCGTCGCGCGCGCTGAATCAGTTCACTTAACTGCCGCTGGCTCTCATCGCCCAGGTTCAGCGTGGCCTGACGTGCCCTGGCGCGAATATGCCCGCTGGGCAGGACATACCCCTGGGCCACCCATTCAGGACGCAGGGCCGGCACAGCGATCTGCCCCATCCAACTGAAGGGGGTATAGAAGCTGGCGCTGGCGGCTTTGTTAAGCGCTGCTTGAGGGGATTTGATCGCGCTGTCAGGGCTGTCATCCGCTGGTCGACGGTATTGCGACAACGGCGCAAACCCCACCGGCACGCCTTGCTCCTGACCAAAATAGCTACTGACCTGCAAGTGCCCGAAAGCGTCATAACGGGCGTGCTGCTCCGTGCCCTGGGGATCGGTGACGCGTACTGGCAGCTGCAACCGGTAGTCATACACCGCGCGGGTGGTGCAGCCATCGGCGGTTTGAACCTTGGCAATGTGGCAGTAATACGGATCGTGCTCCAACGTGGTGACGCCATGGCTTTCGGTAGGCCGCACACTGCGTGCCCGGTAAAAACCTTGAGCCGAGCGGTACTGCGTAAGGTTTTTTTTGATCGACCACAGGCTGATCGGGGCCGCACTGTCTGGCAAGAACGCTGAGGCTGGATGATAGTGAGCCGCCGTCAGGGCCTGGGTCAGATTAAATGGCTCGGCACCCGGCAAATCGGGCAGATTCTCATACGCCTTAAGGGCCTGTTCATCCAGCTCGGCAGTTTCGGTGTGGTCCGGTAATGCCAGAAAATCTGCCGTACCCAAGGGATAGGGCGAAGCTGTTTGCACGTCTTGGTAATACTGCGTCGACAACCCGCCCAGTGTCCGTTGTGCATCTGCGCCCAACGGACTTTGGGCGCTTTGATCGATAAACCGCTCATAGCTGATCCGGTCAGGGGCCAATGTGTGGGCTGTGGTGCCTTTTGCCAACACCAGTGCATTGGCGCGCTGGCGATAGGGCAGGTGCAACCGCCAGCGTTGCGACTGATCAAGGTGTATGTACTGAGCCCGCGACTCTGTCAGGTAATACGTCTGCTGCGCCGGATCGTGGGTGTCCTGCCACCACTGGATGTGATGAGGCTCGCTGAACGGCGGACTGTCTTGAGGGGTTTTACGACGGGCGTAATGCACGGTGACGCTATGCGTCAACCCGCCAAACGTGTCCCAGCGCAAATTGAGGGTGTGCTGGCAGCCCGGGTCCTCGGGTTCGCGCTCATACCGGTAGCTGATGGACTCCAGCAACAAGGGCAACACCGACGACCGCCCATTGACCTGACGCACCAGAAACCGGTTCTGACTGACTGAATACGGCACGGCAGTAGGCGCCGGATCGCGGGCCGCGAAAATTTCCTGGCGCATCAGCGAACCACTGAGGGCGTAATTGATGTCCTGGCGGTGAGCGGGCGTCACCGCCTCAGCGATCAACGTATCGTCGGTGTCACCCGGCTGTAGGCGACTGATAAGCGTGTAGCCCAACGGCTGAGCGCGGGTATCGAGGTTGAAATAGTCGCGCCGCAGCATGTCGGTGGCCTTGCCCGTGTGAAACCAGCTTTTGCGCAGCAATGTTTGCGTGTGGCGGTTGTCCGGTGTGTCACTGCCCGACACCTCTGTATCCGTCTCCAGCAAAAAGCCAAACCCCTGAAACTTGCGCTCCACGCTGTTATAGAAACCTTCTCGGTACTTCACCTGCTGGGTCAGGCGATTACCGCTGATGGCGTCCGTCTGCTGTTGCCGGGTCACCAAATGCAACGCAAACGGGACGCCGCAAATGGCAGGTCGACGCTCCAGGGCGCGCTGGTGCTTTTCATCCAGCCACTCTTGGGCACTGCTGCGGTAAGTGAGTGAGCCGCTGGCGCCCATGTTGTTGTCGGTACTGACCAACAAATACGGTTTGGCCTGGACAAAGTCATAGCGCCAATGAGGCGGCGTCGCGTGCGGCATCGTCACGATCAGGCTCGAACAGCCCAATCCCTGAAGGTCGGCGGTGCTGACCGTGCATGAACGGTCATAGCGAAGGTTTTGTGGCCACGGTAACTGAGTGGGCGAAGGCGCGAGGCCCGTGCCGAACAAGTTCATGAAAATCAATGCGTGCTCGGACTGAAGGTACAGCACATCGGTCGCGCCGGAGCCGTCCAGATCCGCAAGCAATACCCGTGAGGCGTCAAATTCGGCATAACTGAAGGGCAGGGTGGCAAACACAAACCCTTTGCCGAAACGGCCGCTGCCCAAATTGGGCCAGCACTTGATTTCATGGTGACGAATGCGGATCAAATGCTGCTGCCCGCTGCCCAGAATATCGCTGAAGGCCACCACCTCCGTACCGGGGGAGCGGCTCAGCACAGGCAACCCATCATCGTCGTCCGCGTCATGCGCCACATCCTGCCCCGGCTCAAAACCGTCCTCAGGCTGATTGATATACAACCGGACACTCCGAGGGCCGATCAAGGACAGGTCGGGCACGCCATTGCCCATCAAGTCTGCCAACTGCCCCTGGGGGTGAAAGAACTCTGTCGGCAGCGCCGCGAACGGCGCAAAACTCGACCAGCGCCGACGGGCGTTTAGCGTAAAAAATCCGCCCAGGGCGGGCTGCGCAATGATCCACTCCAACTGCCCATCGCCATTGAGGTCAGCCAGGGTTTGGCGCAGCGATTCGCGATCAGTGGCCACCGGCATCTCCGGTAACGTTTGCAGAGGCCCATAAGACACCGCATCGGTGGTGAGCCCGGCAGGGTCCCTGACAGGTTCGCGGTAGTGCCAAAGCCTGTCCTGGCTGTACAGAACGCCCGGCATGCCATCGCAATACAAATCCACCAATTGATAGTGCTGCCCGTCGCCCGGGCCCTGTAACGCGTCGAAGGCCGCGTACTGGGCTGGCGTGTTTGAAAGCGTAAACGGGCTGTAGCTGAATTCGACAGGTGGCCAATGACTGGCCACCCCCGACGCATCAAAGGCCTGACTGTGAACAGCATTGAGAAAACTGCCTCGGTGTTCGCTGGTCCCGTATTCAAGCAATAAGCGACGCACCAACACGGGCTCGGACCCCATGGCTGTTTCATCGGGGAAGTAATGAAACATCAGGATTTGCTGGCACAGCCGCCGGCTGCCCAGCTCAAAGCCATACGCGTAGTTAAAGTAAGGGTCGGGGCGCTCCTGCCAGACTGCGCGTTCGGCATAACTCGGGGTTTGAGCCAGGTCGGTGGTGCGCTCGCCATAATCAAACAGCAGCTCAAAGTGCCACTGAAGAGGTGCCAGGGACGGCGCAGTCCATAACGCCAGATGGGTACGGGGTTGGCGGTTGCCATAACACACACGTTGGAGATAACGCTGGGCACTGAAATCACGCACCGGGGCCGTGTCCGCAGTGATCTGCTCTTGCTTGTATTGGTAGTAAATCTGCTCACCTGAGGGGGTCAGGCTTTCTTCCAGCAGCCACTGTGCGACGTGGTGTGGCGTGTGAGGATCAGCGCAGCGTGCGCCAGGGGTTTTACCGAATACATGTAGATTGCCATCAGCACTGTGTATCAGCCAGAACCCGGCGGGGTCAGCGCTGCACGTCCAGTGTTCAACCCGGTCGAAGGTTGATTCCACCCGTGGAAAATAGCGCGTCACGCGATACGCCGTGTCGAGTGGCAAACCGTTGAACTGTTGAATGGTGGTGGTCTGAATCACCCCCTGCTGATTTTTTTCGGCGCGCAGCTCCATGCCCGAAGGCCCGAGAAACTCATCCGCGGCCGTATACCGTGGTACTCCGGTCTGGGTGTTACGCCGGATGCTGCCGGGGGAGGCGGCCCAACCGATGCCAAACGGGCCATTACCCAGCGCGCTGCTGTAATTCAAGCTCAATGAAGGGGTAAAACCGCGCCCCGGTGAAATGGGCAGGGGGACACTGAAAGACGACTCGCCTGTCATGCCGAGAGCCCCCCACCCGGTGCCGATACTCTGGATGGCGCCACCGCCCTTGGGCAGCGACGGTGTAAAAGCGTCTGCCACAGTGTGCTCGGGAGGGGTCGTCATGCCTGTGCTCCTGCGCTTTTGGCAACATAACGCACATGAATGATGATGTCCGTCAGTGAGTTCAACATCGCTTGCTGGGCACTCGGGTTAGGGAACGAAAGCCTCCACCCTGAGACGGCACCGGTGAATTCGAAGGGCAGGTATCGATCTCCGCCATCAAAGTTCAGGGTAAATAACCCGCTGTCGTTCAACCCCGTCGACAGGGCGATTTGTTCATTGATGCGATGGCTAGAGTATTCGAACTCGCCTTTATCCGGCGTATGAATCGTGTGATGGGTTTGCGTCAGCGTGGCGCGAATATCTTCATAAGGGCTCAGCGTTGCAGGCAGTGTCACGCTGATACTTTTGATGCGTCGCAGATAGTGTTCCGGGTAATCGGCATCGAACAACGCCTTAGTCAGTTCAAACTCAACAATCCCTGTTTTTTTCAGGGACGCACTGAGTTCCTCCCAGGCAGCATTGCGCGTGGCGTTAGGGTCTTTGGCTTTCAACTGTCTGAGGGAAATGGTTTTGGTGATTTCCATTGGCCTTGCATGGTTGTGAAAGTAGGCCGCTTGCATGTTGATGAGGCTGAGTTTGAGCCCTTCACCCGCACTTAGCCCGCTGCGATGACTGTTCCACTGCGCGGCATGCACAAACGTGCGATCCGACTCCGCGCGCTCGTAATGCCAACAGGCCTGAGCGTCCAGGCACAAGGAAAGGGCCATGTCGTAGGCTTGCAAATAGAACGACGAAAACTGCGTATTGAGCCATTGATAGAGTTGCGACGTGGTGAATCGTTTTTCCAGCAGATCAAACATCAACCTTGCCTGCCTGAGCGCCATTTCTGCCGACGCGTATTGCAGTCGACTGCTGTTGGCCTGCTCACGCTGGACGCGCAGTTGAGCCTTCACTTGCGCCAGTTCGAGACGCGACTGAGCCAATGTGTGCTCCCACTCCTGAGTGCGGCGATTGAATGCCTCATTACGATCGAGGTGAGTGGCATTGGCACGCTTTTCATTGGCGAGCAATTGCACGCCTGCCTGTGCCGCGTAGAACGCCCCCTCAAGCCGCCAACCGCCTGTTGAGGTGCCAAAAATGTTGGGGGCCAGCATGGCCAGGCCGGCAGCACCTTGCAGGCCATATGCCACACTTTCCAGCGCGGCACTGGCCTGCAGTTCCTGGGTAGCCTGCTGTTCGTTGGGGCTGACGCCGTCTTTAATCAGACGTTCCAGGTGCGCTATTCGTCCTTCTACAATTTCTTGACCCGCCTGCAAGGCCGCTTCATTTTTTTCATCAATGATCAGACTCTGCGCTTGCTGCTCCAGCGACAAGCCTGCCATCTGCCACACCTGCTGCTGTTGCAACTCAACCTGTTCGGCTTGTGCCTTGCGTTCAATAATCGACAGCAAGGTGCTGCCTAGCTGCACAACGTTGTCTACGGCTGCCATCGCCAAGGCATGCATCACCTGAAACTTGTAATGCCCGGCATGCGCCGGTTGTCGACGGGCGGAAACGGCGTCTCCCGGTATGCGCTGGCTGGCATACAGGCGCAAGAGGTGTTGAGGCGAAGCAGGGGTGGCGTACAGCGATACCCGTAGTGGCTTGCCGGTGATGTCCAAGTGCTGACGCAGATTGTGCAAACGCGCCTCTACTTTGTCCCAGCGCGCCAGTAACGTGCTGTTCAGCGGCACACACAGATACTGCGAGTCGTTAGCCCGGTGGGAACGTTGTGCGGCGCGCAGGTGGTTCGAGACCAGCGGCAACCCCGAGTCCGGTCGCAAGGCCTTGCGTTCATTGACGCGCAGGTGATCATCGGTTTGCGTGGTGAAGGTATCAAGACCAATGGACGTCCATGGATCCATAAGGCGCAGGGTCGGTTTAGCCCCGAGCAGGGATTTGGCACGTACATACCACAGTTTGGCTTCGTTCAAACTCTCGGGTGTTGCCTGGCGATACGCCGCGTCGCCCCGATTAACCAGGATATCGACATACAACGCATACAATGCACGCCGAAAATGAATGGGGGCACTGAGTGCGATTTGATTGGGGTCTTGAGGGTTATCAAGGACATAACTCATTTCCGTATGGCCAGCGGTTAATACGGATAAACCCCAATAGTCGGACGCGGAGGACGCACCTTTGGATTTGCGGCTTGGATCAAATAGATAATTAAGCCATGCCTCGGCCTCGCCATAACGTTGTTCAAGGTTCAAGCGATGGGCAATAAGCCAGGGAAGGTAGAGAAATAACTCCCAATGGTACTTGCCGACGGCGCCATGAAAGTCGAGCGGTTGATGGCCGGTTGCACCTGTCAGCGGCGGCTCGCGGTGCGTATGTGATAAAGCGAAGAGGGTATCCATGCCGGCAGAGGCTGCCGGTATGAGCTTGTCACCCAGCGTCGTATTAAGGCGGATAGGCGCGCGCGGTAGTGCGACGGCCCCATTGGAGAGAGCAATCGTAGAACCGCTAAAGTTGATGAATTCAGCGATGCCCCGTGTGTACGATTCCTGGCGATCGATGAAGGGGGCCATCGGAATGTCGGCCACATTGTTCTCGTTTAAGGTGATTTCATACGCTTTGAGCGCATAGCCCAAAATCGTGAAGCGCATGTCATCTATGTTCTGCTCCCTGATCAGCACCCCATGAATAATGGGGATTTTTTTTGCATGGCTGATGTAGTCGTTGAGGCGCTCAGCCGTTAAGCCAAGTGACGCGCTGAAGGTCTGGCCTGCAATGAGTTCCGGTGTGCCACCTTCAAGATTACGCCGCAATACTTGGCTATCGCCCACCAAGTGAGTGTTTGAAATATGAATATTAACCGGGTACTGAACGACCTGATCTTTATCGTGAGCGTCCAGGGTCATAATGACTTGCTTATACACCCGTTCCAGACGCGACAACTTAACCTTCTCCAGCAACAGTTCGCGGCTGTCGATTGCTGTGTCAGTACTTCGCGATACGGCGTTGACCGCTAACTTCGCAGAATAGGTGGTGTCCGGGGTTTGAAATAAATAATCGAACACCTCGGTAGACAGACTAAAACCCTTGAGGTTATACATTTCTGAAAACAACGTCTGGCCAAAGGGTTTGACGATTAAGCCCTCGCTGTCGAGCGGCTTGTTAGCGTGCTGAATAAAATCACGAAACACCGTGCCCGTCTTATTGCACGTTAATTCGAGACTTAAAACATCGTGGAGCAGGCGCGACGGTTGTGGGTGGTGCAAGTTCAGGTAGGAATCACTGTCCAAGGCGATGATTGCGCCTCCCGCCCGCGTTGTCCACAGGACGGTGAATTTTAAGAAGAACCAGTATTCGCTTTGCTGGACGACCAATTCAACACTTTTGAATGATGGGAAGTGCCTGTCGACGGCCGATGTGATTTCCAGGCTGGAGGTGGTTTTATTAAACGTGGCTTTCACCGGTGCCTGAGCATCAGCAATATTCTTTTGAGTCCCTTGAAAATCCCATCTGTCAGTGCCGGGGTGGTGCGCTGTCGGATTATCGATTTTTATATCGACCGTATTAATACTGGGTGCTTTGAATCCGAAACGGCGCTGATTATGTTTTGCAAAAATATCCAGGTAGCGCGAGGCTTGTTGCGCAATGTTATTGGGGAATATGACCAACTCACTTGTTAAGGAATACGTTGATTGCAGGTGGTGAACATTGAGTTGATTATCGAGACGTACGGCATGGGAGAAGCTGAACTTACTGCGCGTCAACGTTGAGGTGGCGTCTGAACGACCGGGAGCAGTAGCCGTCAGCCCAAAATACAGAGAGGCAGGAGATGTATGCGGATCCACCACCGCAACCGTTGTGACGGTGGCATTCAACGCATCCCCTGATAATTCATTAAGCCCTTTATGGATCGCATACTCGTCGATGCACACGTGCGGACAGCTCCAGCTGCCATCAATTTTCAAGTACGCATAATGCAGGCGCATGCGCACGTAACGCTTCATGAAGTGCCGTAAATGCTCAGGGTTGAAAATGTCCAGGTTCGCAGGTGAGGTCGAAGGCCCGTCGTGCCCCACTGGAGGCTGCGTGCACTGCGCCCAGACAACAAATAGACGATCATTGAAGTAAACGGGACGAATACTTTGCACCGGAATATCAAAAGAAGCGGGAATAGGGATTTTTCTCCAGTCCGTCCACGCTGTAGGCACTGAATAACTGGCAGGAAGCGTCGGGTGAGCGTCCGTGAGCGGCAACGCACTTTGCTTGGCCATATCCAGCGTCCGCCAATAAAAGGTATTTTCTCCATTGGACTTGCCGACCAGGTAATAATGGCTGTCCGCCATGGCCTTGGACGATCCATCAATATAACCATTGATGACCTGCAACTGAGCGACCTCTTCTACGCGACCTAAATAGCGGTTGACCGCAGAGCGAATATGATCAGGTTGCAAGTTAGGCTGATTAATATCATTTTCAAGTTGCTGAAAACTTTCTGTTTTGTCCAGCCGGAACACAGGATTGAGAAAGTTAGAAGGGAAGTAGCGCAATTGTTGATGCGCGTGCCAAACCGAGTAACTGTGCAAGTTAGTTTCCCAACGCATGCGCTGGGACGGTGTCATGGCGAGCAGGTCGTAACCCGGTTCGAAGCCTGACGCAATGCTGTTGATGTATTGCTGCAGGCTGCCAATAGCACTCGCCACCCGACTGGTGATCACTGACTGACTGACTTGCACATCCAGTAACCAATAGCCGTATAAATCATCCAGTGATGCACGCGGTGCATGCTGAGCAGCGGGGTCATGGCTGTGCAGCGGATTAAACGCATGCAGATAAAACGCCAACATGGCGTCGCGTAATTGTTCGTTGAGCTGCTGACTGATGAGGGGAGTCATGATAATTCCTTGTGCGACACGCTAATGGATACAGACAACTCAGGCATGAACCGCCATGACGGCTTCACCCACCTGCGTCCATTGAGGGCCCGGGATATGAGAGTTGAGATTGGTAACAGTCAATAAAACAGACGCAGACAAGCCGGTACGCAGGCAGGCGCGGTGGCAGCGGGCAACCCAATCCAGTTGGGTAATGGATTGAACGCGGGTATACGCAGTATTTTTCAGCAAAGCCGTTATTTCGCTCGCGCTCCAGCCCAATAAGCCGCTGAGGTGCACAATCAACTCGGCTTCATTGTCCGCACTCTTGTCATTCACCCGCTTTAAATAATTTAACAGGTCGGACTCATTTAAGCGGTAATGAACCAGCAGGGACTGAAACTGCTGCAATAAGTACAGGGTATTCAAGGACAGCTTCAGAAAATTTTCAGCGCCATTACTGGAGTCGAGCCAGTGCGGATGCAGCACAAAGGTTTGCAACGCGTCCGAACGCACGCTCAAGGCTAATAAGCTGCTCGCGTTCGGCGCCACTAACACATTGTGTTTAAGGGCTTTTTTGCTGTCTTTTTGCCCCAGCGCAACCGCCATGCTCTGAATGGCGTTTTTAATCCTTTTATCAATGATCAACGAAGACTCTATCGTGGTTGAATGCTCACTGAACGTGCTGACCAGCTGTTTATTCCAGGGCAATAACTGCGTGTAAGCGGAGGTTAAATAAGGCGAAAGGATTGAAGTGATTCGCTCGACTACCTTGTCTTGGTCTTCATCCTGATTCAGGGGCGTGAGATAACTCTTGACGGACTTTTTCAGCATTTTATGCAGCCGTTCAAGATCTGCAGTTTCAGGCAGCACTGGGTAGGTCTTCAGAATTGTTTTAATCAGTACATGACTTTTAGTGAATCTCAGTTTTTTTAACTCTTCTTCCTCTCCCTGAGACAGCGTAGGGAATGATTCGTCGGGCAACGCGTATGTTTCCAGCGCACTCAAGTGTTCTATAAATGGTTGTAGGTAGGCATGGGCGCCATTTTCTGCCTCTACGGCGTCCAGTAACAGTTGACGACGCACTGTCTGAAGCGATGTGCCGGCGTCACTGAACCACTGGACGGCCCAATCCATTTGCATGAGCACATCCAGGAAATCAGCGGGCGCATTACTTCCACTTGCCCGCAATGAGGGAGAAACCAGTTGCTTGATATAATCAGTGCCGCCCAATAACTCGGCCAGCTGATACATGTCCAGCACAGAAAGTCCGAACAATCGCGCCAGACGGGCCTGTCGATAGAAACTACTGAACGTCGCGAGGTCTTTTTTCGGCGTCAAATACTGTTGTATACGCTGGGACATGGCGCCGAATGAAGTGGGGGTATTGAGAACACCTAAACTGGCGCAGACCTTATGTACAGCGATTAAATCCGAGTCGTCACGCGCATCAAGTTTGAAGAGGCTGCCGTCCAATGTCAGCGCATCATTGAACAGACGGTCACTGTTATAGACCCGGTCATACAAGGCAGGTGCCTGCCCGACACGATGCACCGACAGGTGATGCACCATGGCTGAAAACTCCTCAACGGACACGGTGTAACGCTGGCTCAAATATCGGTAAACGCCCAAGGCCCGAAGCGTATTGTCGTTTATGGTAAAGGTGTTTACTTCAGCACCGGCACTTGCTACACAGTGCACGAAGGTTTTGATTTCCGTGTAAGGGATGTTCGTCCAGCGTTGCAAACGAATAATGCGCTGCAATCGATCAAGTTGTTCAACATTAACAAAATCAATAACCGGTGCGGTGTCCTTGTCTTTGATATCTATCCCCACCCTGGCGGGCACTGCTGTCAAAGGCGTTACAACATGCGGCGAGAGCAGGGGGGTAAAGTTACCCAAACAGAACAGCGCCTGCATGTGTTCGTCGTCAAGTTCTGTTTGCGCCATAAAATGGGGAAGCGATTTTAATAATTCAAACTCACTTCCCAAACACGTTCTTGCCAATCTGTTTCTTCCCTGGGGCGTATCGTCATTGGCCATCTCTGCCGTGATCAACGATTGCTGCTGCGGACTAAGCGCTGCCAGTAATCGTTGGGCTTCATAGCTTTCCTGCTGAACTTTTCCATACACGGTGCTTGGTTGTTGACTGAGGGGAAGGGTCAGACTAATTGCATAGCTCAACTCACCCAACATGGGTTTATCCCCCCCCAACCCCAACAAACATTGTTGATGGGAAAGAGAGAAGGGTAATTGCAGCGGGTAATACTGCTCCGCCAGCGCCTCTTCAACGACGTCACTTCTGTACACGTCTTTATTGTCAATAAGGTGTTTGCGGATATCGCCATGCAGCAATTCGTTCACAAGGTTCAGCAACGGAACTTGCTCATTCACCGCCTGTGCATCAACCGTCATGCTCATCAATGAGGGGCGGCGTTGGGCCAAGCGTGTCTTCGGCAATTGACCCTTGCCGGTATTCTCCAGCTCCCGGGCAAACATATAGAGTGCGCGAAGGTAGGCCGCTGGCGAATCGATTGCAGCTAACGATTCAGGTGTGCAGACATTATTCCAATCTTGAGGGAACAATGACGTATAGGTAGCGCCATGTTGTGACGGGCAGCAGCACGTTGGGCTCGTTCTTCGTCTGAGAGTAAATCGCGTTGTTCACGATGGAGAAACTCCAGTTGCACAACATGGCTGAGCGCCTGGTCGTATATCTGACCCGATTCTTTCTCGCCAATATCATTCAAGACTTCGGCGAACTCCATCTTGGAAAGTCGGACAACGTCGAAAATTGAAAGCAGGTTGGCGCCTGCCATTTTGGCCTTAAAGCGTTCCTTGCTGCTGGCTGAGAGACCTGGAATTCCCGCGAGTGAAAGCAGTAAATCCGTAGGCTGATTATGGGGAGTAGCGTCGGTCGTATCTGACATATCAATAAATTCCAGGAGGCTCTGCGGGGGATCCACAGCGCGACCTGAAGCTAACATCGACGTTTAAAGCGCTCGGTCAGACAGCACCGTTCTGATTCCTCAGACTGATCGTTAATTAAGTAAGGGATTCAATGAAGCTGTCAGCACCGTGTAAGGCGCAGCAGAAGGATCGTGGAGTGCTAATCACCGGACCCGGGCAAGAAACCTGCACAGCGGAAAGACTTCCTGATACGTGATTTAACATAATATACATTATGCGAACCTAAGTATTGGGTGTCAGGGTCAGTGGAGGCTGCTTTTGAACAGGCAGATAAGCATTTCAGGTGCTGGAAACCAACGTTGGACTTTCGCCTGCCAATCCACTGCCGCTGGTTGCCCAATGATCAACTTAATAAAATGGTCTTCTTCACGATGACACGCTGGCCGTTGAAAAATTTGCAGCCTACTAGATCGCAGTGCTTCAAACCTTCGATCAACCGTGCGACGCTTATAACCCTCAGACGTCCAGCTCAACTTTGGTCGTCGAAACCTTTCAATTACAAGGATGAGTTACTCATGAAATACAGCCTGACATTCATGCATCCCAATGCCAATGATTCACGGGAATCTGATTTCTACACATTGGAAATCGATGCTCAGTCAGCACCTCAAAGCCTCAGTGATTTCAATGGAGGAACAGCTAAGGCTTACGCTGGTTACCAGACTTCCGATGATAAGTTCATCATCAAAGCCGACCCGCACAATGACGATACTATCGAGCTATGGGGGCACAACACACCGGTATGGAATGTTTGGCAAAACACGAGCAACCTGAATCTTGGCGGCAAAGTCACAGTTAACGAGTCCGGAAAACACTATTCATCCATAGAAGCAAAGATCACCAGGCGCAGCTGGTAGCCTTCATGCTTATATATGAAAGAATTTTCGCAGACGCGAAAGGTATAAGGAGCGTTTAGTTCTCCCTCGCCCGAGAAAATAACTTAAAAATATAACTAAACTAAATGTCTGTTTAGTTTAGTTATATATATGGCGGAGGAATTTACTGCCTCCACCACCCTTACACACGCCACACAACGCAGCGCTCAATACGTATAACCTAGCTATCCGCACGCCTCAAGAATGCGAAGATCCATCGTTGGTCAATTGCTTTGGTCCCGCGATCAGCCAGGCCAGTAACCCCAGCAACGGGACGAAAATCAATACTGCAACCCACATGCAACGGCTGTTCACGTTGGCACCGCTCTTGAGGACGCTCTTGATTGCCCACAACTCCAACAGGAGAACGACGACTGCCAATGCCACCCAGATGTATTCAATTTGCATGCTTAACCTCCCAAGTTGTTGTGCATTAGGCGGCTGATGCGCATGAGGGTTCATTAAATTCACGTTGAGCGTGTGCTCACAGGATGAAGCGATCTGTGGCGTTACGGCGCTCGTTGTCATCACGCATGTCGTAACTGACGGTGGTTGCGATGTTGGCGTGGTGCGCCAGTTTTTGTGCAATGGATACGTCGTACTCCTCAATCACACGGGTAATGAAGGAGCGACGGAAGTCGTGGGGCATGATGTTGACCCCTACTTGCTTGCCGCGCTGTTTGGCAATGTAGTAGATCGCGTGCTTGGTAATGCGCTCGCGGGTGATGTGGTTGCCGCGACGAATGCGGTTGAACAGGAAGTCGTCGTCACTTACGCCTTCCGGCAAATGTGCGCGACGAAACGCCAACCATGCTTCGAGTTTTTCAAACGCCCAGGCCGGTGCGAACTTGATCAACTCCTTGTTACCTTTGCCCATCACTTGCAAGCTGCGCTCGGCCACATTGATCTGGCTCAGGTCCATGTTCACGGACTCTGATTTGCGCATCCCGGAGCCGTACAAAATGGCAATGATCGCTGCATCGCGTAACCCTTGCGGGCGCGGATCGGCAGCACAAACGTCCATCAACTCGCGAATCAACGTACGGCGCAAGTTACGCCCTTTACTCAGGCGTGTGCCCCCGCCCGCCTTCACTGCCCGGATTTTCAGCAGATGATCCTGTGTGATCAGGCTTTGTTGCCACGCCTGATTCATCACCCCGCGGATAGTATTGACGTACAGCGAAGAAGTGTTTGGCGCATAGCCATCGGCGCGCAGCGCAGCAACGAGCGCGGTGATATGCCCAGGCTGCAAATGGTGCCAGGGGAACTCGTCAATGGTGACGTCTTCAACACCCAAACGGTCCGCCGCATCTTGCAACACATAGCGCATGGTTTGCCGGCTGGACGGTGCCAGGCGCTCAAGGTAGAGCACCACGGGTGCTTGAACATCATGTAGAGGGCTAACGTTAACCAACGGTGTTACGGGTTCGGAAGTCGACAAAACCAATCTCGATACGGTTTGAAACAAGCCCGCAATATACCGCATCGACAGCGTTTTTCTGACCCGGTGTCTCGCCGATTAAAATCCCCGCGCCAACAGGGCTGCCACACCCAGCAGCAGGATGGCAGTGACTCTCTGTACGATGCGCTGGCGTTCCGGGCTTCGCAGGACCTGACGAATACGCTGTCCGAAATAGCAATACAGGCACCCGCTGGCGAATTGCAGCAACAAGAAGGCTAACCCGAGTGCGGCCACGTCGAGCACCCGAATTTCGCCCCCCTGCCCTGCAAATTGCGGAAATACTGCACTGAACATGACGATGGTTTTCGGATTCGAAAAGCCGGTCAGCAGGCCTTTGCCGAAACGGTCCGCAAACCCGCTGGCCAATGGTGCATGCGCGTCGTGCAGTGAAACCCCGTGACTGGTCCATTGCCGATACGCCAGATACAGCAAATAAGCGACGCCGATGTATTGAATCGCACGCGTTATTAACACATTGCCCTTAACCAGTTCTGCAAACCCCACGGCGAAAATCAACATCGACACCAGATACGCGGCACTGGCGCCCAACTGTACTGGCATAGAGCGCTTGAGCCCCTCCTGCATGCCAAACCCCATCAACAACAGGGTCATGGGGCCGGGGCTGAACGTCATGGTCGCGCAAAAAACCAAAAAATAGGCAAACGAAGTCAAGGTCAATTGAGTAGCCATACAGCGTTTTTCACCCTTAAACACATTGCCCGAACGTGTGCGGGCGGTCAGGCAGTGTGTGCAATCGCCAGCGCTGAGGACAGGTAAAGCCGAGGCGAACATTACCGGTCTTTACTGGTAGCATGACCGGCTAAGTTCGAGGCCGTTATGTCCATTTCCCGTATCGAATTCCAACCCGGCACTTCCAAAGTGCAGCAAATTGTTAGCGCACTGACCCAGGCCATCGATGAAGGATTGCTAAGCCCCGGTAGCAAGTTGCCATCTGTGCGCGAAATGACACTCGTGTTGGGCGTCAGCAAATTCACCCTGATCGAGGCGCTGGATCGCCTGCGCGGACAAGCACGCATCACCTCCAGCCAGGGCCTAGGGTATTTTGTAGCGTCCAGGCCGATGACCGCCGCCACGGCGCCTGTTGACCTGTTACCCAACGATCTGACCAGCGTCCTGCGACGCTCACTGATCGGCGCCAGCGCAGCCTTGCGACCCGGCGGCGGGCACTTGCCTGAACAATGGCTTGAGGCCAGCACGCTGCGCGCCAGTCTGCGCGCCGTCAGCCGCTCCCCGCTGCTGCGGTTAACAGGTTACGGCGACCCCGCGGGTTATCTGCCACTGCGCCAGGCGTTGCAGCGAAAGCTGGCAGCACAGGGGCTGGACGTTGCGCTTGAACAGATCATCACCACCAGTAATACGGTGCAGGCGCTCGACATGGTGTTGCGCTTGCGCCTGCGGCCGGGTGATACCGTGTTGTTGGACACGCCCTGCTACTTCAACTTCCACGCCAATCTGGCGTTACACGGGGTTCGTGTTGTCACACTGGAACGCACGGCTCAGGGGTTGGATGTGCAGGCACTGGAAGCGCTGCTGGGGACACACCGACCAAGCGTCTACCTGACCACCAGCGTATTGCAAAACCCCACCGGCCATTCGTTTACACCCGCTCAGGCTTACGAACTGCTGGAACTGACCAAACGTTACAACTGCCACATCATCGAGGATGATCTGTATGGCGATTTGCATCCCGAGCCGCCGCCGCGCTTGTCGACATTGGCGGGGTTAGACCACGTGACATACCTCAGCGGTTTCTCCAAAACCCTCAGCGCCAATCTACGAGTCAGTTTCGTTGTGACCTCACCGCAAATGGCTGCCAACCTCACGCACATGAAGTTGATGTGTGGCGGTATTACCTGCGAAATGTTGGAACAGACGCTGTATTCGATGCTCGCCGATGGCAGTTACCACAAACACCGAAAGCGGGTTGTGCACCGGCTAATGAGCGCCGGTGCACGGGTTGCAGCAGGGTTGCAACAGGTCGGAATGAGCCTGAGTGTGCCCTACACGGGCGGGCTGTTTATCTGGGCCACGTTGCCGCCAGGTCTGGATGCCGAAAGGCTCGCCCAGGCCGGGCTCAAGCAAGACTTGGTACTCGCCCCGGGAACGCTGTTCGGCTATGGGCCGCAGCTGACACGCTGCCTGCGCTTCAACGTGGCCCATACCGACGACCCGCAGGTCATGGCCGCCGTGCAATCGGTGCTATTCACCGCAGATTGAGCGGATCGACCAACCCTGCAGCGATCGCCATGCCCACCAGATCAGGTAAATGGTGCGCCTGCATGCGCTTCATCACCCGCGACCGATACAGGTCGATGGTCTTGACGCTCACAGCCAGCAGCTCGGCGATTTCGCGGGTCGTATAGCCCTTGACCAACGGCATCAACACATCACGCTCCCTGGGGGTCAGGCTGTTGAGGCGCGCTTGCACCTCGCTCAGCTCCTGGCTGGCGACCTGTTGCGGGGTACGGGCGTTCAACGCTTGCTGCACGCTATCGAGTAGCAACTGCTCGTTATAGGGTTTCTCGATGAAATCATGGGCACCTGCCTTGAACGCACGTACCACAATCGGCACGTCAGCATGCCCGCTGACAAAAATCACTGGCATCGTGATGCCGCGTTCCCTGAGGGCTTGCTGCACATGCAGTCCGCCCATGGACGGCATGCGCACATCCAGCAACACGCACGCGTTCAGGCTCGGGTCGCAGGCCTGCAAAAACGCGTGCCCACTGGTGAACGGCACCGCGTGCAGGCCGACCGATTCCAGCAGCCAGACGGTGGAATCGAGCATGCCCTGATCGTCATCGACCACATACACCATGGGCTGCATTGAAGTTGTCATTGCTCAGTCACTCTCTTGTTTTTGTTCGGGTGGCTGGGCCGCCCCCATCAACGGCAAGTTACAACACATCAACAGGCCGTGAGGTTGCGGATGCGCTTCAAGCTCCCCACCCAAGCCCTCGATGATACTGCGGCTCATGGACAAGCCCAGGCCAAGGCCGTCGGCCTTGCTGGTGTAAAACGGGGTAAATAAGTGCTGCAACTGCGCCTCACTGACCCCCGGCCCCTGATCAAGCACGCTGATTTGCAAACGTGAGGCCCCTAAAGGTTGTGCCTGCAAGCGGATGCACGAAGGCTCTGTGGGACGACGCTCGCCATTGGCGTCGATGGCATTACGCAGCAGGTTGAGCAGCACTTGCTCCAGCAGAACCTGGTCGGCATACACCCGCGGCAAATCAGCCGGTATTTCTTGCTCAATCGTCACCTTGCGGGCGCTGGCTTCCCAGGCACACAAGCTGACAGCCCGGCGCATCACCTCACTGACATCCAGTGCCTGCACGTTACGTCGACCTTTACGCAAAAAACTGCGCAAGCGCTTAATCACTTCGCAAGCATGGTTGGCATGCAGGGTGATGCGCTCCAGCCCTTGCGCAACCCGTTCAGCGGCTTGCGGATTACTGTTCAACGCGTGCAAATAACGCTGACTGGCACTCGCATAATTGACCACGGCGGCCAACGGCTGATTGATCTCGTGGGCGATGCCGGACGCCAACTCGCCAAGTGTCACCAAGCGTGCCGTATGCGCCATTTCTTCTTGGTGCTGACGCTGCTGGGCTTCGCGCAACTCACGCTCGCGCATGTCACGGGCCACCAGTGAAAAGAAGCGCTCCCCGGCAGTTGAGCGGTGCGCCAGTAACAGCAGCGATACCGGCACGGAAGGGGCGTCATTCAAAGGCAGCAAACGCGTTTCAGTGCTCCACAGGCCCTCCTGCTCAGCGCGGCTCCAACCCATAGCATCGAGCTGCAACACATCTTGCCGACTCAAGAATGCACTCAGCGCAGGCATCCCGGCCGAGGGCGCCAGCCCCAAAATTCGGCGTGCCGCCGGGTTGAGGTAGGACACCCCGCCCTGCGGGTCGATGAACAGCACAGGGTCCGGATTGGCCTCAACCACCTCGGCCAGGCGTCGCTTGTTCTCTTCGGCCTGAACCCTGGCGGTGATATCACGGGACACGCTGACGACTTCCACCACCGCACCGGTATAGGTTTCACGAATGGCCCGGCTCGCGGTTTCAAACCACAGGTAATGCCCGCCCTGATGGCGAATGCGGTAGGTCATGGTGTAGTAACCGTCTGCGTGCAAAGCATCCCGTGCCTGATGAATCACGTCCGACAAATCGTCAGGGTGAAACAGGCGTTGCGCCCGGGTCCCGCGCAGGACTTCGGGCCAATAACCAAGCAGCGTCCACGAGGCTGGCGAGGCATCCAGAAAGCGCCCGTCGGGGGTATGACGCGAAATCAGGTCGGTGGTGTTTTCAGTGATCAACCGGTACAAGCGCCTTGCTTTGGCGGCCTCCCGTTCGGCCATCCATTCCTGACTGGCCTCCCGACCACGCGCCAGCACACAGTGGCTGGCCATGTCCGGAATCAGCGTCCACAGCCATACGTGTTCCTGGCATTGGGCTTCCACGTGTTCAATCGCCCGCTGCTGTTGCAGGCACGCGCGCACCAGCTCGGGCAGATTATTGGGCAGCCAGGCGCGCACCTGCTCCCGTGGCGCACCCGCCAGCAAGGCGTCCAGCGCCGGGTTGACGGTGAGCGGCGAGCCCTCTGCGTCGAGGATCACAGAAGGTTGCGGATCATGCAGCATGAGCGACACAGGCATAGGATTCCCTGAACACCATCTATATAGAATAACTACTATATTGCTTAGGTATTACTTCCATATCAAACCCGGAGTGGGCTATAAATCGTGCCGGACATCAAACTGACCCACTCGCCACTGGCAGAGCGGGCAGCCATAGAGCTAACAATCAGCCACCGGAATGACCCATATGTCGATTTTTGAGCAAGGCCTCGGGCCTGCCGCTGTCAATCATACTGCCCTCTCCCCGCTCGGCTTCATCGAACGCACTGCCAGCGTCTACCCCCACTACCCTGCCGTGATCCATGGTTCGATTCGTCGTACCTGGTCGCAGACGTACAGCCGTTGCCGACGTCTGGCCTGTGCATTGGCCGGGCGCGGTATTGGCAAGAACGATACCGTGGCCGTGATGCTGCCCAATATTCCGGCGATGCTGGAAGCCCACTTTGCCGTGCCCATGATCGGCGCCGTGCTCAATGCACTGAATGTACGCCTTGACGCGGAAGCCATCGCCTTCATGCTGGCCCATGGCGAAGCCAAGGTACTGATCGCCGACCGGGAATTCCATGACGTGGTGCATGCCGCCGTGGCCATGCTCGATCACCCGCCGCTGGTCATTGATGTCGATGACCCGGAATACGGCGAGGGCCAGCCGGTCAGCGCGCTGGATTACGAAGCGCTGCTGGCTGAGGGCGACCCGGATTACGCCTGGCAATGGCCCGACAACGAATGGGACGCCATCGCCCTCAATTACACTTCCGGCACCACTGGCAATCCCAAGGGCGTGGTGTATCACCATCGCGGCGCGTATTTGAGCTCGCTGGGCAACCAGATGATCTGGGCTATGGGCAACCACCCCGTGTATTTGTGGACCTTGCCGATGTTCCATTGCAACGGTTGGTGCTACCCGTGGGTCATTACGGCTTTGGCGGGCGTGCATGTGTTCCTGCGCCGGGTGGACCCGCAAAAAATCCTCACCCTGATTCGCGAGCACCAAGTTACCCACCTCAGCGGCGCCCCTATTGTGCTCAATGCATTGGTGAACATGCCGGAATCGGCCAAGGCGGCTATCGATCACCCCGTGCACGCGTTGGTGGCCGGTGCGGCGCCGCCTGCCAAAGTGATCGGCGCCGTCGAAGAAATGGGCATTAAAGTCACCCACGTGTACGGCCTGACTGAAGTCTATGGGCCGGTGACCATCTGCGCCTGGCATGACACGTGGGATGAGCAGCCCCTGGCAGAACGCGCCCAAATCAAGTCGCGCCAAGGGGTGCGTTACCCGACCCTCGAAGGGCTGATGGTGGCCGACCCGAAAACCCTCGAGCCAACACCGCGCGATGGCGAAACGATGGGCGAGATTTTCATGCGCGGCAACACCGTCATGAAGGGCTACCTGAAAAACCCCAGCGCCACAGCCGAAGCCTTTGAGGGTGGCTGGTTCCATACCGGCGACCTGGCGGTGTGCCACCCGGACGGCTATGTTGAAATCCGGGACCGCTTGAAGGACATCATTATTTCCGGGGGTGAAAACATCTCCACCATCGAAGTCGAGGGCGTGTTGTATCGCCACCCCGGCGTGATGGAAGCTGCCGTGGTGGCGCGCCCGGATGAGAAATGGGGGGAAACCCCGTGTGCATTTATCACCCTCAAGGCCGATCATGGCCATGTGCGCGAAGCGGACATTATGGGCTTTTGCCGTGAACACCTGGCGGGGTTCAAGGTGCCGCGTACCGTCATCTTCACCCTGTTGCCGAAGACGTCCACGGGTAAAGTCCAGAAGTACGTGCTGCGTGACATGGCCAAAGCCCTTTAGTCAGGCGCAGATCGCTTCCATTCCATGAGCTGCAACGAGGTTTCGTGATGCCTGAATTCAATGCTCCACTGCGCGACATGCGCTTTGTACTGCACGAAGTGTTTGACGCCCCTGCCCTATGGGCACGTTTGCCTGCGCTGGCTGACCACGTCGATGCCGACACGGCGGACGCGATTCTTGAAGAAGCCGCCAAAGTCACCGGCCAATTGATCGCGCCGCTCAATCGCAGCGGCGATGAAGAAGGCGCCCAATGGCACGCTGGCAACGTCACCACACCGAGCGGATTCAAAGCCGCCTACAGCATGTACATAGAAGGTGGCTGGGTGGGGTTGTCCGGCAACCCGGAATATGGCGGCCTGGGCATGCCAAAAATGCTCGCCGTACAATTTGAAGAAATGCTCTACGCCGCCAACTCCAGCTTTGCGCTGTACTCGGCGCTCAGCGCCGGCGCGTGCCTGGCCATTGACGCCCATGCCACTCAATCCCTGAAAAACATCTACCTGCCGCCGATGTACGAAGGCCGCTGGGCGGGCTCCATGTGCCTGACCGAGGCCCATGCCGGTACTGACTTGGGCATCATCCGTACCCGCGCCGAGCCACAACCCGACGGCAGCTTCCTCATCAGCGGCAGCAAGATCTTCATCACCGGCGGCGATCAGGACCTGACCGAAAACATCGTGCACCTGGTGCTGGCCAAGCTGCCGGACGCGCCCCCGGGCCCCAAGGGCATCTCGTTATTCCTGGTGCCCAAAATACGGGTCAATGACGATGGCAGCCTCGGGGATGCTAACGCCGTCACTTGCGGCTCGATCGAACACAAGATGGGCATCAAAGCCTCTTCCACCTGCGTGATGAACTTCGATGGCGCAACGGGCTGGTTGATCGGTGAGGCCAACAAAGGCCTGGCCGCGATGTTCACCATGATGAATTACGAGCGCCTGTCGATAGGTATTCAAGGCATCGGCTGTGCCGAAACGTCTTATCAGAATGCCCGCACTTACGCCCGTGAGCGCCTGCAAAGTCGCGCTCCCACTGGCAAAACGGCGCCTGACAAAGTGGCCGACCCGATTATCGTCCACCCGGACGTACGGCGCATGCTGCTGAGCATGAAGGCCATGACCGAGGGCGGCCGGGCTTTTGCCAGCTATGTAGGTCAGCAACTGGACCTGTCCAAGTTTTCGGATGACCCACAGGAACAGGAGCAAGCCAGCGCATTGGTGGCGTTACTCACCCCCGTCGCCAAAGCGTTTTTCACGGACACCGGGCTCGACAGCTGCGTACTCGGCCAGCAAGTGTTCGGCGGTCACGGCTATATCCGTGAATGGGGACAGGAACAGCTAGTGCGTGATGTGCGAATTGCACAAATTTATGAAGGCACCAACGGCATTCAGGCGCTGGATTTGCTCGGGCGCAAAGTGGTCGCCAACGGCGGTGCAGCCTTGCGGTTGTTCACTGGCCAGATTCGACAGTTCGCCAGCCTGCCCGGCAAGCCTTATGGCCCCGAACTGACCGACGCGGTGCTGCGCCTTGAAGACGTGACCGATTGGCTTCTGACTCGGGCCGCGAGTAACCCCAACGAAATCGGGGCGGCGTCGGTGGAGTATCTGCACCTGTTCGGTTATGTGGCCTACGCCTGGCTGTGGGCGCGCATGGCCGACGTGGCCCAAACGTCCATGGACGCCGATCCACCGTTCTACCGTGCCAAACAGGCAACCGCACGGTTTTACTTCACCCGCTTGCTGCCGCGCATCTTAAGCCTGGAGCAATCGATACGCGCGGGAAGCGAACCTCTGTTTGAGCTAGACGCTGCCAGTTTCTGACCCAAAAAAACGGCGGCCTGTTCAAGGCCGCCGTCAGTGGTTCAGAGGCTCACTTCATCCGAGGCTCACTTCATCCAAGTAAAGCACCTCTCGGTGCTCGACCAAATCGGCCGCGGCGGCGGCCATTTTCTGGTAATGATCAGTTTTTTGGTGAAAATCAATCGCGGCCTGATCCGTCCAGCCCTCCATAAACACAAACCGTTGCGGATCTGCCCGGTCGACATGCAGGTGATAGAACAGGCAGCCTGGCTCGTTGCGTGAATCCGGTACGCAGGCCAGCAGCGCATTTTTCAGGGCTTCACCCTTGCCTGGCTTGGCCAGCAGAATGGCAACCACTTTGATGGCATTGGACATGTCAGATTCCTGTCAATTCATTGGGCGTGCTGAGCGGGGTTCAACCGCTTTAGTTCATCGACGATTTTATCTTTCACTTTAAGCCGTTTATCTTTGAGCAGGATCAATGTGTCGTCGGAAGTGCCAATGGCCTCATTCTTTTCGGCCTCAAGCACATGCACATCGGCTTCCTCATACTTTTTGATCAACGCTGCAAGATGAGGGTCTTGCGCCTGCAACTTTTGCACGTGTTCTTTGGTATGTCCCAGGTCTTGATACAAATCATGTTTAACCGGCATAGCTCAGTACCTCATGTAAGTTGCAGTAGGAAAGCAGGCTCACTGTATCAGCCTGCCCGTCAGCTCTCATGTCCTCTAAGCAATAGCACGCTGTGCCTCACACAGAAAGCCGCGTGATGACATTCTGCTTAGGGGCATTGCGCTTGAACCAAGGCAAACCGGCCCAGCACACCGCCTGACGCGGGAAAGCCTCTATTGGGCTCCTGCGCACGACGCAAGTTCACACCCTGTGCCTCATGGTTTTTTACCCGCTCAATTCCAACCGGGCTGACAGTCCAGACCACCCCTAATCGTCAATTAAATGACTGATGTTTCTCTGACAGCAATTTATTGACGAAAGTTGTTCTAAATCATGAGCAATGCCCATTTTCCGGTGATAGGATGCATTCCTTTCCGCCGTGCCTGAAAGATTATTTCTAATTCCGTGCACGATTTATTTACAGGGATGTGTACGAATAATCGTCTACGCTGATTGTTAAACGGATACGCCATTTGTTTGACACCAAAGAGTGTCCGCCCGATGCGTTTTCACCGAACGTAGAGGCATGGCAGTACCTGAAAACAGTGCGCATTTTTATTTGTACGCTTACATGGGGGGCGTATCGCTTGGCTCTAATTACCTTGGCCATTCGAGGGTTGCTGGATCAACAAATCGCGCTGCGTACGGGCGGGTTGTACTGGGTGACTGTCGATCAAGCACCTGACGCAAAAATTCTGGCCCGCCAGTTTATTGAGGCGCTGCCAGTCCAGAGCCCTTCATCGTTGATTTCCAGCGCCAACACCCCGCAAAGCATCATCAGCGATCTGGCGCCCGACCGCGGCCCGACCAAGCTCAAGCTGTTTGAGATTGCGCCAAACGACATCGCTCAGGCCCTGGCCACCTTGACCCGTGAGTTGAATCGCGCAGGCATCAGCCCTGCCTGCCAGATTGTACTGGTGGCGCCCGCCAGCAGTTGGGGCAACAAGGTCGCAGCGCATCGTCTGGGCCAATGGCTCAAACGTCTGCGTGCCTAGCTGGTCGAGCGTCAGGCCACCTTATTGGTCATCGCCCATGGCGACGCCCAACCGTTGCACAGCGAACTGTTGCAGTTCAACGAAACGTTATCGGGGCTCTGTCGCCTGTATCGGCACAATGGCGAAATCCGCTATCAACTGCATTTTTGGCACAACCAGCTGGGGGTCAGCGCCGGCCAAGAATTCAAACTGTCGGTGGCTGACCAATGTTTCACCCTGATTCCACAGACAACCGTCGATACCCAGCCCCGGGTGGCGGACGATCAGCACGTCTACCTCGCAGAACGCGCGGTGCTTGAGGGCTCGCCGTCGTTATCGAAACACTGGTACTTGTTCGAGAACCGCCAGACATTGCTTGAGCAAGCCCTGTCCGCCCGTGCTGCAACCGTGATTGTGGCCATCGATAACAGCCACCAACTGCTGGAGCTGGCGCAGCAACTGCACGACTTGCGGGAAAAGTGCGGCCCGGAACTGAAAATCGTGGTTCGCGAGATGGAACCGGCCGTGCGCTATCGCGACGAGCGCCTGCTGCTGGCCTGCGGCGCCAATTTGATTGTCCCGGAAGGCACTGTGCTGTCGCGCTTTTTGAGCATGATCGAGAGTGTTCAGGGCCAACGCTGGCAATACAGCCAGAACAGTGACTTTGAAACCCTGCTCGAGCGCCAGCGGCCGCCGCAGGTCCGGGGACTGGTCAGCCCCCGGGAATTTTACGAAACCGTGGAGCAGATCTACACCGACAGTTCCGGCGAAGTCACCCATCAACTGCTCAAATTCCAGCCGGTGCCCGGTTTGGCGCCAGAGCTGTTTTTGAATCAAATGTGTCTGCGCCGCTTCGGTGACATGGCTTGCCTGCTCAATGGCGAGCTTTACCTGTTCCTGTTCGCCTGCCGCGCTGATGGTCTGGACCCGGCGCTGGGCAACATTTGCCGACTGCCCTGGCGCGACTTGTTCAATCAGCGGCACGTGCTCTCGGGGATGACCGACTTGCCCGAAGAAGCCTTCTTGAACGCCACCGTTACACCTGAAGGGCTGTCGATCCCCACTGAACATGCCGTGATGGCGCCGCAGGTTGCTCAAATCCACCCTCCGTTACTTGCGCAAAGCGTCGCGTTGCCCCTGAGTGAGCCTGCGTCATGACCTTTCTTGAGTTGCTCGAAGTCATTGTGCTGACCAGTGTCGTCACGGTAGTCCTGACACTGCTGTCACGCCGTTTTCGCCTGCGTCTGAAAATCTATTTTGAGCAGTACCTGCGTCCCCGCTACCTGAAATCTCGCGGCGTACGACGCCGTGCACCTGCCAGTTCGTCTTCGAGAACGCCCGATGAGTCTGTTTAAGTCATCCCCCGCCCCCGCCAGAATCTCCGGAAAGTGGAAAGGGCTGGGGCTTTGGAACCTGTACTTCCTGGCCAAGTTTTTGTTGGCCTGGACGGGCCACCTGAATCTTCAGGTGATGCCTAACCTGATATTTGCCCTGGTGTTGCTGATTCCACTCGCCCATCCGCTCCTGCGCCGGGTGCGTACGCTCATTGCAATCCCGGTGGCGGTGGCGCTGCTGTATCAGGACACCTGGTTTCCACCCTTCAGTCGCTTGCTGGCGCAACCCGGCGTGCTCGACTTCTCGGTGGATTACATCGTCGAGCTGCTCGGGCGTTTCATCGACTGGCAAGTCTGTGCCCTGCTGTTGCTGTTGATCATCGGCTATGCCTTCCTCAACCAATGGCTGCGCTTGACCACCTTCACCTTGCTCGGTTTGTGCTGGATGAGTGTGGGCAACGTACAAGCCTTGTTGCCCCAAACCCTGCAAACCACAGAAGCACCGGTGGCCAGCGTAACGCCCGGCGTTGTAGCGCCTGCCGTGGTCACCAGCGAGCCAGACGATGCGACGCTTAATGCCTACCTGGAGAAGTTCTACCAGACCGAAGCCCAGCGCAAAGTCGATTTCAAGACGCCCGCCGTCGAGCCACCGCCGTTTGACCTGCTGGTGCTGAACATTTGCTCGCTGGCTTGGGACGACCTGGATGAAGTGGGTATGCGTGACAACCCGCTGCTTAATCAGATGGACGTGATTTTTGACAATTTCAACTCGGCCACCGCTTACAGCGGCCCGGCGGCGATCCGTTTGCTGCGCGCCAGTTGCGGTCAGGTCTCCCATGCCCAGCTGTATAAAGCCACGCCCGATCAGTGCCTGCTCTTCGAAGACCTGCGCAAGCTGGGCTTCAGCAACGAGCTGATGCTTAACCACACCGGGGAATTTGACGGTTTCTTGCAGGAAGTCCGCGATCAGGGTCATTTACCCGCCCCTGCGCTGGGCACCTCGCCCGGTGTGCCGCGTGCTTACGTGAGCTTTGATGGCTCACCGATCTGGCGCGACCGCGATGTACTGAGCAAGTGGTGGAAACACCGTCTGGAGCAGAACACCCCCCACGCCGCGCTGTTTTACAACACCACCACCTTGCACGACGGTAACCGTATGGTCACGGCTGATGGCGGCACTCAACGCGCTGATTACAGCAGCCGGGCGCAAGTGCTGCTCGATGATCTGGACGCTTTTATCAATGAGTTGAAAAAAAGCGGACGCCGCGTAGTGGTCATGATCGTGCCCGAGCACGGTGCCGCCCTGCACGGCGACCGCATGCAGATTTCCGGCATGCGCGAAATTCCCAGCGACTCGATCACCCATGTGCCGGTGGGCATCAAGCTGATCAACATGGGCGACGATAAGCAGACGTCTCCCGTGCACGTCACCCAGCCCAGCAGTTACCTGGCAATTGCCGAGATCATTGCGCGCTTGTACGCCGACCCGGCCCTGAGCGAAGGCCAGCGCATCGACTGGTCCAAGGTGCTGGCCGATCTGCCGCAAACAGCAAAAGTGTCTGAAAACTCGGGGACGGTTGTACTGGATTACAACGGCAAGCCCTATGTGCGTATCAAGGAGAACGGCGGATGGCTGCCCTACCCACAGCGTTTCAAATAAGTGCCGATATCCTCACGCGCAACGAGCGTGCCGATGACATCGCCCGGCTCAAGTCGATGATGGACTTGCCTGATCTGCGCTATGTCGACGTCTCTGCACAAATGGAGCTTATGCAGTCGTTGGAGCGCTGGCCCTTGCTGGCCCATCTGGAAGCACAGTACAAGGCGACGCCCGGCGCTGAATCGCTCGGTCTGCAAACACGCTTGGAGAAAAAGCCATGATCGCCGCCAGCTTTCGCGGTATTCGTGGCGGCGTGGGCACCAGCGCCAGCCTGGCAGCCCTGGCGTATGCGCTGTATGCCATGGAGCAGAGAGTGCTGGTGGTGGACATGTGCCCGGAGAACACCTTGGGCCTGCACTTCAATCTGGACCTTGCACCCCACGGCGGTTGGGCGCGGGCCACGCTGGATCAGCAGCCCTGGAATGAATCAGCCTGGTGTGTCAGCGACCGGTTGTACGTGCTGCCTTACGGGCACGTCACAGAAACAGAACACGTTCAGCTGGATGCCTGGCTGTTGCAACACCCTCAATTGTGGCGCCAGCGTCAGGCCGCGTTGGGTGACGCATTTGACTGGGTGCTGTTCGACTTGCCGCAACGTTTGCCGGGCCATGCGAGCAATCCACCGTGCGACTTCGCCTTCAGCGTGATTAACGCCGATGCCGCTTGCCATGTGCTGTTGCAAACCCGTCCCAAGGACAGCAACTGGCTGCTGGTCAACCGTTTTGATCCCGGCAGTCAATTGCAACGCGACCTGACCCTGATTTGGCAAAACCGCTACACCGCTTCATTGATCCCCATCAACCTGCACAGCGATGAAGCCATGGGTGAGGCGCTGGCCTGTCGTCAGCCAGTAGGCCGCTATGCGCCCGCCAGCTTGATCACGCAAGACATCATCAGCTTCGCCAGTTGGTGCCTGGTGCGTGGCCGGAGGCTGGAATGATCGGTCAGTGGTTTCCTTACACCCGCCTGCGCCGCGATCAGAACTGCACGCGCGTGACCGCTTTTATCCTTGCGCTGTTGCAAGCACTGGGCTGGATCTTCTTGCGCCTGGAATCGCCCAACTGGCAGGCACTGCAGGCACAACACAAACGCTTGTACCCGCATCTGGCCAACAAGCGCCCGTCCATTGGCGACCCGCTGCGGTATGCGATTCAAACCGTGTGGTTGCTGTTTGTACGCCCGATTGACGAAAACCATCAGCGCCGCCAACGGGCGCGACGTCGCTTCCGAGCGCGCCTTTTCGACCTCCTCAAAGTCGTGCAGCGCCCGTGGAATGCGCTGTCCGATGCATTTGCGCGCCTGCCCTCGACCATCAGCCCGCAGTTGGATGAAGGCTCGCGCAAATGGAGCGCCATGCGCTGGAAAACGCGCAAGGTGCTGTACATCGCGATCGGGATCGGGATCGTGGCCTCGGTGCTGATTCTGATCTGCGTCACCGAACCGTTCGATTACCTGGCCCAATTGGTGTTCGTGATCCTGTTATGGGCCATCGCCATGCTGGTGCGCAGGATGCCGGGACGTTTCCCGACACTGCTGCTGATCGTGCTGTCGATCATCGTTTCCTGCCGCTACCTGTGGTGGCGCTACACCTCCACACTGAACTGGAACGACGGGTTGGACTTGACCTGCGGTCTGATCTTGCTGGCCGCCGAAACTTACTCGTGGCTGATTTTGATTCTGGGTTATGTGCAAACCTCCTGGCCACTCAACCGCAAGCCTGCGCCCCTGCCTGCAGACACGCGTGAATGGCCGGTGATCGATCTGATGATCCCGACGTACAACGAAGAACTGGCGATCACCCGGGGCACGGTTTATGCGGCCATGGGTATCGACTGGCCCAAAGACAAACTGCGCATTCACTTGCTCGACGACGGCAATCGTCCAAGCTTCAAAGCCTTTGCTGAAGAAGTGGGCATCAACTACATCGCCCGTGCCGATAATCGCCATGCCAAAGCCGGTAACCTCAACCACGCGCTGACGCTTACCGACGGCGAGCTGGTGGCGATTTTTGACTGCGACCACATGCCCGCGCGCTCCTTTATGCAATTGACGGTCGGCTGGTTTATGGCCGACCCCAAACTGGCACTGGTGCAAACCCCGCACCACTTCCTCTCGCCTGATCCGTTTGAGCGCAACCTCGGCACCTTCCGTAACCGTCCCAACGAAGGGGAGCTCTTTTACGGGCTGGTTCAGGATGGCAACGACATGTGGAACGCGGCGTTTTTCTGCGGCTCTTGCGCCATTCTGAGGCGCTCGGCACTGGAGGAAATCGGCGGTTTTGCCGTCGAAACCGTCACCGAAGACGCCCACACGGCGTTGCGTCTGCACCGCAAGGGCTGGAACTCGGCGTACTTGCGCATCCCGCAAGCCGCCGGGCTGGCCACTGAAAGCCTGTCGGCGCATATCGGCCAGCGTATTCGCTGGGCCCGAGGCATGGTGCAGATCTTCCGCACCGACAACCCTTTGCTGGGCAAGGGCCTTAGCCTGTTCCAGCGCATCTGCTATGCCAACGCCATGATGCACTTTCTGGTGGGCCTTCCTCGGCTGGTGTTCCTCACCGCGCCGCTGGCGTTTCTGTTGCTGCACGCCTACATCATTTATGCCCCGGCCGTGATGATCCTGCTGTACGTGTTGCCGCACATGATTCACGCCAGCCTGACCAACTCCAGAATGCAGGGGGCCTACCGCCAGACCTTCTGGGGCGAGGTCTACGAAACAGTGCTGGCCTGGTACATCGCACGGCCGACCACCGTCGCCCTGTTCAGTCCGTCTCGGGGCAAGTTCAACGTCACGGCCAAGGGCGGCATCATGGAGGAAAACCAGTTCGACTGGCGAACCGCACGGCCTTACCTGGTGCTGTCAGCCCTCAACATGCTGGGCCTGGGGTTTGCGGTATGGCGGATCTTTACCGGGCCCAAAGACGAAATCATCACTATTTTTGTCAGTGTGCTGTGGGTGATTTACAACCTGTTGATTATCGGGGCTGCCGTGGCTGTTGCCGCGGAAGTGCGTCAGGTCCGCCAGACCCACCGGGTGCAAACCCGACTGCCGGGCGCTATCAAACTCAGCGACGGGCACAGCTACCCCTGCGAACTGGTGGACTACTCCGATGGCGGCGCCGGGCTGCAACTCAATGAGCCGCTGCAACTGCCGGTGGGCACGCCAGTGTCGCTGATCGTGCAGCGTGGCAATCGGGAATTTCTGTTCCCCGGCACCCTGACCCGTTCCGGCGGGCTGTTCATGGGGTTGAGCCTGTCGCAACTGACGCCACAGCAGCGGGTCGAGTTCGTTCAATGCACCTTTGGCCGGGCGGATGCCTGGCTCGACCACAACAGCGAATTTGAAGCCGACAAACCCATCCAGAGCCTCAGAGAAATTCTGGCGCTCGGCGTCAAAGGCTATTACCGCCTTTACGAATACCTGCCTGCCTGGGTGCGACACATTGCACGACCGTTCATGCGAATTCTTCAGTGGCTGGGCAGCTTTTTGCCGCGCATGCCCAAAGCATCCACCCCTCTTAACTCCCGGCCAGTGAGCACATCATGAGTCGTTTCTCTAAAAAGAACCTGTTGGCCAGCCTCGCGCTGATGACATTCACTTCACAGCTGGTGGCCGCCACCCTGGCCCTGCCGGTGGCACCTGCCGCGGCCCCGGCGACCCTGGCGCAAACGCCCGAGCCTACCGCACAGGCCTTGCCAAGCTGGACGGTCACGCGCACGTTTGAGCAACTGGGGCGTTTGAGCGATACCTTGCTGCTGGGGATTAACAACGCCGAGCAGGTCGAGTTCAGCCTGCGCCGCGACCGGATTGCCACGGATGCCCGCCTGCAATTGCAATACACGCCTTCGCCGTCGCTGATTCCGACCATTTCCCATCTGCGCATTTATCTGAACGATGTGCTGGCGGCTGTCGTTCCGATTGAAAAAGACCAGTTGGGCCGTCAAACCACTCAACAGGTGGCACTCGACCCGCGCCTGATCGCCGACTTCAACCGGCTGCGCCTTGAGTTCGTGGGCCACTACACCGACATCTGTGAAGACCCGGCCAACAGCACCCTGTGGATCAACATCAGCCGGGCCAGCAGCATCACCTTGCAGGAACAGGCGCTGAGCCTGAAAAACGACCTCGCCTTCTTCCCGTTACCGTTTTTCGACCCACGCAACTCCAACAAGCTGGTGCTGCCCTTTGTGTTCGCGGCGAACCCGACGTTGGGCGAACAAAAGGCGGCGGCCATCCTGGCGTCTTATTTCGGCAGCCAGTCCAACTGGCGCGGTGCCGAATTCCCGGTCCTCTTTGACACGCTGCCCAGCGTGCAAAGCAAGGAAGCCACTCAGCCTTCCATCGTGTTCGCCACCAATGAGCACCGCCCCGCGTTCATGAGCGATCTGGAGAAATTCCCGGCCGTGCAAGCGCCGGTGGTGCAGTTGATCGATCACCCCGAGGCGCCTTACAGCAAAATCCTGCTGGTCATGGGCCGTAATGAAGAAGACCTCGCCACCGCGGCCAAGGCGTTGGCATTGGGCGGGCACCTGCTGCGCGGGCAACGGGCTACCATCGACAAGGTCGAAACCCTGCAGCCGCGCAAACCGTACGATGCCCCGGCCTGGATGCGCACGGACCGCCCGGTTCGCTTCGCCGAGTTGATTACCTACCCGCAACAACTGCAAGTCAGTGGCCTGCAACCGCGCCCAATCACGCTGGACGTCAACCTGCCACCGGACCTGTTCGTATGGCGCAACCAGGGCATCCCGCTGCGCACCCAATACCGTTACACCGCGCCGTCGGCCAACGATGATTCGCGCCTGAACATCAGCCTCAACGACCAGTTCATCACCAGCCTGCCGTTGCAGGCCAAAGGCACCAGCAGCCTGGAAGAATTACGCCTGGCTGTGCTGGCCAACGACTCGGCCAACGCCACGGACAAACTCATCGTTCCGTCGCTGAAAATCGGTGACCGTAACCGCCTGCGCTTTGACTTCAACTTCGCCAGCACCGTCGGCAGCGCCCAACGCGACCGTTGCCAGACCATCTTGCCGGCCAACACCCAGGCAATCATTGACGAAGACTCCACCATTGACCTGTCGGGCTACCACCACTACATCAACATGCCGGACCTCAAAGCGTTTGCCCGCAGTGGTTTCCCGTTCAGCCGCATGGCGGACATGTCCGAATCCATTGTCGTCGTACCCCAGCACACCACCCCGACACTGGTCAGCACGTTGCTGGAGGCGGTGGCGGGCATTTCTGCACGCTCCGGCTACCCGGCCTTTGGCTTGCGCCTGAGCGACGACTGGAACAGCGCGTCCAAAGAAGACGCCGACTTGCTGCTGCTGGGGCAACTGGCGCCAGACCTGCGCGACAACCCGGACTTGAATGTGGTGTTGCAACGCCAGCGCGACATGCTGGTACAGCCTTATAACAACAGCGGTATCAAAGAGAGCAACCGTCGCGGACCGGCGGATATCGACAGCAACCAGCCTGCCAATCGGGTTGAAGTCAGCGCCCAGGCGCCGATTGCCGCGATCATGGGCATGCAGTCGCCGCACCACAACCAACGCAGTGTCGTCGCGCTGCTGGGCAACGACGACGCCGATTACAGCCTGATACGTGAAACCCTGGGCGATTCGGGCAAGCTCAACGCCGTGGCCGGTTCCGTGTCATTGATCCGTAACAGCGGCGTGTACAGCCAGTTGGTGGGTGATACCTACTACGTGGGCAGCCTGCCTTGGTGGCTGCTGCTGTGGTACCAGTTGTCGGAGCACCCGGTGTTGCTGGCAGCCCTGGCCGTCATCAGCATTTTGCTGACAGCGTTCCTGTTGTGGCGTGCCCTGCGTTGGGCTGCGGACCGTCGTCTGCACAAGGATGAATAAGGCATGAAAACACTGGCGGCACTCGTCCTGAGCGTGTCCATCGGATTGCCCGCTTCAGCGGTCGCGGTCACCTGTGACTGGCCCGCCTGGGACAGTTACAAAGCGGCGATGATGAGTCCTGACGGGCGCATCATCGATCGCTCGACCGAACAACTGATCAGCACCTCCGAAGGCCAGAGTTACGGTTTGTTTTTTGCCCTGTTGGCCAATGACAAAGCCAGCTTTGAACGCATCCTTGACTGGACCCGCAACAATTTGGCAGGTGGCAATCTGGAAGCCAACCTGCCTGCCTGGTTGTGGGGGCGTTCCAAGGACGGCAAGTGGCAAGTGCTGGACGCCAATAACGCCACTGACTCGGACTTGTGGATCGCCTACACACTGCTCGAAGCCGGTCGCCTGTGGGATGAGCCGAGGTACAGCACGCTGGGGCAAAACATGCTCTGGCGCAGTGCAGCGCAAAGTGTGCGCAAACTGCCCAAGCTGGGGTTGATGATGTTGCCCGGTGACGTGGGCTTCGATAAGGCTGATGGCTGGCGCCTCAACCCCAGCTACACGCCGCCACAATTGATGGCGCGCTTTGCCCAGTTGTCGCCGGTGTGGGCTGAAGTGGCGAACAATCAGCAGCGTATGTTGCTGGAAGGATCACCGAAGGGGTTTGCCCCGGACTGGCTGATGTGGAAATCCGGCAGTGGTTGGGCGCCCGATACGCAGAACGGCAGCGCCGGTGACTACGACGCGATCCGGGTCTATCTGTGGGTGGGCATGCTGGCGGAGGATGCCGCCAACCGCCACACCTTGCAGCAGCATTTCGCGCCCATGGTCTCCCTCACCCAAACCCTGGGCTATCCTCCCGAAACAGTGGACGCCGTGACCGGCGCCTACAAAGGGAAAGGGCCAACAGGGTTCTCCGCTGCGTTGCTGCCCCTGCTGGCCAGCGCAGGCTCACCTGCCTACGCGGTACAAAAACAGCGTGTGCAGCAAGAGCCGCTGGCCACCGATGCGTACTACAACCAGTCGCTGGCCTTGTTTGGTCAGGGCTGGGATGAACAGCGTTACCGCTTCGACAAGAATGGACAGTTATTACCGGCCTGGATTGACACATGCGAACAATAAAAACATGGGCCTTTGTGCTCAGTGGCCTGTCCACCGCCGTGATGGCGCAACCCTCCAGTGTTCAGGACCAGCAGCAATGGCTGCTGGAACAAGTGCGCATCGGCGAAGCCATGTACCGCGAAGACCTGGTGCGTGACTCCCTGGCGCGGCTGGAACTGATTGCCCCGGATAACCCGCAGGCATTGGTGGCGTCGATTCGTCAGGCGCTGCTGGAGAAAAAACCGGACCTGGCCCGTGAGCGTCTGGCTCACCTGCAACAGGTCGCACCCGACTCAGCAGCCCTGCGCCAGGCGCAAAGCCTGATGAAGCTGCAAGACCCGCAGAACCAGAAAGCACTGCAAGAAGCGCGTCTGCTGGCCGCCGCCGGACGCCCTGAAGAGTCCAGTGCGGTTTTTGAACGCCTGTTCGGCGATGCGCCACCGGATTTCGCCACAGCGCTCGAATACCTGCGCATCCGCAGCAATATCCCCGGCCAGCGTCCCAAAGTGATTGAGCAACTGCGCACCCTCGACAGCCAATACCCCGGTAACGCGGGGTTGCGACAGACACTGGCCGATTTGCTGTTCAGAGAAAAGCGCCCGGCCGAAGCACTGGCGGTGCTCGATCAACTCTCCAGCGACCCGCAAGCCAGCAACGCGGCAGCCGATCGTGAATACGAATACTTGAAGAGCTTGCCGGTAGAGAACAAGACCGTGCAGGCCTGGCAGGCGTTTGTGAAGCGCTATCCAGCGTCACAGGCTGTGGTTGAAGCCAATCAGATCCTGCTCAATCAGCAACGCCTGCTGGCAGATCCGGCATGGGTCGCCGGTGCGCAAGGCAAGCAGATGATCGAGCAGCAGCGCTCGCCTGCGGTGGCAGAAGGACTGTTGCGCCGGGCGATCAAACGCTACCCCGACGATCCGAGCCTGTATGGCGCGCTGGGCCTGGCGTTGCTGCGCCAGAGCCGCTATGAAGAAGCCAATGCCACCTTCATCCTGGCGCGCAGCAAGGAGCAAGACACCTCTTACATGAGTCAGTGGCAAGACCTGATGGATGCCAGCCACTACCTGATGCTGCTCAGTCAGGGCGACAAGGCACTGGATCGCAAGGACTACGCTGCCGCACGCCGCGCGTTCGAACAGGCGCGCAAGGCCAAACCCCGCGATGCCGACGCGTTGATCGGGTTGGCGGCGGCCGCACGTGGCGAGCTCAATGACATCCAGGCCGAAGCCCTGTTGTTGCAGGCGCGCAAGCTGGAGCCCGGCAATGGCAGCGCCATTCGGGCCCTGGTGAGGTTGTACAGCGCGCAATCTGCGGATAAGGCCAAGGCATTCCTCAACAGCTTGCCCGCCTCCAACCAGCAAGAGTTTGCCGGGCTGCGTCGCGGTTTTGAACTGGACGAACTGAATCAGCAGGCCGATGCCGCTAGCGCCCGCAAAGACTGGCCACAGGTGGTGGCGTTGTTAAGCAAAATTCGCACGCTGACCCCGGACGAGCCCTGGCTCACCTACCGGCTGGCCAATGCGCAACGGGAGATCAACCAGCCCGGCGCCGCAGACGACAGTTTCAAACAATTGATGCGCCGTCAGGGGCAAAATCCCGAAGCGTTGTATGCCTATGCGCTCTACCTGTCGAGTACCGACCGCGATGCCAGCGCGCTGAGTGTGCTGGAACAGCTGCCCGGCACCCGCTGGACGGATGCGATGCGCGAATTGGGCGCCCGTCTGCAACGCAACCTGCTGGTGGCCCGTGCAGAACGCCTGCGTGAAGCCGGTCAGGAACCTGAAGCCATTGCACTGCTGATGCAAAAGCCCAGCACCGACGACGTGCTGACCGTGGCCCGTTGGGCGAGCGAGCGCGGCGACACCCTCCAGGCCGGCGCACTCTACAACCAGGTGCTGCAACAAGAGCCGGGCAACACGAGCGCCCGGTTGGGGCAGATTGAAACGCTGATCAGTGCCGGCCAATTGCCTGCGGCGCGCCAGCAATTGACCCAATTCACACCGGCCGCAGGCACCGAACTGAGTGCCTCTGAACAACGGCGGCTGGCCAATGCCTGGTCAGAAGTCGGGGAACCGGAAAAAGCCAGCGCCCTGTTCACCGAACTGCTCAAAAGCCCGCAGGCAGAGCCCGTGGTATACCGCGACGCGGCGCGCCTGATCGCGGCCAAGGCGCCGCAACAGGCCCTGGACTATTACGCCAAGGGCATGGCAGGTGCCGGGTTGATCACCCCTGAGCAAGCGAACCCGCGCGATAACCGCGCCATGACCTTGGCCAGCCGGGCCAAGGACAATGACGAATGGCTGCCAGGCAGCCTGCGCAGTGACGTCGATGAGCTGTACCAGCGCCAGAACCCGACGGTGCACCTGTATACCGACTACGGCTGGCGCTCGGACAACGCCTCGAAAGGCACATCCGATACCGACACCCAAACCACTATCCTGCAACTCGACCTGCCGGTGGTGGACGGCACAGGCTGGCTGCGGGCCGAGCAACTGGACATGGATGCGGGCAAGTTCAAGACCGACGATGACGGCTTGGTGCGCGAAAACTACGGCACGTGCTCCGTCGGTGTGGTTGCAAAAGGAACGTCAGAACCGGTGTTCTCGGGCTGTGACAATCACTCGCAATCGGCACGCGGCACGACCCTGGCTACCGGATGGAAGAATGAAACCTGGGAAATCGACGTCGGCCGCACCCCGGACACGTTCAAAGTGCCCAACTGGCTGGGTGGCGTGTCGTACAGCAACAAAATCGGATCGGTGGGCTGGACGCTGACCGGTTCGCGTCGGCCCCTGAGCAACTCGATTCTGTCCTACAGCGGCGCGACGGATCGCAACACTGGCGTGACCTGGGGTGGCGTGACATCCAACGGCGTGACACTTGGGCTTAGCCACGACGAAGGCGGCGTGGACGGGGTTTGGGCCAGCCTCGGGCAACACTGGCTGCGCGGTAAAAACGTGGCCGACAACCATAAAAACACCGCCATGGCCGGTTACTACTACCGTTTGCGTGACAGTGCCGATGAGCGCATGCGCACCGGCCTGACCCTCATGTACTGGAGCTACGATCAGGATTTGAGCGAATACACCTTGGGCCAGGGCGGGTATTACAGCCCGCAGCAGTACTACTCGATCGGTGTGCCGCTCAACTACGCCTTTCGCACCGCCAACTGGTCGGTGTCACTGGAAAGCTCGGTCAGTTGGTCCCACTCCAAGTCTGATGGCAACGACCTCTACCCGCTCAACGGCTTGAACTCAAAACTGTTGGGGGCGCTGGACCAGGCGGGTTATGAACTGGCCGAGCCGTTGGGCAAGACGGCGTCCAGTGCCAGCAATGGAATAGGCTACAAAGTGCAGGGGCTGGTGGAACGCAGGCTGAGCGACAACCTGGTGTTGGGTGCAGGTGTGCTCTACCAGCACAGCGACGATTACGCGCCCAGCCGCGCGTTGATGTACCTGCGCTATACCTTCGATCCGTGGCAAGGCAACCTGCCATTACCGGTGGAGCCGCTGATTCCGTACGCAGACTTCAGATAAAAAAACGCGCCGCCTGCCCCGCGATGCCCTGTTACAAGGGCATCACCGGGGCAGGCGGCGTGTCGTTTTACAGCGGTTAATTAACGTCCCATGGCCCGTGCTGCGTCAGCGGTGTACTGATCGGCGGTGAATTTGCCTTCGTTCAGAATCGCCCCTTTCTTGGACTCGTTCGTCATCCCGTAACCGGTGTACTGGCCCGAGTTCAAGTCCATGAAGAATTGCGAACCTGCCTGCCAGGCGCTCATGTCCGGGTGGTAGAAGTAGTTGATCATGGCGTGCTTCCACAACTGCCCGCGGGAATCGTAGTTATCGGCCATCACCGAATGCCAGGTGTCCTCGTCAATGAACAGCACGCGCTTGCCATAGACGTGACGGTAGCCTTCCTTCAAGTCGGCTTCGAGCACCCACACACGGCGCAACTCATAGCGCATGTAGTCCGGGTTCGGGTGATTGACAGTCAACAGGTCAGCATATTTCGCCGTGCCCGCATTTGCCTTGTAGGCATTGGCCGGGATGTACATTTCACGCTTGCCGATCAACTTCCAGGTAAAACGCTCCGGCGAGCCGTTGTACAACCGGTCTTCGTCCACGGTCATGGTGCCGTTGGTGCCAATCATCGGCTGGTCATAACCATAACCCGGCAACTGGCGCACACGGCGGGTCGAAGGGCTGTAGGTCCAGGCCTGACGCGGGTCGGTCTTGAAGTTGTAGGGTTCGTGGGCAATGTTGATGACCCCGTTATCCCGTGCGGGCTTGAGGGTGGTGTTGTTGGTGTAGGACTGGAGCTTGTCCTCGGTGCGCGGCTCCACGGTCGGTGAGTTGGCAGGCGACAGCCCTTTGCCGTAGGCACGGCCCCAACCAATACTGCCATTGGGCAATACCGACGCCAGGTCGCTGGTTTTATCTTCCGTCCAGGCGCGTGCCGGCAATTGGTGGTTCCACAACAGCTCCATGCCGTTCTTCGGGATCGGGAACGGAATTTGCCCCAGCCCTTCGATGCCCATGCCGTCATCCACCAGCTTGGCATTCAACGCATTGCTCATGGCCCGGCGGCACACGTAGTCCGGGTAACGGTAATCGCGGTGGCCGGGGTAGATGTTCATCTTGTAGGTATCCGGGTAGCGCTTGAGCAGCGCTTTCTGGCCCTCGGACAGTTGATCGGCGTATTGCGCCATGTTCTGCGCGGTAATGACCAAAATCGGCTTTTCGTCAGCGTAAGGGTCGACCGGGTGGTCGCCGGAGAATTTGACGTGTTTCCAGCCCGGCACCTCCCCCAGGTACTTACCGGTGTAAGGCGGAATGGTGCCCGCCGCGTTACCGGCCTTTTCGGCGCCGACACAGGTCAGCTCCTTGCCCAATTTGGCCGCCTCTTCGGGGGACACCTGGGCCATTGCGGCACTGATCGCCAGTCCATTGACGGTCAGGGTGGCTGCGAGCATGACGCCTGTTCTTGTTATTTTCATGTATTGCCTCCTACGCGAATAAAGCTTGCTGGGGGTGTGGTGCCATTCTTCGCCATCTGCAGCCGTATACATCGTCCACAAAGACTAATCAGGCGCTGAGTAGCAGCGTCTTGAGCACGCCCTTGAGGGTTTTGCCCGAGGCGTTGCGTTCGAACGGGGTGTGCTGCACGTGAATCCGTGCCGGAACTTTGTAACTGGCCAGCCGCGCCGCCATGAAGGCCTTGAGTGCGTCACTGTCCGGGGCCCGGCCCGCCTCGCCGCTGACCACCAGCAATACCACTTCGCCCAATGCCTCATCGGGCATGGCCAAAGCCGCCGCTTCGATTACGCCAGGCATTTCACAGGCGCAGGACTCCACTTCCGCGGCGGAGATTTTTTCGCCGCCGCGATTGATCAAGTCTTTGGCGCGATCGGTGATATAGAGGAAACCTTCGTCATCGAGCATTCCGATGTCTCCGGTGTCCAGCCAGCCATTTTGCAAGGTCTGCGCGCTGGCATCAGGCAGGTTCCAGTAGCCGCTCATCAAGGTTGGCGAGCGCAGCCAGATCACACCGCTGACACCCGCAGGCACCGGATGATCGGGGCTGTCGCCGATGCGCACATCCACGATGGGCAGTGGCCAGCCGGCAGCAGCCGGTTTATAAACGAACTGATCGCCGCCAATCGCAGCGCCGATGCCATTGCTTTCCGTCAAGCCATAACCACTGCCGCCGACGGCTTCAGGTTTACGCTGGGTCAAATGTGCCAGCAGGCTGCTGGAGGGAGCGGCACCGCCCAGCCCGAGGCCGAACAGGCTCCGGGTGTCAGCGGTGCCGAAACGCGGTGACGTCAACAGCTGCTGCATCATCACCGGCGCGCCGTTGAACTGGGTGCATTGCTCGTCGCGAATCAGGTCTAGGGCCGTTTCAACGTCCCACTTGTACATCAGCAGCAGGCGTCGACCGCTGCGCAAGGCCAGCAGAAACTGCGCGTGCAAACCGCTGACATGAAACAACGGCACCGCCATCAGCGTCGTCGGCGCATAGCCACTGTTGATCACCACACTGATGCGCTCGGGCGAACTCACCGCGCAAAATGCGCCCTGAAACTCCAGCGCCACCAGCGCCTGACATACCGCACGGTGCGTCGACAGTACGCCCTTGGCCAGACTGGTGGTGCCCGACGTGTACAGAATCAGCGCCGGGTCATCGGCACTGACAGTCGCTGCCGGAACACGTACGGGCGGCTCCGCGAGCAGGTCGTCAAGGCGCTGGCAATGTTCTTCCAGTGGCGTGCCGTCAGGCGTGCCCACCACCACGGTCGCCAGCCCCTGCTCACGCAGGTCGCGGGCTAACAGCTGCAAGCGTGGTGCATCGCACACCAGCACCTGAACATTGCTGTCTTGCAAACCATGAAACAACTCATCGCGCAGGCCCCAGCTATTGAGCGGCACACACACGGCACCGCAGCGCTGGACGGCGGCAAACGCCACCAGCCACGCCGGTTGATTGCGCATCGCAATGGCGACACGATCCCCCTGGCGCACGCCAAAGCGCCGCACCAGTTGCCCGGCGAAACGGTCCACCTGATCGAAAAATTGGCTGAACGTCAGCCGCTGCTGTTCCCACACCAAAAATTCGCGGTCCCCGTGCACCCGACCGCTGTCGATGGCTGCCCACACGTTGGCGGCGGTGTGGCGGAAGTACTTCAGGCCGCTGCCCGCTGTGGTCTGAACTTCATAGGGCGAGCCCGGGCCAATCAGTTGCTGCCAGGCGCCCTGCCATTGCTCAAGCTTCATCTTGTTATTCTCCAGACGTTAAGCGCCTATACCGACTCAGGCGGGCGCGAACGCCAGCGAGGCGTAGCGCTCGCAGTGGAAATCGGCATCCCCCAGACACGCTTGGGCAACGCGGATGCGTTTAAGAAACAACCCGACATCCAGCTCGTCGGTCACGCCGATACCGCCGTGCATTTGCACGGCTTCATTGGCCACGCGCACGGCCATTGAACCGGCCTTCCACTTGGCCAGGCTGGCCACCCGCTGACGCTCGCCCTCAGCCAACGCCGGGTCGTCCAGCGCGGCAAGCCCGGCCATCACGGCACTGCGTGCCAGTGACAGTTCGACATATAACTGCGCCGCCCGATGTTGCAGCGACTGAAACGAACCGATCGCGACATCAAACTGGACCCGGGTCTTGAGGTAATCGAGGGTCATTTCAAACAGTTTTTCGGCCATGCCCAACAGTTCAGCCGCCAGGCACACCCGGCCCCGGTCCAGCGCCGTGTTCAGCGCAGGCCACGCTGTGCCCGGATCGCCCAGCAACGCATCGGCGCCAAGTCGCACCTGTTCCAGGCGCACTTGCGCATGGTTGCGCGAGTCAATCAGGGGCAACGCGCTGACCGTAAGGCCCGGTGCATTGGCAGGCACCAGAAACAGGCTGATGCCCTGCTCCGGAATCGATGTGTGTGCGGTACGCGCCGCCACCAGATACGCATCGGCACCGACCCCGTCGACCACAAAGTACTTGTGGCCATCAAGGACGTAACCGTCGCCATCCGCTTGCGCGGTCAAATTCACGCACTGCGGGCTGTGACGTGGACGCTCCTCCAGGGCCAGGGCCAGACGGCGCTCGCCGTTGATCACCGAAGACAACCACACGTCTTGCTGCTGCGCATTGCCTAGCACGTGCATCAGCGAGCCGCTGAGTACCACGCTGGACAGCAACGGCGTGGCGCTGAGGTTTTGGCCGATGGATTCAAAAATCGGCCCCAACCCCATGCAGCCAAAGTCCAGCCCGCCGAGGTTTTCCGGGAACGGAATCGCACTCCAGCCCAGCGCCACGGCGTCCTGCCACACCTGCGTGTCAAAACCGGGTGCACGGTGCTCATCGCGCAGTGCACGTTGCCGTGTGACCGGGCTGCGGGCTGCCAGAAACTCGCGGGCGCTGTCGGCCAGTAGCCGTTGTTCTTCGCTATAAAGCAGAGTCATGGTGGGTTCCTTACTTCACGTCAGGCAGGCCGAGGACCCGCTTGGCGATGACATTGAGCTGGATTTCCGAAGCGCCGCCCGAGATCGTCAGGGCGAAGCTGTTCAACCAGCCGCGGGTGATGGCCTGTTCCTGCGGGGTGAAAGCGTCCTTGTCCCAACCCAGCGCGTGATACCCCATGACCTCCAGCAGCACTTCAAACTTGTTGCGCTCCTGTTCGGTGTGCACCAGTTTCATGATCGACATCAGCCCGCTGACGTCTTGCCCGGCCCGGGCCTCTTCGCCCATGCGCTGGACAGTCAGGTTGTAAGCCTGCTCATCCATGGCGCACGCGACAGCCCGCGCCACCAGCGCGTGTTCAGACTGTCCCTGCGGGTTCGGCAGGTAGTCCTGCACCAGCGACAGCAAATGAAAATGCGTCGGCAAACTGAACTCGCCGAACTTGGACATGGCCTTGCGTTCGTGCTGTAACAGGCGTTTGGCCAGATTCCAGCCACCATTGAGCGGGCCGATCAGTTGGCTTTTGGGCACCTTCACGCCATCGAAAAACACTTGGCAGAAGGCGGATTTGCCGCTGATCAAATCAATTGGCGCGACGCTGACACCGGGGCTTTTCATGTCCAGCACAATCAGGCTGATGCCCGTGTGTTTGCTCGCTGCGGGATCGGTACGCACCAACGCGTACATCCAGTCAGATTTGTCGCCGTACGAGGTCCAGATTTTGCTGCCATCCACCACAAAATGGTCGCCCGCGTCCTTGGCCGATGTCTTGAGACTGGCCAGGTCGGAGCCCGCATTCGGTTCCGAAAACCCCTGACACCAGCGCACTTCACCGCGGGTCATGGGGGTCAACAACGTTTTTTTCTGTTCTTCGGTGCCAAATTCCAGCAACACCGGGCCGAGCATCCAGATGCCGAGGTTGATCTGTGGCGGACGGCATTTCAGGCGCCGCAGTTCGCTTTCCAGCACCGCGTTGTATTCAGGGCTCAAGCCCCCGCCACCGTATTCGACGGGCCAATCGGGGCAAAACCAGCCTTTATCGCGCATGCGTTCAAACCAGACGCGGGCGTCTTCACTCGCAAACGCCACGTCACGGCCACCCCACACCAGTTCCCCTTCAGGAATCGCCTTGCGTTGCGAGGGCGGGCAATTGGCTTCAAGCCAACTGCGGGTTTGTTCTCTGAACTGATCAATCGCACTCATGTGACTCACCTGTTGATCATGGGAAACGGGTTAACGCTGGGTGCGTGGCATGCCCAGGCCGAATTGGGCGATCAGCTCGCGCTGGATTTCATTGGTGCCACCGCCAAACGTCAGGGTCACCGAGGCCCGCACTTCGTACTCCAGGTCACCGTGCAGCACAGCGGCGTCTGACCCGCTGCGCACCAAACCGCTGGCACCGACGATGTTGCTCAGCAGGCGCAAAATCTCGATCCCGGATTCCGAGCCGTACACCTTGGTGGTGGACGCCAGCGCCACGTCCATGCGATCACGCTCCAGGTCGGCGGCAATGCGCAGATTGATCAGGCGCATGGCTTCCAGACGCGCATAGCACTCGGCCAGCCCGGCACGTACCCACGCGGTATCCATGGCGCGCACACCATTTTCGTCAGGCTGACGCGCCCACGCCCAGACACGCCGGAACAGCCCCACCACCTTGTCCGACCACGCACCCAACCCGAGCCGCTCGTGATTGAGCTGCGCGGTGATGAGCTTCCAGCCGCCGTGCAACTCACCGACCAGCATGCCCTGCGGCACCTTGACGTTGTCGTAGTACGTGGCGGCCGTCGGGTTGCTGGTGGTCGGGATGACGGTGGTTGAAAAGCCCTCGGCCCGGGTGTCGAGAATCAGGATCGACACGCCTTTATGCCGAGGGCGCTCCGGGTCGGTTCGCGCGGCCAGCCAGATGTAATCCGCCGATTCCGCGCCAGAGGTCCAGAGTTTGTTGCCATTGACCACAAAGTGATCGCCTTCCAGGCGCGCCGAGGTTTTCAGCATCGCCAGGTCACTGCCTGCCTCCGGTTCCGAATAGCCGATGGCAAAGATGATTTCCCCGGCTGCAATACCCGGCAAAAACTGGGCTTTCTGCGCCTCGGTGCCGTACGCCATCAAGGCGGGACCGACAGTGCTGATGGTCACAAACGGCAGGGGCGCACCCGCAATGTTGGCTTCTTCAAAGAAGATGAACTGCTCGGTCGGCCCGTACCCCTGACCGCCATGTTCCTTGGGCCATCCCACCGCCAGCCAGCCATCGCGCCCCATCTGGCGGATCGTGTCGCGGTACTGCTCGCCGCCTTCCTTGCCGCGCAACTGTGCGCGCAAAGCCGGTGTCATCAAGTGTTGAAAGTAATCGCGCACGGTATGGCGCAGGGCATGTTGTTCGGGCGTAAGGTCAACAAACATAAAAGCTCCTTAGGCTGCGCCGAGAATCAAACCGCTGGTAGGCACGCCGGTGCCGGCGGTAACCAGCACGTTGTGCACATCATCGACCTGGTTGACCGAGGTGCCGCGCACTTGACGCACTGCCTCGGCTACACCGTTCATGCCGTGGATATAGGCTTCGCCCAACTGGCCGCCGTGGGTGTTGATCGGCAGCTTGCCACCTCGGGCATGGTGCCCGGCCCGGATGAATTCCTTGGCTTCGCCCCGCTCGCACAAACCGAACTCTTCCAGTTGCGGCAGTACAAACGGCGTGAAGTGGTCGTAGATAATGGCGGTTTGCAGCGCGTCCGGCCCCAGCCCTGATTGGCGATACAGCTCTTTGGCGACCACGCCCATCTCCGGCAGCCCGGTAATGTCATCGCGGTAAAACGAGGTCATGATCTGCTGCCCCGAGGTGATGCCCTGGGACCCCGCTTTGATCATCACCGGCTTCTGGCGCAGGTCCTTGGCGTACTCGGCCGAGGTAATGACCATGGCCACGGCGCCATCGGATTCCTGGCAGCAATCGAGCAAGTGCAACGGTTCGCAGATCCAGCGCGACGCTTGATGCTCTTGCAGCGTGATCGGCTTGCCGTAAAAGAAGGCGGCCGGGTTGGTGGCGGCAAAGTCGCGCACGGCCACGGCCACGCGGCCGAAATCTTCCGAGGTGGCGCCGTAGGTGTGCATATACCGTTGGGCAAACATGCCCACCCACGATGCCGGCGTATGCAGACCGTGGGGCATGTACCAGCCGTAATTGACGTTTTCAAAGATCGGCGTGGAGGCAAAGCCATAGCTGCCGCTGCCAAACCGGTACCACGAACGCTCGTTCATGGCGCGGTACACCACCACGACTTTGGCCACACCTGTGGCCACCGCCATGGCGGCGTGCATGATGGGCGCGCAGGCCGCGCCACCGCCGTGGGGCACCTGGGAGAAGAACTTGACGTCTTTACAGCCCAGCAGGCGGGCGATTTCATACTCGGGCACCTTGTCCACCGAGTAGGAGCTGAACCCCTCCACGTCAGCAGGGTTGATACCTGCGTCTTTAAGGGCCGCCAGGGTGGCTTCCATCGCCAGACGCAGTTCGGTGCGCCCGGAATTTTTCGAGAATTCGGTGGCGCCCAGACCGACAATGGCGGCGCGCCCGGAGAGTGACGATTGCGACATGTGAACTGTCTCCCGCTGTCAGGGTAAAACCAGCGCGACCGTGCCGGTCACGTGGTTGCCCATGGAATTTTTGCCGCTGAGGGTGATTTCCACCGTGCGCGTGGCTGCGTCTTGATGGCTGACAACGCCGTTGAAGGTCATGCAGTCGCCGGGGTAATTCGGCGCCCCCAACTTGATCTTCAAGGAAGCAAAGCGCGCTAGCGGGCCTGCCCACTCTTCGACATAACGCTGCACCAGCCCGTTGGTGGTCAGGATGTTCATGAAGATGTGCGGCGAGCCCAGTGCCTGCGCCGCCTGCATGTCGTGATGACCTGGGAAGTAATCGCGCGTGGCAATCGCCCCCCCGGTAATCAGGCCAACGGTAATAGGAATGGCCAGTTCCGGCAGGGTCTCGCCGGGACGCACGTCGTCAAAGCGCTTGGTGTTCTTCGAGGTCATATTTCCATCCCAGCTTGTCGTGGTGGCTCAGCCAATTGCCGAGGTGTTCAAGGCTGGCGGCCGAACCGCCCAGCGCATTGCCAAGTGCCCGGCTCCAGTAGAGAAAACGGTGCATCGGGTAGGTCAGGTCGACGCCAATGCCGCCATGTACGTGCTGCGCGTTGTGCCCGATCACATGCCCGGCTTCGCACGCTTGCCAGGCCGTGGCCAGTGCTTCGGATGGCGCCGGCAGGCCGGCGTCGAGGCGGTAACACAATTGCCAAAGGCAACTGCGCAGGGCTTCGAGTGCGATGTGGGCGTCGGCCATGCTCATTTGCACCGCCTGAAAACTGCCGATGGCGCGGTCGAACTGACGGCGCTCGGAGACGTACGCCACCGTGCGCCGCAACTGCTCGGCACTGACACCCAATTGCAACGCCGCCAGCGCCGCCGTGGCCCGGGGTTCTAGCCATTGCAAGGCCGCGGTGGGCAACAGCTGCCCGGCCCCGATAATCAGTCCGTCAATGCGCAGGTCCGCGATGGCCTCGCCGTGGGTCATGCGCCCGGGCACATGCGTGATGCCCTTGGCCGCCAGCTCGACCCAGGCCAGTCGCGGTTGTCCTTCCGCCATCACCAGCAGTAGCGCGGCCTGGGACTGCTCGGCCAAGGCCAGTGCCGACACGCGGCCTTTCAACTGCCAGCCCTGCGCGTGGGGATGTGCATGCACCTGCACCCCAAGGGCACTGTGCAAACCACCAAGGTCCAGCGTCAGCAGCGCACGCCCTGCCGCCGCCTCCGTGGCCCAGGCTTGTAAGGTGTCATCACCGAAACCGGCGAGGGTGGCCGCCGCCAATTGATGGCGCCACAAGGGCACTTGCCCCAAGGCATTGCCCTGGGCTTGCAGCACCTGCATCAGGTCGGTCATGCCCAACCCGCTGCCGCCCTGAGCTTCAGGAATGGCCAAGGCTTGCAAACCAGTCTCTATGCACAGCTCCCACAGCGGTTCCATGAAGGCCTGATCGCCCGTATCAAACTGGCGCAGGCGGTCGTCGGTGCAATAGTCGGCAAACACGCTGCCGGCCATTTCAGCGATCGCGTGTTGATCCTCTGTGAATTCGAAATCCATACGCCCCCCCTTACTCGGCCACAGGCCGGAACAGCGGCAAGGTCAACTCACCGTCAAAGGTCTGGAACTCCAATTGCACCGGTTGCCCGATACGCAAGGCATCACGCGTGACCCCGGTCAGCCCTGCTACCAGCCGAACGCCCTCCTGCAGCTCAATCAGACCAATGGGGTTGGGGTGATCGAACGGCGCGACTTCGGGGTAATGCATGATCACGAAGGAGTACAGATGCCCACGGCCACTGGCTTCGACGCTGTCCCAGTCAAAGGAATGGCATTCGATGCACACCGGCGCTGGCGGATGCCGCAGGGTCTGGCACTGGGTACAGCGCTGGATCAACAGCTTGCCTGCTTCGCAGCCCTCCCAGAAAAACCGCGTGTCGTCGCTCATTCCCGGTTTCGGGCGTTTGACCACGGGCGCAGCGCTCACATCGGCCGGGGCCTGGGGCGCGGCTGGCGGGTGCGCCGGGCGGAACTTGAAGACGCGGAACAACAGTTCCCCGACAGCTTCGTCGCCGCTTTTATGCTCCACGAAATACTGCATCACCAACGTGACGAAAAACCCGGTGCCTAACCCCGTGGTTTTCTCGTCGCCCACTGAATCCAGGCGCGTGGTGTAGTAGAGCTTTTCGCCGGGACGCAGGTTGCGGTTGAAGGTCAACTCCGAGTTCACCGCCACCACTGACGGGTAACCGTAGGACTCGATCAGTTTGAGCACTTCGTAAGGGTTTTCGGTGGTTGAGCCAGGCGGGTAATGGTTGGCGTGAAAGCCTTCCATGCACCACACCTGCAACATCGAAGGCGGCGCCACCAGTCCGTCCTGCTCACTGTTGGCAGCAAAGGCGGGATCGGTGTACAGCGGGTTATCGACACCCATGATTTCGCACCATTGGCGAATCATCGGGGCGTTGACATCGTCCCAGGCGTACACGCGACCATATTCACGCCCCACCAGGGCGCGCACGTCGGTTAGCAATTGAGAATCAGCCAAGTTCGTCTCCTGCAGGATGAGCGCGGCAACTTGCGGGTTGCCGCAGAGGGTCGATCAATGCCCGGCGTTCTGCGCGGCACCCAGAAAAGCCGGGCGTTCGCCGCCGCCGTGCAGCAACAGGTTGCAACCGCTGGCATACCCCGCCATGGGCGATGCGATAAACAGGCAGGCGTTACCAATGTCTTCAGGCAGCGCCATGCGCCCGGCCGGTATCCCGGCGCTGACGGCGGCGACACCCTGTTCATCGCCGTAATGCAAATGCGACTGTTCGGTGCGCACCAAACCGGGGCTGACCGCCACCACGCGCACCTTGGGCGCCCATTCCACCGCCAGCGATTGCACCAGCGCCAACACACCGGCCTTGGCTGCGCCATAAGCCGCCGTACCCGGCGAGGCACGCAACGCGCTGATGCTGCCGATAAACACAATGCAGCCGCCGTCTGCCTGTTGCTGCATCAGCGCATTGGCCTGCTGCGCCACATTCAGGGGAGCGATCAGGTTGAGGCGGATAATGCCTTCATGAAAACGGGGCGAAACACTGGCCGCGTCGGCGGCAGGGCTGCCACCGGCGTTGTTGATCAGCACATCCAGACGCCCGAAATCGGCACGGATGCCGTCGAACAGGGCCTTGAGCGAATCCAGGTCACGCACATCGCAGGCCATGAAGATCGCCTGCGCCGAACCGGCCTGTGGCAGTGCTTCGGGCGCCGTACGGCCACACACAATGACGCGCGCTCCGGCCTGCAAAAAACTGCACGCAATGCCTGCGCCGATGCCTTTGGTTCCGCCGGTAATCAGCACCACCTTGTCGGTGTAATCGAGTCCTGAATGTTGGCCCATGAGGCGCTCCTTCTCTTCTGATGGAGCCACTCTAGGGGCTTATTCGCGGGTGCTCGTCGTCTGAATGGACGATGAAGCCGCGCCACGCCAACGCAACACTTCAGCGCACGCGGCACTGCCAGCCATCGCTCATGAGGAACGCCATGTCAGCCCCTTCCACCGACCCGGTTCTGCTCGAATTCCCGAGCCCGGGCGTCGCCCTGTTGCGACTCAATCGGCCCCAGGCCACCAATGCCCTGAGCCTTGAATTACAGGCTTTGTTGTCACGCTATTTCGTGGAACTTGCAGAAAATGCCGAGGTGCGCTGCATCCTGCTCACCGGTGGCGAGAAGGTGTTTGCGGCGGGCGGCGACATCAACAGCATGGCCGGGGTTGGCCCGATCGACATTTATCAGCGCCACACCGAACGGGTCTGGGCGCCGATTCAGCAGTGCCCGAAGCCGGTGATCGCTGCGGTGTGCGGCTACGCCTATGGCGGCGGTTGTGAGCTGGCGATGCTGGCCGACATCATCGTCGCCGGGCGCGGGGCCAAATTTTGCCAGCCGGAAATCCGCATCGGCATCATGCCGGGGATCGGCGGCACGCAGCGGCTAGTACGGGCCGTGGGCAAGGTCAAAGCCATGCGCATGGCCTTGACCGGTCAACCCATCAGCGCAGAAGAAGCCTGGACGGCCGGGCTGGTCAGCGACCTGGTGGACGATGACCAGGTGCAAGCCCAGGCACTGGACATTGCCAGACAGATTGCGGCAATGCCGCCGTTGGCGGCCGAGCAAATCAAAGAAGTGATCCTGGCCGGGATGGACGCACCGCTGGAGGCCGGCTTGGCGCTGGAGCGCAAAGCCAATGCGTTGCTGTTTGCGTCACGGGACCAGAAGGAAGGCATGCAGGCGTTCATCGAGAAACGCACGCCACGGTTTGAAGGTAAGTAAACCCGGGGCCGCGTCAGCATCTCAAGGCTGGCGCGGGCCCGTTATTGTGTGGGTCAGGCGTTCACCTTTGCGCGCAATTCATTCTTCGCCACTTTGTTCGACGCATTGATCGGCAACGCCTCAAAGAACCGCACCTGCCGGGGCACTTTGTAATTGGCCATGTGTTCACGCGCCCATTCAATCAACTGGGCTTGATCCAGTGACTGGCCGTGGCGCAGCACAACACAGGCGCAACCCACCTCCCCCATGCGCTCATCGGCAATACCGATGACCGCCACCTGCGCGACAGCCGGGTGCTCCATCAGCCCGGCCTCGATTTCGGCCGGGTAGCAGTTGAAGCCGCCGACGATGAACATGTCTTTCAGGCGATCGGTGATGCGCAGGTTTCCCGCAGCGTCCAGCACGCCAATGTCGCCGGTGTGCAGCCAGCCTTCGCTGTCAATGGTTTGCGCAGTGGCAACCGGGTCTTCGAAATAGCCTTGCATGACATGAAAGCCGCGCAGGCAGATCTCGCCGGTGTTGCCTGCTGCAAGGGGGCGGTTGTGCGGGTCGCGAATGCTCACTTCTGTACCGGGAATCGCCCGGCCGCTGGTGCCGGCGATGGTCTCGGCCGCATCGTGCGGGTCGCAGATGGTCGCCAGCCCACCGCATTCGGTCAGGCCATATGCGGTGGTCACCACGGCGAACCCCAGCTCACGGCGCATGCGCTCAATCAGGATGGGCGGAATCGTTGCTGCGCCGGTGACAGCAATCCGCAGGCTCGACAAGTCCGTCTCGGCCAGTTTCGGGTGGGCCAGCATCGACAGGTACAAGGTAGGCGGCCCCGGCAGCACGTTAATACGTTCTGCGGCGATGCGTTGAAACACCGCCTCGGCATCAAATACCGCGTGCGGCAAGATGGTCGCCCCGGCCAACAAGCAGGTCAGCCACCCCGCCTTGTAGCCAAAGGCATGGAAAAACGGGTTGATGACCAGATACCGGTCGCCCGCCTGTAAGCCAATCACCTTCACGTACTCGCTGAAGGCGCGCAGGTTTTGCCCGTGGGCGCTCATCACGCCCTTGGGCTTGCCCGTAGTGCCGGACGTAAAGAGCAGATCGCTCAAGTCGTTGGCCTGGACACTGTCCGAACGCGCCTGCGCAGAATGTTCGCTGACCGTGGTGCCCAAGGCCAGGAACTCATCCCAATCCAGGTCGAGGGCGCTGGCGACCTGCCCTTCTTCCAGCAGCACCATGTGTTCAAGGCTGGCGGGGCGACAAGGGGCCAGCAACGCCAAGTAATTGGTGCCAAGGAAATGCGGCTGCACAAACAGCACACGGCTGCCGCTGCGTTGCAGGATGTCAGCTGCTTCACTGCCTTTCATCCGGGTGTTGATGGGTACCATGACTGCCCCGGCGCAATGAATCCCCAGCGCGGCAATGATCCAGTCGCGGCCATTGGGCGCCCAGATTGCCACCCGATCGCCCTTCTCGATCCCCAGCGCCATCAGGCTGCGGGTCACCGCGAGGGCGAGTCGGGGCAAGTCTCGATAGTCAGTGCGCTGCCCATGCGCTTCAATGGCCGTGCGCCCGGCATGCTGTTGCGCCGCTTGCTGCAACAAGTGAGGAATGGAGCTTGGCAGGCTCAAGGTGTCGTCACGCAGGACGTCAAGGGTGGAATTCATCGGTCACTCGTCTGGCGAATTATTCGGGGAAACACACGCGTAACTGTTCACTGCGGGGGATGGACTGGCAGGCCAGTACCCAGCCTTCACTGAGCTCCTGCTGATCGAGGGCATCGTTGCGCAGCATCTCTACCGCACCGCGTTCGACCGTGCACATGCAGGTGGCACACGACCCCACCAGACACGAACTGGGCGGACTCAGCCCGGCGCGTTGCATGGCATTGAGCAGGGTTTCACCCTCGGCGCACGGGACTTCGAATTCTTCGCCGTCGAGGCGTACCGACAGTTGGCTGCTGACGCCATCGGGGTTCACCGCGGGCAGCTCTGGCACACTGCCTTCTTCGGGCAGTGAAACAAAGCGCTCCACGTGAATACGCCCGTGTGGCATGCCCAGCCCTTGCAGGGCGCTGACGGCGGCGTCCATGAACGGCCCCGGGCCGCAGATAAAGGCTTGGGCATGGGCCCACGGGCGGGCGATTTCTGCCAATTGCGCCACCGCCGGAATGCCCTGTACCGAATCCAGCCAGTGAATCACTTGCAGCCGCTGGGGGTAGGCGCTGGCCAGGGCCTTCAGCTCGGCGGCGAAGATCACCGAGGCTTCATCGCGATTGGCGTAGATCAGCAAAACCCGCCCGCTGCCGGCAATCAGCGCAGAGCGCAGGATCGACAGCACTGGCGTCACCCCGCTGCCGCCGCCAAACAGTACAAAGTCATCGTCAAAGTGACGTGGCACGAACGCCCCCGCCGGCGCCAGCACGTCCAGTTGATCGCCCTCGCGCAGTTGCTGACACAGCCAGTTAGAGGCGCGGCCGTCACGCACTTGCTTGATGGTCACCCGCAGTGGCTCATCGTGCAGCGGTGTGCTGGACAGCGAATAACAGCGCGGTAGCCATGCACCTTCGAACGGCACGCGCAGGGTCAGGAATTGACCGGGCTTGTAGGTGAACTGCTCGCGCAACGCAGGCGGAATGTCGAACACCAGTGAGCGCGAATCAGCGGTTTCAGGGATGATTTGCGCGATGCGCAGCGAATGGTAGGCAGGTGTATTCATTTTAAATACTCATCACAAACTGGCCGCTGTCGATGCGCAGCTCTATACCATTGATCGCGCGCGACTCATCGCTGGCCAGAAACAACACGCTGTTGGCCACGTCTTCAGGCAGGCACATCCGGTGCATCGGGTCACTCTCGATGGTCAGGCTGGCGGGGTCCAGTCCGGCCGGGAACGTGCCGGTTGTCATTGGGGTAAGAATCCCGTCCGGGTGCAATGAATTGCAGCGGATGCGGTATTTGCGCCGACGGCAGAGCACCGCCACGGTACGGGTCAGGGCGGCAACGGCCCCTTTGGAAGCACTGTAGGCGGTGTAGTCGTCGCGTCCGGCGAGTCCGGCAATCGACGACATGTTAATGATCGAGCCGCCCTCGCCCTCTTTCATCAACCCCAGTGCCGCCCGGCAGCCCAGAAAAACACTGTCGCTGTTGACCCGTTGCACGCGCTGCCAGTCCCGGTAGTCGGTGTGTTCAATGTCACCGTGCAGCAGAATGCCCGCGTTGTTGAACACAATATCCAAGCGTCCGTAGGTGGTGCGAATCACGTCAATGACCCGCGCCCAGTCCGCCTCGCTGGCCGCATCATGCGCCAGGAACAGGGCGGCGGGACCGATTGCCTGCGCCAGTGCCTGCCCGGCCGCGACGTCAATGTCGCTGATCACAACCTGCGCCCCCTCTCGGGCCAACAGCCGGGCGCTGGCGCGTCCCACACCGCTGGCCCCACCGGTAATCAACGCCACTTTGCCTGCTACGCGTGCGCTCATAGGGTGCTCCTTCACAGGGTTTCAGCCGCCAGTTGGGCCCGAGCGGGCTGGCTGTCAGTAGCAACAGCCTTGCCTGCACGGCGCCCGGAAAACACGCAGTCGGCCAGCGAAAGGCCGCTGATGTACAAATGCGAGGCGATGCCGATGGCGGTTCGCCCGGCACTGTACAACCCGGCAATCGGTTGGCCGTTGCCATCCAGTACCGCGCCGTTATGTTCGTCGACCTTGAGGCCGCCCAAGGTCAGCGCCCCCAATGGAAACACCGGGTTGCTGACACTGATGTCACAGGCGTAGAACGGGCCCTGATCCAACACCTGGCGGCTGCCCGGCGACTTGCCAAACGCATCGGGCGCCGTGCCACGTGCGCCTGCGTTATAGGCTTGCAACGCAGCCTCAAGGGTTTCGCCGTGCATGCCGCAAGCGCTGGCCAGCTGCGACGCATCGCGGCCTTTGCGCACCTTGAACAGCATCAATGCCAAGGCTGGCAATGCCTGAAACCACCAATAGCCGTCGAACAGCGCCTGACGAATCGCCTGCTTGCGCAAGCGCGCATCCAGCACCAGCCAGGCCTTGCCGCCCTGCTCTTCACACAGCGGCTGGCCGAGGGTGGCGCCATACACTTCTTCGTTGCAAAAACGTCGGCCTTCGGTGTTGACCACAATCCCTTTAGGCCAGCAAAACGGCGGGTTGATAAAGCGCCATGCCGACACCCGGCTCAGGCGATCACCGTGTGCGCCCACCGATTGCCCCAGGCGCAGGCCGCTGCCATCGCAGCCGGTAGCGCCGACCTTGAAGTTGCGGCGAAATTTGGGGGCATGTTCGCGGATCAGGTCGCGATTGAAGATAAAGCCGCCCGTGCTCAGGATCACGCCTTGGCGCGCCCGTATCAGCACAGGTCGGGCATGCTCGCGCTCCAGCTGGCTGACGGTGTGGCGCAAACGGTCGCAGTAGCCCGGCGCAAAGTTCTGCAGGCGCTCGGCCCGTGCCGCCAACCGTGCATGCTGCTGCGCCTCGCGCGATCCGGCAGGCATCTGCCACAGCTCAGCACCGACGACCCGGCCCGTCTCATCCACCACTAACCGACGCGCAGCCGATTGCAGCAACGGCTGCACCCCGGCACGCAGGCAGGCAGCTTGCAAATGGCCATATAACACGGCGCCGCACTGGCCTTTGCCAACCGTGCGATGGCCCCGTGGCGCCGGCGCGTGCGTGCCGCTGTGGGACGGCACCAGTTCGTTGCCGGAGTAATACAGAAAGTAGCCATCGGACGGGTAGGACGTCTTGCCGCCCGGGGGCACGCTGTGGGCGTAACTCGCGCCGTGGCTTTCGAGCCAGTTCAGGTTGCTGACGCTGTCCGCGCAGAATTGACGCAAGGTGTCGTCGCTGATAACGCCAGCGGTTTCGTGTTTGAGGTAATCGAACATCGCCTGTGGGCTGTCATCAAAACCGGCTGCCCGTTGTTGCCGGGTGCCGCCCCCTGCGTAGACCACACCACCGCTCTTGGCGCTGGCCCCGCCGCCAGTAAAGCGGTCGGCAACGATCACGCTGGCGCCGTGGGTACGGGCTTCCAGCGCGGCACAGGCGCCCGCGGCGCCCCAGCCGATCACCAGCACGTCACAACTGTCGTGCCAAGCCTGATCGGCCACGTCACACACTCGCAATGGCGCGAGGATGTCGGTGTTGCTGGTGTGCGCTGCCGGGCGGTTCATACTGCCGCCTCGGCCTTGGGCGCGGACGCCACGGGCGCATGGCGGGCAATGTGGTTGGCGGCAATGTAGCCGAAGGTCATGGCCGGGCCAAGGGTGCCACCGGCGCCGGGGTAGCTGGTGCCCATCACTGACGCCGAGCAGTTGCCAATGGCGTACAGCCCCGCAATCGGCTGGCCGTCTTCACGCACCACCTGGGCGTGTTGATTGGTCAGCAAGCCGCCCTTTGTACCGATGTCTCCGGCATCCAGGCGCATGGCGTAAAACGGGCCTTTGCGGATCGGTGCCAGGCACGGGTTGGGTTTGAGATTGCTGTCGCCGTAATAGCGGTCAAAGACATTGCCGCCCCGGTCGAAGTCGAGATCCTCGCCGGTTTGGGCGTACTCATTGACCTTTTGCACCGTGTCGCCCAAGCCGTGGGCATCGACGCCGATTTGCGCAGCCAACGCCTCCAGGCTGTCGGCTTTCCAGTACACGGTGTTGAGCCACTCTTTACGCAAGCGGCTGTCCGGCATGACTTGGGCGGGCATTAACGGCCCCATCGCATAATGAAAACGGAAGTGCCCGTCAAAAATGACCCACGCAGGCACCGAGCGCCCTCCGGTCTTGAGATTGTCTTTGTACATGGCGTCAACAAACTCCAGGTACGGCGCCGCTTCATTGACAAAACGATGGCCGAGGCTGTTAACCACGATGGCGCCCGGAAATGCCCGCTCGGCAAACACGCCGCGGGGTTTTTCTTCGCCGGGCACGGCAATCGTGGGCGCCCACCAGGCCCAGTCCATCAACGCCGTGGCAGCCCCAGCATTGAGGCCTGCTTGCAACCCCGCCCCGGTGTTATTGCCCGGCGGCGTCGCGCTCCAGGACGCGCGGGTAGGTTGCGGCAGGAATTTTTCACGCAGGGCCTGGTTCTGTTCAAAGCCGCCAGAGCCAAAAATCACGCCGCGCCGCGCCTTGAGCGTCAGCAGGTTGCCAGCGCTACGGACTTTAATGCCGGTGACCCGCTGATCCTCGACCACCAGCTCTTCAAAATCAGTGTTGAGCCACAGCGGCACGTTGCGGTCCATCAGCGAGCGGCGCAGCGAGGCGACCAGCGAGCTGCCCAGCGCAGCGCGGCGGTCGAATTTGCTTTTACGGCGCCATTTGAAGTCCAGTTTGTAGCGCGCCATCAATTTGAAGATCAGCCATTGCCAGCCAAAACTGCGGGCCATGGCGACGTGCGCGTCACGTGCGGTCCACGCGATGCGCCCCATCAGCAAGGTGGACGGTGACGGTTTGCGCAGGTTCGCCAGCTCTTCACCCAGCAGGCTGGTGTCGAACAGCTCCGGGTCCAGCGTCCGCCCGCCGGGCAAGGCACCGGGCAAGTGCGGGTAATAATCGGGGTATTTTTCCGCCACGGCATAACGCACGCGGCTGTTATGCGTCAGTTGCTTAATCATCGGCGCGGCATTGTCCAGATAGGCGCGCAGGCGCGCTTCATCGCCGTGTTCGCCGGTGGCGGCCTTGAGGTATTGCATCGACAACTCAGGGCTGTCATGCCCGCCTTTGGCTTTGAAGTAGTGGTTATTGGGGATCCAGATGCCGCCGCCGGATATCGCTGAAGTTCCGCCATATTTGTCACTTTTTTCGACAATCAGCACCGAAAGGCCCTGATCGGCGGCGAACAGGGCCGAGGTCATGGCGCCGGCACCGGAGCCGACCACGATCACGTCATAGCTGGACTGAGACTGAACTTGAGCCGTCATTGTTGTTGTGCCATCCGCTGAGGTCTGAAATTCATGCTGACGTCACGCCCGCCGCTGCCGTGTGCAGGCACGGGCAGTGACGGGCGCGGTGCGTTCAACGCGTGTGGAGCCGTTTACACAAATGGGTCGGCGTTAGGCAGGCCCAGTTGCACCAGCCCGTAACTGCGGCGGTAAGCCGCCTCGTTGTTGGCGATATGCCCGCGCGCTTGATGCAGGTCGCGGAAATAGCGCGCCACCGGGTTGCCGCTGTACAGGCCTGACGCCGCCATGCACCGCAGCAGGTCGCTGGCCCGGTCGGCACACACGTTGGTCACGTGGGACGACTGATAGCGGTACAGCAAGCGCGTTTCGACATCCGGGTACTCGCCCGCTTCGGCCAGGGCCAGCAGGTGCCCGTAATTGCGCGCCAACACCAGTTTCAGGGCGTCCACGGTGATAATCGCTTCAGCCACGGCAGCTTGCGCCGCAGGGTCTTCAGCGGTTTTGGCGCCATGCTTGCCGATGTGCCCGGCGGCGTTGTCGCGGAACGCGTTGATTGCACCTTGTAACGCGCCAATGGCCGAGGTCGAGACCGCCCGGGCAAACACTTGGGCGAACGGGATCGAATACATCGGGTTGGTGTTGATCCGTCGCCCGGGGGTCGCTTCGACGCTGTAGTTATTGGTGCGCTGTACGCGGTGGGCGGGTACGAAGACGTCTTCAACCACGATGTCGTGGCTGCCGCTGCCGCGCAGGCCCAGCACGTCCCAATTCTGTTCAATGCGGTAATCGCTGGCCGGAATCAGAAAGGTCCCATGCTCGGTGGGGCCCGTCTCGTCTTGCGGCACGATGCCGCCGAGGAAACACCACTGCGCATGCTGGCTGCCACTGGAAAACCCCCAACGGCCGCTGACCTGATACCCGCCCTTGACCGGCGTCACTTTGGCCACTGGCATGTAGGTGGAGGCCACCAGCGCCGAGCTGTCTTCGCCCCACACATCGCGCTGGGCCTGTTCCGGGTAGCGTGCCAGTTGCCATGGGTGGACGCCCATCACGCCAAACACCCAGGCCGTGGACATGCAGCCTTCGGCCAGGGTCATCTGGATTTCAAAGAACGTGCGAATGTCCACTTCGTGACCACCCCACGCCTTGGGCTGCAGGGCGCGCAGCAAACCGGTTTCCTGCAAGTCACGCACCGTGGCATCCGGCAACTTGCAGTCTTTGTCGGCTTGGGCCGAACGGCTTTGCAAAGCCGGGATCAGGGTGCGTGCGCGTTCCAGCAGCTCAAGCTCTATCGGACTTTTCACTCGGGTCGGGTCCATCTTTGGTTCTCCGTCAGTCTCTCGCTGCGCGGATGCGCGGGCGGTCTGTGACGAATAATCCGATCTGTAACGCCCGGCATCATCGTCAAAGCGGACTAGCCCCAACCCTGTTGTGTTTTAATTGCCGCCTTTTTTCAGCCTCCGTGTTTCAAGGAACAGCCCCATGCCGTCGACTGCCCCCACCCGCGTCCTGATCATCGGTTACGTGTGGCCAGAGCCGCGCTCCTCAGCGGCGGGTGGGCACATGATGCAAATCATCGAGAGCTTTTTGCAGCAAGGCTGGCACATTACCTTCAGCAGCCCGGCCGGTGTGGGCGAGCACAAGGCAGACCTGGCGGCCTTGGGCATCGATGAGGTCAGCATCGAGCTCAACAACAGCAGCTTCGATGCCTTCATCTGCGCGTTGGCGCCGGACATCGTGCTGTTTGACCGTTTCATGATGGAAGAGCAATTCGGCTGGCGGGTCGAAAAACACTGCCCCGACGCCCTGCGGGTGCTGGAAACCTCTGATCTGCAGAGCCTGCGCGATGCTCGTCATCAGCAGCTCAAGGCACGCCTCAAGCACAGTGGCGACCTGGACGATTTCAGTGCGTTGTTCGCCCCGGCCACCGACGAGATCTTCGAACAAATGGCTGAAACGGACTTGGCGCAGCGCGAACTGGCCGCGATTTACCGCAGCGACCTGAACCTGATGATTTCCGAGTTCGAGATCGACTTGCTGGTGGAGCAATTTCACGTCCCCACTGCGTTGCTGCACCTGTGCCCGTTGATGGTGGATGGCGTACCCGACACCTGTGTGCCCTACGAGCAACGTCAGCACTTCTTGAGCATTGGCAACTTTCGCCACGCGCCAAACTGGGACGCGGTGCTGTGGATGAAGACCACGCTGTGGCCCTTGATTCGTCAGCAACTGCCCGATGCCCAGTTGCACATTTATGGTGCCTACACCCCGCCCAAGGCCACTGCCTTGCATAACCCGGCCCAGGGTTTTCATGTGCTGAACTGGGCCGAGGACGCGCTGGCCGTGATGAGCCAGGCGCGGGTGTGTCTGGCGCCGTTGCGCTTTGGTGCGGGCATCAAGGGCAAGATTGCCGATGCCATGCTGTGCGGCACGCCTAACGTCACCACGCCAATCGGCGCCGAAGGGATGCACGGTGACCTGCCGTGGGCCGGAGCCATCGCGACGTCGGCTTCTGCGATAGCCGCCGCTGCGGTGGAGCTGTATCGCACCCCTTCGGCATGGCATCAGGCTCAACAGCACGGGCGGACACTGCTTGCCGAACGTTACCAGCAAAACGTTCATGGTCCGGCACTGGTGCAACGGATTGAAGCCTGCCGCGCAGACCTGCCACGTCACCGTCGCAATAACTTCACCGGGGCCATGTTGCGCCACCATCATCACAAAAGTACGCAGTACATGGCGCAATGGATCGAGGCCAAAAACCGTTCACTTTAACGGCTTGATGCCCCACAAGGTTTGCAGCGCGGCGCTGAATGAGGGCGCTAGGATGCGATTGCCGTGGCCGCTGAGGTGGTTGGAATCAAAGAACAACGGTTTGCCGTTTTTCCTGTCATAGGCCGAACAGAGGGCGGTCGGGCACAACACCGGGAACGGGTCCCACACTGCCAGCGCGGGCTGCTGCTGTTGTAAACGCTCGAGCAACGCCAGTTGCGGGGCACGCAAGCGTTGCAAGGTGCTGCGAAACACCGTCAGGCCGGGGGCACACACCGGGTTCATGTGATTGAACCAGTCGGAACAGCGGCTGGGCGGTGCCTTGAATAATGGTTTGGGGGCCTCGATCAACACCTGCAGCCCGGCTGCTTGCAAACGGTTGAGGGTTGCCAGCGCCGATGCATACGCGGCCGCCTGCTCGTGCTCAATCCCTGCAAGCAAGTCGTCGACCACGGGGGTTTCCCCTTTTGACCATTCAAGCCCCTGAAGCTCCGGCATGCGCAGGGACGGCAGAAACACGATGTCCCCAGGCCGGGCGCGGGCCTCCAGATCCTTGAAATCCGCCTCACGCCGGGCAGCGCATCCGGGCGGGTCGGCGGCAATCAGGGTCACCACCCCGCAGCCTCCCCGCTCATACTCAATCACCTTGATGCCCATTTGCAGGGCGATCAGGGTGAACAGGGTGCGATAGGCGGCAGCGTGCGAGTCGCCCAGCACGAACAGCCGTCGCCCCTGCAAACGCGGCTCGTCAAGGGCGGGCAGCGGCTCTGCGGGCCAATGCCGGTAGGCATACCAGGTGTACGTGTCGCGGGTCTGGCTCAAGGACAGGTGTTCTGTTTGACGGGTCATCGCCACGCACGTGAGCGCCAAAAGCCCGACTGCCGCACCGCTCACGGCAAGCGTCAGGCCGGGGGCGCGTAGCTGCCGTAAGGGGCTGGCACGCACCGGCCTTTCGAGCCAGTGATACGACGCAGCGGCCAGTGCGAAGACCAGTACGGGGTACAGGCATTGAACCCATAACAGTTCCAGCCCGGTCGTCCATTGGAAAAACACCCGCACCGGCCAGTGCCACAGGTAAAGGGAGTAGGACAAACGACCGATGTACGTCAGCGCGCGACCTTGCAACACCCGCTGCAACGGCATCGCGCAGTGTGGCGCTGGCAGGATGATCGCCGTCAGCAGCAACAGCGTGCCCGATACCGTGACCACCGCCCACGGGAACGGAAACTGACTGGGCCGGGCCAACCCGAAACTGCCGATGAGCAAGGCTGCCCCGGCCAACAACGTAATAGTGCCCAGAGGCACAGAGGTCAACACGCCTCGCTTGGCGCCAATGGCCTGATACAGCATGGCGCCGGCGGCCAGTTCCCAAAAGCGGCCGGGCAAGAGGTAAAACGCTGACAACGGCGCATTGCTGGTCTGCAAGGCGCACACCAGCAGCGACACGGCGGCCAGTACGGGCAGCAGCGCCCGTGCGAGCCATGATTGTGTGCGGTAACGCAGCCACAGCCAAAACAACCCGGGGAACAGCAGGTAGAACTGTTCTTCGACCCCCAGTGACCACGTGTGAAGAAACGGGTTGAGGTTGCTGCCGGGGGAAAAGTAAGTGTCTGTGTGCAGTGCCAGCACGGCATTGCTCAGCCCGAAAAATGCCGCAAGCCCTGTGCGATTGATGTGATCGCTGAGCCAAAACTGCGGCATGAACATCGCAGACAGCATAAAGCTGACCAGCAGCACGCACAGCAACGCGGGCAGGATGCGCAGACAGCGGCGTCGATAAAAGTCGGCCAGATACGTCAACAACCCGGATGACGGCCGTTCACTCAGGGATTGGCTGATGACATACCCCGAGATGACAAAGAACATGTCCACCCCGACAAAACCGCCGGGCAGGACATTCAGGTAATCGCTGTGGAAAATGATCACCGCCAGTACGGCAATGGCCCGCAGGCCATCTATGCCGTGGATGTGCGCGTAAGAATGGTGAGGCATCGGGGAACCTGCTCGCACGGACTGTTGACCGGTAAGGACAGTAACCTTGCGTTACGCATTGAGCAGTAGTCCCCATCTTGTTTCGACGTAGTACCTTGGCCTAGTTTTCCGCCCCCCGTCTGCGCCGTCGTAACAGGTAGGTGTCCATGATCCAGCCTTTGCGCAGCCTGGCCTGTGCCCTGACCTGCTTGATCTGCGCGCACACGTCGGACAGTTCGCCTGCGATGAGGATTTCATCTGCGGTGCCAATGTAAGCGCCCCAATAGATGTCGACATCCTGGTCCACGAACGCTTCGAACGCACAATGGGCGTCGAGCATGACCACCACGTTGTCCAGGTCTGCTGCGCTGAGTTGTCGCCCGGTGGTGATCCGGATTGGCTGCCCAATACCGTTAAGGGCAATGCGGTGCCGCGCCACCAGGGCCTGCACACTGCTGATGCCGGGAATCACCTCATAGTCGAACCCGGTCAGCCCCTGGTCACGGACCCGATCCAGCATGCGTAAGGTGCTGTCGTACAGCGCCGGCTCTCCCCATAACAAAAAGGCCCCGCATTCCCCGTCCTGCAATTCGTGTTCAATCAGTCGGGCAACAACCTCGGCACGTTGCGCGTGCCATTGCTCCACGCCATCGGTGTAGCGAGGGGTTGTGCTGTCGCGCTTGGGGTCACTGACTTGCACCACGCGGTACGCAGGTTCGCGGATGTATCGCTGGCAGATCTCCAGCCGCAGGCGTACCAGATCCTGGGTGATGGACCCTTTATCCAGTACAAAAAAGACGGTCGCCCGATTCAGCGCATGGATCGCCTGCACCGTGATGTGCTCAGGATTGCCAGCGCCCATGCCAATCAGCAGAAGGGTTTTCATGCACAGAAGGCTCCACCAAAGTCGTGCCGCTGACTATAGAGCGCCGTGCCGGTGAACGCACCGCGAATCAGCCCTGTGTGTCGGACTGACCCGCGGTCGCAAGGGTTACCAGATGTTGAGGTTGTAGCTGACGATCAGGCGGGTTTCGTCCACGTCACGGGCGAACTTGGAGTAGTTGGTGCGGTAGGTGGCATTACGAAAGCGCAGGCTCAGGTCTTTGAACGTGCCGCTTTGCACAATGTATTTGACCTCGGTGTCGCGTTCCCACTCTTTGCCTTCTTCGGCGCGGCCTACAACCTTGATGTTGTCGCCGTTCACATAGCGGGTCATGAACGACCAGCCGTTGTAACCCATGGCCTTGAAGTCATAGTCGTAGCGCAATTGCCAGGAGCGTTCCTGCGCGTTGGCGAAATCGTTGACTTGCAAGTAGTTGACCAAGTACGGGTTGCTGCCATCCAGATACGGCATGGAGCTGTCACCGTTCATGCGCTGCCAGCCCGCGCTGACTTTGTGCCCGCCCAGCGAGTAACCCAGCATGGCCCCCAGGGCACGGTTGTCGATGGTCGAGGCCTTGGCAGAACCGGCATCGTCACTTTTGAACAGGCGCACGTCAGCCGACAGCACGCCCGGGCCGATCGGCTGGTTGGCCAGCAGCCCCACGAATTGCTGGCGATAGATGTCTTCAAGTTCGGCGTAGTGGTACTGCGCCGTCAGTCGGTCATTAACCTTGTAGTCCAGACCGTACATGTTGAAGTGGTCGGCGGTGATGTTGCAGCTATAACGCTTGTTCTTGCAGTTGAGGCGTAAATCCTGCGGGTCGGTGGAGTCGCGCGCGGTGTAACGATTAAGGCGCGAGGCCATGATCGTAAGGTCGTTTACGTCCCTGGAAACCAGCATCGCACCGTTGAACATGTTCGGCAGCAAACGGCCATCGTTGTACTTGAGCAAGGGCAGATCCGGGAGCAAGGCACCGTACTTGAGCACGGTATCGGATAAACGCATTTTGGCGGTCACGCCGATTTTCGCGTATTGGTCCTTGGAACGACGCGGGTCGCTGCCGGTCGAAGGCAACAGCCCGCTGTTGCTGTCGGCGGGGCTGGAGTCCAGTTTCAGGCCCAGCATGCCCAGCGCGTCCAGACCAAAACCCACCGTGCCTTGGGTGTAGCCCGATTGCACGTTGAGGATGAACCCCTGGGCGGTTTCTTCACGCTTGGAAGCGCCTTGCGGGCTAGACGTGCTGCCGTCCCGAAAATCGCGATTGAAGTACACGGTACGGGCTTCCAGCTTGGCCGTGCTGTCTTCAATAAAACCGCCGGCCTGGGTTTGTGCAGCAAAACCGGCGCACACCGCCAGCGCGCTCAGGCGTGCAGCCCGGCATTGCGGCAACAACGAAAAAGGGACAACCATGTACAAGCTCCAGCAGCGAATCATTCGCAAGACGAAAACCATTGAGCCTGCACCTTCGGTTAGAAACCGGGGCGAAAGCGCTCAATGCAAAGGGGGCGCAATTGTACGAAAGGCTAAGCTGCTGCCTCATACGACCTTAGTCGCAAATGATGGCCTTTTGCCCACATTTAGCCCCGTTCATTTAGTTAATAGCGTTTAACCCATATCCGGCCTTAAATAGACGCACCGACGATTGACCCCCTCAGGATTTTTCATGAGCGCTGTATTTTCCCTCAGTCAACTCGCGCCCCTGTCGCAACGCCTGGACTGGCAACGAAACCCGCTGGGCGAGGTGGCTGACTGGCCGCAAAGCCTGCGCACCTGTGTCCAGCTGTTAATGAACTCGCCCATGCCCATGCTGTTGTTGTGGGGCAAGCAGTTGACGCAGATCTACAACGACAGCTTTGCCGTGCTGGCCGGCGACAAACACCCGGACGCATTTGGCCAGCCGGTGCACCAGAGCTGGCCCGAGTACCGGGAATTCACCCAGCCGATCATTGACGCCGTGCTGGCAGGTGAAAGCCGCAGCCACATCGATCAGTATTTTTTGATCCCTGATTGCCAGCACGCCAATGAAATGTGGCTCGACCTGACGTTCAGCCCGGTGTGCGACGACACCGGCGAGGTGGCAGGGCTCTTGATGATGGCGGTCAAGGCGTCCCGCCGCCGCCGTACGGCCATCAAACTGCGGCAACGCTCAAAAGCCACCCGCAAGGCCCAACACGACACCGAGGAACGCCTGCGACTGGCGCAGACCGTCACCAACGGCGTGGGCACATGGGACTGGAACATCGACCAGGACCTGTTCGTCACCGACAGCCGATTTGCGCAGATGCATGGCATTGAGCCGCAGTTGTCCGGGCAGTTACCGATTACCGCGTATTTAGAAGGCGTACACCCTGAAGACCGGGGGCTGCTGACCCGTTCGATCAAAGCCTGCCTGGCCAGCAATGGCGAATACGCCGAGGAATACCGCCTGCTGGACGCCAACGGCACAATCCGCTGGATTTTCGCCCGCGGTCGTTGCTTCAGTGCGGACCCCGGACGCGCCCAGCGGTTCATGGGCGCAGCGCTGGACATCACCGAACGCAAAAAAACCGAACAAGCCCTGCTCCACCTCAATGAAACCCTTGAAGAGCGCGTGGCCGAACGTACTCAGGCGCTGGCTGAGGCCAACGAGCAACTGCAACGCGAAATGCAGGAGCGCGAACGGGCCGAAGATGCGCTGCGCCATGCGCAGAAGATGGAAGCCGTGGGCCAATTGACCGGCGGCATCGCCCATGATTTCAACAACATGCTCACCGGCATCATCGGCAGTCTCGACCTGATGAAGCGCTACATTGCTGCGGGCCGAAGTGCCGAGATTGGCCGCTTCACCGACGCGGCCGTTTCCTCGGCACAACGGGCGGCCGCACTCACCCATCGGCTGCTGGCATTTTCACGGCGCCAGTCGCTGGACCGCAAGCCGCTGGACCCCAATCATCTGGTGACGTCACTTGAGGAGCTGTTCAGGCGCACCAAAGGCGCCCATATCACCCTTGATGTGCAACTGGGCGACAACATCTGGGCGGTGAACACCGACGCGGGTCAGCTGGAAAGTGCCTTGCTGAACCTGATCATCAACGCCCGCGATGCCATGCCTCAGGGCGGCACCTTGCGCGTGCGAACCCGCAACAGCTACCTCGACGGCAGTGATATCAGTACCTTGGAGCCAGTCAAGGCCGGTGACTATGTGATGCTCGAAGTCAGCGATAACGGCTCGGGCATGACGCCTCAGGTGCTGGCCAAGGCTTTCGATCCGTTTTTCACCACCAAACCCATCGGCCAGGGCACGGGGCTGGGCCTGTCCATGATCTATGGCTTTGCCCAACAGTCGGGCGGGCACGTGACCATCACCAGTGAAAGCGGCAACGGCACCTGTGTGCGCCTGTACTTGCCCCGCCATTACAACCTGCAAGTGCAACCCCGCCCGCCGGTTGTCAGCCCGGATGCCCCCTGCGCCATTGAGGGTGAAAGCGTGCTGGTAGTGGAGGATGACCCCGCCGTGCGCACGCTGGTGCTTAATGTGCTGGATGAGTTGGGCTACACCGCCCATCAGGCGCCGGATGCCAAAACCGCGTTGTCACTGCTGGAGTCATCGCTGCGCATCGACTTGCTGGTGACCGACGTGGGGTTACCCGGTATGAACGGCCGCCAGTTGGCGGAAATCGCCCGTCAACAGCGTCCCGGCCTGAATGTACTGTTCATGACCGGCTATGCGGAAAGCGCCATCCAGCGCGAGGGTTTTTTGGACTCGGGCATGGACATGATCGGCAAACCGTTCTCGGTGGATAAGCTGGCAACCCTGATTCGGGCAATGATCCCGGCGAAAACTCAGGCATAATCCGCGCCCTCGAATTTGCCCAATAGCTGCAAGGTATACGCCCCATGAAAGCTCAAGCCCGCCATATTCTGGTGAAGACCGCAGAAGAAGCCGAGTCCCTCAAGCAACGCATCGCCAAGGGCGAAGCCTTCGATGTGCTGGCCAAGAAGTTCTCGACCTGCCCTTCTGGCAAACGCGGAGGCGATTTGGGGGAAGTACGGCCGGGGCAAATGGTCGGTGTGATTGACCAGATCATCTTCAAAAAACCGCTGCGTGTGGTGCATGGCCCGGTCAAAAGCAAGTTCGGTTACCACTTGGTGCAAGTGTTTTTCCGCGATTAAGCGCGGGGACGAGGCGGCGCGACTGAGCGCGGCTTCGTTCCCCGACACCGACGCGCCTTAAAACACGATCTCGAACGGTTCAACCACTGCCAGCTGCTCGTCTACCAGGCAGCCCGTACGCCATTTATCAAACGTCAGGCATGGGTGGGACGTCCCAAAGCTGATGATGTCGCCCACCCGCAGCTCAATGCCAGGGCCAACGGTCATAAACCCATGTTGGTCCATCAGCGCAGTCACTGTGCACGCGCTCACGTCATCGCCCGAGGCATCCACCTTCCCTTCGCGGTAGCGCTTGAGCGGCACCGGCAGCCCGGCATCATAGGCCACATCACGCTTGCCCAGCGCCACGATGGCCAAGCCAGGTTCCGGCAATGATTGCACGTGTGCCCACACTTCCATCGCCGGGCGCAGGCCTTCGTGCAAATCGCTGCGCCGGTCCAGCACGCAACACTGCGCTGCTTTATAGATCCCATGATCGTGGACCACGTAACTGCCGGGGCGCAGAACACTCAGGAAGCGTCCGCTGGCGGCCTCGGCTTCGAAGGCTTCGGCAATCAGGTCATACCAGGCTGAACCTGACGCAGTAATGATCGGCGTGTCGCGCCTAAAGGCGCCGCCACGCTGCAACGCCAGCGCCAGACGCACCAGCGAGGCGGCAAAGGCACGGATGTCCGTGACGGCCTGTGCACCGTGAATCACCCCTTCATAGCCTTCGATTCCGGTCAGGGCCAATGCCGGTTGCGCACTGATGGCGGCCGCCAGGGCCATAACCTGCGCTTCTGTGCGGCAACCACAACGCCCGCCTGTGACGCCATACTCAATCATCACGTTCAAGCGCTGACCACGTTCAGCGAAGAAGGCGCCAAGGGCGGCGACGTTGTCCGGGTGATCCACCAGGCAGTGAAATTCAAACCCGGGGTCGGCCTGCAAATCCGCGATGAGTGCCATGTTCGGGCGCCCCACCAACTGGTTGGCCATCAGCACCCTGCGCACACCGGCTGCATACGCCACGCGGGTCTGCACGGCGGTGCCCAGGGTCATGGCCCACGCGCCCTGCGCCATCTGCCGACGAAACACCGCAGGGGCCATGCTGGTTTTGCCGTGCGGTGCCAATACCGCGCCGCTGCGCGTGACGAAATCCTGCATCCAGCGAATGTTGTGTTCCAGCGCCTGGCGATGAATCACCAGCGCCGGAAGGCTGACGTCACACAGCAGGTGGTCCCCGATCCGTGCTGCGCCCTTCTCCACGTCAAGCAGGTTCATAGGTTCACCCTTTGGCTTTGTAGGCGATGCAGTCGATTTCGACTTTGCAGTCCACCATCATCATTGCCTGTACGCAGGCGCGGGCCGGGGCGTGTTCACTGCTGAAATAGCTGGCGAACACTTTGTTGAAACTCCAGAAGTCTCGCGGATCGGCCAGCCACACGCCTGCACGCACCACATCTTCGAGGCCGTAACCGGCTTCTTCGAGGATCGCGATCAGGTTTTGCATGGTTTTATGGGTTTGTTCGACGATACCGCCCGCAATGATTTCGCCCTGTTCCATCGCCACTTGCCCCGAGACGTGCAACCAGCCATCCGCTTCTACGGCACGGGCAAAGGGCAACGGCTGACCACCTGCGCCCACGGCGCCGGTTCCGAAACGTTTGATGCTCATAACAAACTCCTCGATACGTACAGGCGGCGAATGCGCCCAAGGCGTAGGAGTTTGCCATACACGTGCAGGCGAAGAGTCAGTGATACAGGGTGATGAAGATCCAGGCGAATCCGGCTAAAACGAGGGACATGCAGACCACATACAGCAAAAACGCACGTTTCACGCTCAGTACTCAACTGCAAGGGGGCCAATCTGCTCTGACGACTGGCAGATTTTCAGCGGCGCGCAGTCTATCAGCCAGTGATATCGCTGTGATATTGCGCCCCTCCTATCGCGGAAAATATCCGATCAGTGGATCGGTTATCGCAGTGACCACCATTTGGGCAAAAGCTGTTGCACGTTGGGCTCGGCAAACCGGTCATCAATCAAAAACAACGCCCCCTGATCGCTTTGGGTACGGATCACACGCCCGGCCGCCTGGACGACTTTTTGCATGCCCGGGTACAAGTAGGTGTAGTCATAGCCCGCCCCGAACAACGCCCCCATGCGCAGCTTGATCTGTTCATTGACCGGGTTGAACTGGCCCAGTCCCAGGGTGGCGATAAAGGCGCCGATCAGGCGCGCGCCGGGCAGGTCAATGCCTTCCCCAAACGCCCCGCCCAACACCGCAAAACCGATGCCCTGCCCGGTCAGCGTAAAGCGGTCGAGGAAGCCTTGGCGCGCGGTTTCATCCATCCGACGCGCCTGTTGCCACTGCGCAATGTGCGGGTGACGTTCAGCGAGCAGCCCGGCCACTTGCTGCAAGTAGTCGAAACTGCTGAAGAACGCCAGATAATTGCCCGCCCGCTGTTCATATTGCTGAACCATCAGCTCGACAATCGGCTCCAGTGACTGCTCACGGTGGGTAAAACGGGTGGAAATGTGGTTTACCACGCGCACGGTTAATTGTTCAGCCTTGAACGGCGACTCCACATCGATCCACACCGTGTCTGGCGGTAGACCGAGCAGATTGGCGTAATACACCCGTGGGCTCAGGGTGGCAGAAAACAGCACGTTACTGTGGGCACTGGCCAGGCGCGGCCCAATAAAAGCGGCAGGCACCACATTGCGCAAATTAAGCTGCGACAGGCGGCGCTTGCCGGTTTCACGCAGGGTGACATCGAAAATGAAATGCCCATCGAACAGCTCCGCGACCCGGTTGAATTGCAGCGCATCGAAGTAAAAACCCTGCAACTCGCCGGTCATGCCTTGCGGGTGATCGTTGAGGTAATCCCCGATGGCGGTGATGCAAGCCGTCAACGCAGTCAGCCATTTGCCCGGTACCTGCGCATGAACCTGATAGGGCCCGACTTGCTCACGATGCAGCGCGTTCCACTCGCGATTCAAGCGTTTGAACGCCTTGTCCAAAGGCGCCGGGGCGTTGAGACGCACGGCGTTCAAGCTGTACTGGTCAAGGCTGGCGCTGTACATCTGGCGGCCGCGTTCCACCAGGTTATGGGCTTCGTCGATCAGGGTCGCCACCTTCCATTGGTTGGCCTGCGCAAGTCCGTACAACAAACCACTGAAGTCGAAGTAATAGTTGTAATCGGCAATCACCAGATCGGCCCAGCGCGCCATTTCCTGACTCAGGTAATACGGGCACACCTGATGCGTCAGTGCCACCTCGCGCAAGGCGGCCTGATCCAGGTGCGCGTGCTGGACGGCGGCCTGGCGCGCGGCAGGCAAGCGGTCATAAAACCCTTTGGCTAGCGGGCATGCATCGCCGTTACAGGCGTTTTGCGGGTATTCGCAGGCTTTTTCACGGGCCACCAGCTCCAGCACGCGCAGCGCTCCCGGCCCTTCGTCGGGGTACAGCACCTGCGCGGCATCCAGAGCCAGTTTGCGGCCGGGTGTTTTGGCAGTGAGAAACAGCAGCTTGTCCAGTTGTTGCGTGGGCATGGCCTTGAGCAATGGAAACAGCGTGCCCACCGTTTTACCAATGCCGGTGGGCGCCTGGGCCATCAGGCAACGGCCGGTGCTGACGGTTTTGTACACCGCCTCGGCCAACGGGCGTTGCCCCGTGCGAAACGCCGGGTGGGGGAAAGCCAGCGTGCGCGCGGCTTCATCGCGAACGCCACGGTGCGCGACTTCCTGTTCCGCCCAGGCCAGAAACTGCTGACATTGCTGTATGAAAAACTGTTGAAGATCAGCGGCACTCCACTCTTCCTGCAGCCGTGTTTCTTTTTCGCTGACGATGTCGAAATACACCAGCGCCAAATTGACCGCAGGCAGCTCCAGTCGCTGACACAGCAACCCGCCGTAGACTTTGGCCTGCGCCCAGTGCAAATGACGGTGATTGGCCGGGAGGGCCGCGAAGTCGCCGCGAAAGGTTTTCACCTCTTCCAGTACATTATTCACCGGGTCGTAGCCATCGGCCCTGCCCCGCACACAGAGCGTGCGGTACTGGCCTTCAAGGCTCAGCTCCGCTTGATAGTCAGCATTGCGGCGTGAGGCGACAGTGCGATGCCCGGCAATGCCCTGTTGCGCACTCGGGGACGGCGTGAAACGCAGGTCCAGATCGCCAATTTTGGCCGTGAACTCACACAAGGCCCTGACTGCAATGCGATAACTCACGCGGTACACACTTGCCATTGCACGTAACACACGGTGACTGGCATCTGATGCTGCTCGCAAAAGGCCAGCCAACGCAGCTGGTTGTCTTGCAGGCGATCCCCAGGCCCTTTGACTTCGATCATGCGGTAGGTTTTTTGCGCGGGCCAAAACTGGATCAGATCGGGCATACCGGTGCGGTTGGCTTTTATGTCCAGTAACAATCGACTGAACCACCGTTGCAAATGCTCAGGCGGCAGGCAGCTCAGCGCATGCTCCAGCAACTGTTCGTTCAGATGGCCCCACGCCACGAATGGCGACTGCACGCCATATTTTCGGGTGTACGTGTCGCGAATGGTGTGCCGGTATCGTCCATCGTGCAATTGCGCGAAACAGGCGTCGAACAGCTCGGATCGACGTGCGTGGAAGTCGTCTTCCAGCAAATCGGCGGGCCCGCTTTGATACGGATGGAAAAACGCGCCCGGCAGCGGCGCAAAAATGGCGGGCCAGCACAGTAACCCGAACAGGGCGTTGATCAGCGTGTTTTCCACGTAATGCACCGGCGCATCCTCGGTGTGCAAATGGGCAGCCACGCTGAACTCCACCGAACGTCCCGCATGGCGTTCCAGGCACAGGTCGAGGCGTTGCGGGGCGCCGGGGCGGGCACGTGGCTCTGCGGGCAGTCCGAGTTTGCGTCGCAGCCGCGGGAGCATTCGCTGCAACTGTTGAGACTCCTCATCGGTCAGCGGTGCCTGTTCGGCGGCTTGAGCCAACGCATAAGCTTGCTCAAACGCTTGCAGGTGCTCCATGCAGCGCACCGTGCGCACCCGGGCTTGCGGGTGCTGGCTGTGAGGATAAATGTGCAGGGCGCGCAGGTGATCGCCTGCCCGCTCGTGGTATTGCCCCAATTGAAACAACAAACGCGCGCGACGGCGCGCCAGCCAGCGGTTGTCGGCCGTGTAGTCAAGTACGTGCTGCAAAACAAGGTCGACGTCTTGCGCGGCTTCGAACTGTTCGCGGCACGCATGCAGGTGCAAATAGCCGTCGATATCAGCCCGGCAACGCAGGGCACGCGACGCCGGGCTCAATGGCACGGCTTCGTAAGTAAACAGGCCCAGATCCGCCAGTACCAGGTCGGACCAGCTCTGGTTGAGGGTGCCGAAAAACATCAGGCGCAGACGATCACCCAAGGCACGGTTGGTCAGGGTAAACAGCCGGTCTTCCAGGCCCGGGCACCAGTTCCCCAGGGGTTGCTCATCGGTCAGCTCAAGGCTCAACCGGGCCTTCCAGTCGGCCTTTCGGCCTTTTGAATCAGCAATATGCGCAGCGAAAAAACGCAGCAATTCAGCCTTTTGGAGCACCTCGAACACATCTGTCAGGTTGATCGTCGCCTGGTCATTCACCCAGCCTTGGTCCAGCAAGGGGGCCGCGGCAGAGGCGATATCACCGATTTCGGCGTAATTGAGCTTGCTCGCGCGAAAGTGCGTGCCCTTGCGCATGACCAGCCTGACCCACAGTGCCTGTGAAGCACCGGGCAACTGGAGGAACGTGTCGATGAAGCACTGCTCTTCAAGGTTCAGCAGATCGTCGTAACGGGATTTGATCCAGTGCAGGACGTGCTGGAAGTTCTTCAGGTAGTACAACGGGTCTTCGAGGGGATTGGAAATCACAGGCGGAACGAACCACTGACGTTAAATACTGGATAAGCGTACAGATATCAGTTCGTCCTGCAGGTTGGCAATGGCTAATGGATGAATGGTTCAGCGCGACCGTCTGGCCGGGTCATGGGACCCCATAAGGTCAATCAGGGTGGTGCCTTCAGCCAGGTCGATCTTGCTCAGGGTGTAAAGCGCTTGCAGGGACTTCAACGGCAGCCCGCTCACGGTTTCGAGCCAGGCTGCCTGACGCGCACATGCTTGGGGGTGAGCCTGCAAGGCGTCGTGCAGATCGGGCACCCACGGTAATTTGTCAGGGTAGTTGCGTTGCACAAACGCTGCGAGTTGCCCGCCTTGTTCAACAAAAGGCGATTGAATAAAGCAACTGATCTGCTCGTCCTTCACGTTATAGAGATCATTTAAATAGTCGGCCATCTGCTGGCGTAACTTCTGAATTCGCTTTGGTGTATTAAACGCACCGGCAATGACACTCACAAGTTGCCCCTTGTATCGAGAATTACATTCATTCTCCCGAACCAGCGCATGTAAGTATGAACTGACCCCACTGCAATAATCGCCGGCTTCGGTATAAACGTGACGCAACCCTTGCACATGCGCTTCAACTAATATCACTGCGGCTTGAGGCTCTTCAATATTGACACCCGCGGCATTAATGTGGCCCTCGGTAAAGTTAAGCGCTTCGGAGTTCAGGACTTCCACTTCGCAGGAGAGACAATCAAATACGTTAATAACAACCCACTCGCTGCCCGCCGACAGCGCGGGTGTTTCTGCGGGTATGGATTGCGGGTGCAGTATCGAGCGAGACGCCTTCTCAAGTTTTAAACACATATCCAGCGCAGCCGGCAGCACATCGTCGGTGGAACTGGCCTCACAGTGCCCCAGCTGTTCAGCCACCTTTAACATCCAGTGGGCGTATTCCCCCAAGTGCGGCGGTGGGCGTCTGTCGATCAGCGCATTGACCGCGCCACCCCACCTATAAGCTGTCTGAAACAGCGGGGCCCGTGACAACAGGTCGCTGTACAAAAACGTCGCCCGTGCATCCCCCTCCGATACATGCCCCCACATCAAGACATCGAGTTTCCCGGCTTCTGGCGGGCATTCACTGAACGGGGTATGACGTGTGACGGGATGGGCGCCCGTCTCATCGACCTGAAGCAATTCAACCCGATCATCGTCATACAAGAACAACTCATTGCACTGGTTATGGAACCTGGCCATGACGGATGCGGTGAGTCTGGGCTGGCGTAGTACGGCCAGACGTAACATAAACGTAACGGGCGCCCGTGCTGCAATACTCAACTGCGCGGCGCGGAGAAACGCCAGGGTGTAAGCGCTTTCCTTACCCCCCTCATGCACCACCATCACCCGGAACTGACCTATGCGCTCGATCCCTCCGGCTGCCACCAATAACCGCTGAATCAACAATTGCAGCGCAATGCGCTCATGTCGACTGAAGAAGCCTGTCAGGCGATGCAGAACTTGTTGATATACAAAGCTCATGGCCTGCTCATGAAAGGTACTCATGGGTTAACCCTCCGCAACGTCTGGTTAGTAATTGCAGGCTCACTCAAAGCGGCCAGGCATACCCTGCCTCTTATAAAAAAAGACCGGTATTACTTAAATGTAAGAATTCGACTACGCAGCTAGCATTCATCCAGATGCGCCCGACGCCAATCAATTTCCATATGAGTGGCCATCAGTAAGCTATCAGTATTTATACCCAAAAGAAAAGCTATTTGCGCATATAAATAATTAGACCGACCGGTCATAGTTAAAATTTAAACAGGCCGTAAAAGTTACAACACCCCCTTTAAACACGGCGACTACTTTTAAACATTCAATCAAGACTTTTCAACTTGCTCGATTAATACATACAACAACGCCACGACCCGTTGAGGCGTCGTGGCGTTTTATTGGCAGAGGCTAGAACTGTGGCGCACAGGTTCAAACTTCCAGGGCGACTCGTCCTCGGCAAGGGCACTCATCCATATAACGATGCGCCTGCACAAATTGATCGAAAGGAAAGACTTTAACCACCAGCGGGCGCAGGATCCTGTCGGCCGTCCATTCATTGATGGCTCGCAATGCGCGCGCCATGGCTTCCTGGTCTTGGGCGATGCCCAATTCCGGCTTGCCGGTGAAATTACCGATGCAGTGCACAAAGAACTGAATGTTCTTCTGAAACGCCGCGCAAGCCGGAAATGGCGTTTGATTACCCCCTTGCAGGCCGTAAAGCACCAGGCTGCCACGGGGCGCAAGCACATCCCCCAACACAGACATTTGCGGGCCACCCAAACCGTCGAACACGGTGTCTACGCCTCGACCGTCAGTGATCTTGTTGATCTGCATCAGCAAGTCCTGTTCTTCGGTAACGATCACTTTGTCGGCGCCAAGTTCGCTTAAGTAGTCGCGTTCGGCCGCTTCTTTAGTGGCTGCAATGACCGTGGCGCCCAACGCTTTGCCCATCTGTACGAACGATGGGCCTGCGCAATGGCTGGCGTCGGTGATCAACACGGTTTGGCCCGGCTTGACCCGCGCCAGATCCACATAGGCAAAATAGGCGATCAACAACGGTGTGTAATGGACGCTGGCCTCAACCGGACTCAGCACCTCTGGATAGCGGGTTAATGCGCAGCGTGGCATCAGGACACGCTCGCCATAGCTCGGGTAGTCATTGGCGCTGTGTGCAGGAAAACTGGCGACCTTGTCCCCCGGTTTCAAGTCACTCACGCCCTCACCGACAGCGGTCACGATCCCCGCCATCTCCTGACCAATACCGGCAGGCAGGCGAGCCTGGGACGGCGCCAGATTTTGCCGCCAGAGCACGTCATACCAACTGATACCAATGGCTTCGACGCGCACCTGCACTTCTCCGGGCGCGGGCGCAGCGACCTCGTGCTCTTCGCACTTGAGCACCTCGGCCGAGCCAAACTTGTGAAAACGGATCGTGCGCGACATCGCAAACCTCGCCAAATTAATCGCTAATACCCCGGGACTTTATCGGGGCTTTGGGCGCAAGACTAACAGACAGCATTAATAGTCGACATGCCTGACATTGATCCGCGACCGCAGTGCTTGTGCCAAAGAGGCCGTAAAAAAGCTGCGTAAGGCGCAAAGTTAATCCGATCAGGCAATCAGAAAGCAAATCTAGGCAGTGACGATTTGGCATGTATGCCCGTAAGATCCGTCACCTAAGTCCCTGAAGAACCGCCTGTGAAGCCAGCGAGATGAACCGTAACGACTTGCGTCGCGTCGATCTTAACCTGCTGATCGTCTTTGAAACCTTGATGCATGAACGCAGTGTGACCCGTGCCGCAGAGAAATTGTTCCTCGGCCAACCGGCGATCAGTGCGGCGTTATCGCGCCTGCGCAACTTGTTCGATGATCCGCTGTTCGTGCGGACCGGCCGCAGCATGGAGCCTACCGCGCGGGCGATTGAGATTTTTGCACTGCTGTCCCCGGCGCTGGACTCTATTTCCACTGCGGTCAGCCGCGCTTCGGAATTCGACCCGGCCACCAGCACCTCGGTCTTTCGCATCGGGTTGTCGGACGACGTGGAATTTGCCCTCCTCCCCATGCTGCTCAAACGCCTGCGTGCCGAGGCGCCTGGCATTGTGCTGGTGGTGCGGCGGGTGAACTACATCCTGATGCCGCCGTTGTTGGCATCCGGTGAAATTTCAGTCGGCGTCAGCTACACCAACGACCTGCCGGCCAATGCCAAACGTAAAGTGCTGCGCCGCAGCAAACCCAAACTGCTGCGCGCCGATAGCGTACCCGGCGCACTGTCGCTGGATGACTTCTGCGCCCGCCCCCACGCACTGGTGTCATTTGCCGGTGACTTGAGCGGCTTTATCGATACCGAGCTGGAAAAACTCGGCCGCAAGCGCCACGTGGTGCTGGCCGTTCCGCAGTTCAACGGCCTGAGCACCTTGCTTGCCGGTACCGATATCATCGCCACCGTGCCCGATTACACCGCCGAAGCCTTGACAGCCGCCGGCGGTATTCGGGCTGAAGACCCGCCGCTGGATACCCAGACCTTTGAACTGCACATGGCTTGGCGTGGCGCTCAAGACAACGATCCCGGAGAGCGCTGGCTGCGGTCACGGATCCAGATGTTCTTCGGGGATCCGGACAGCCTCTGACATCACGCAATGCTGAGGGCCAGGTCAGATCGATTCGGGATTTGGCCGCACGGCCCGAGCACGCTTCACACTGCGCAAGCGAACCAAACACGACTCCCTTGACTCACGTCCAATGACGCGCTTCGCCTGAGGCCGCGCAGCGTTCGGCGTAGAGACACGTACGCCAAAGATCTGGGCCTTGATCAGAGAGCGTCCGCACGCCCGCAACAATTAGACAATGTATTCATGTTAGAAAATTAGTCTAAAACCATTTAACCTCAGCACAGCACCACACAACCTGTATTGCCACTTATAGGCCGTACAGCAGACTTACACCCCGTATCAGGTCCAACACTATGGTCGTCGTGAAACGCAGGCTGCCACAAACAGGCTCAAGTGCGCGGCATCACCGGGCTCGCAGCCTTTTTTGCCACAGGGGCAGTGGCCTATGAGCCCGCTGCTTTATGACTTGAACAGTCTGCGCGCAGCCTTGACGCGCCACGACATACTGCGAGTGGTGCGCAACGCCTGTGTTGAGCATGCGCGCGACAAGGTGATCAGCGCGAAATCGGGTGAACTGCTGTTTCAGGACCCGCCGGGCGATTGCCATATCCGGTTCGGATATTTTCGCGGTGCTCCCGCTTTTGTGGTCAAGGTGGCCATGGGCTTTTACGAGAATCCGTCCCGTGGACTGGACACTAACAACGGGCTGATGCTGGTTTTCAGCTCGCTGACTGGCACTTTAATCGCCATTCTCAACGATGAAGGCTGGTTGACCAGTTGGCGTACCGCCGCTGCCGGAGCCCTGGCCGCACAAGCGGGTGCTCCGTCGCGCATTACAGCCCTGGGTATCCTCGGCAGCGGGCATCAGGCCGAACTGCAAGCGCTCTGGGCTGCACACCACCTCGGGACACAGCGGGTGGTCATCTGGGGCCGGGCTGCGGAAAAAGCTGACCGCTTGGCCGAAACATTACGGCTTAATGCCTTGAATGCCCATGCAGTATCGGCGGTAGAGGACGTGTTTGAACGCTGCAATGTGGTGATTACCTGCACGCCCTCAAACCGGGCGATCGTCCCTGTCAGCGCCGTAAAACCCGGGACCCACATTGTCGCGCTGGGGGCTGACAGCCTGGGTAAACAAGAACTGGACCCGCACATTCTGGCTCAAGCCAGAGTCATCATGACCGACGATCATCAGCAATGTGCCGAACGCGGCGAGTTGGCGTATGCCTTGCGTGCTGGGCTGATTACAGAAGGCGCGGATGTTGCGCTGGGGCATGTGCTTGCGGGCACGCGCCCAGGCCGCCTCAGTGATAACGACATAACCGTTGCAGACCTTACCGGGCTTGCAGCCCAAGACATTGCCATCGCTACCCTGGCGGTAGAGAGGGCACAACATTCACCCGCTACCGGTGCGCGCACCACCCCGCCCTGATCCTGCACCCTGAGTAAAAAGCGCCTGATTCAACAAAAACAATAAAGAAGGTACTCACATGAACACCCTGGTCCGCGTTACAGCCGTTTTCACCTCTTGCCTGTTGTTCGCCATCACCATGACGGCTCAGGCAGAAACACTGCGCATCGCCAGCGAAGGGGCTTACCCGCCGTTCAATTACATTGACCCGGACAATACGTTGCACGGGCTCGATATCGACATTGCTAACGCCCTGTGCGAGCGGATGCAGGTCACGTGTACATTTGTCACCCAAGATTGGGAAGGCATGATTCCGGCCTTGCTGGCAAAAAAATTCGACGCCATTGTGGCGTCGATGAATGTCACTGAAGAGCGCAAAAAGAAGGTGGCCTTCACTGATCGCTATTACCGCACACCCTTGTCCCTTGCCGTGCCCAAAGACTCAACCATCCGCGATGCCCAGACCGATTTCAAGGGGTTAACGGTGGGCACCCAATCGTTTTCGACACAATCGATCTACGCCGAAGAGCATTACGCCGCTGCCGGCGCCACTGTGAAGCTCTACCCCTCTCAGGATGAGGCTGTCAGCGATCTGGCCGCCGGGCGCCTGGATGCTGTCATCGCTGATAAATACCCGTTGCTGGCCTGGCTCAAAGCGCCGGGCAAAGGAAAAGAGTGTTGCAAGTTTCTGGGTGACGTAAAGGGCACTAACGCCGATGCCGCTATCGTCGTGCGCCTGGAAGACAACGCCTTGCGTGAACGATTGAACAATGCGCTGGCTGAAATAATCGCTGACGGCACTTACAAAAAAATCGTCAGCCGTTACTTCGACTTCGACATTTATTGACCCTCAGGGAGCGTGCGCCACGGGGTCCCCGGCGCACCTGCTCCCCATCGTGACCTCGCCTCGCGCAGCCATTTGGCGCGACGACGTCATGCCCCTCATAGATCGCGCAAGAGGGTTCGGGCATGCCTGAGCAGTTGACCTTGTTATCCTTTGCCAGCGGCGGTTGGGGCGCAGCCTTGTTGATGGGCGCCCTGGTAACACTCGCACTGGCGTTGAGCTGTGTGCCGCTGGGCTTGCCGCTGGGCCTGGGCGTTGCGTTTGCCGCTCGGTCCCGGCGACGCTGGCTGCGTCTGAGTGCCACGGCATTTTCCACGGTCTTTCGCGGCTTGCCGGAGCTGTTGACGTTACTGATCATCTACTACGGCTGCCAGATCGGAGCACAGAAGCTCCTTGCCACGCTGGGCTACCCGGCAGACGTGAGAATCAATGCATTCGTCGCGGCGATGATTGCCTTCAGCCTGGTGTTTGCGGCGTTTTCGAGTGAAGTCTGGCTAAGCGCCTTCAAGGCCATACCCAAAGGCCAGTTCGAAGCGGCGAAGGTGCTGGGTTTGAGCACCAGCGCGATGTTTCGCAACGTGCTGCTCCCACAACTGGCGCGTGTGGCCTTACCGGGCTTGTCAAACAATTGGCTGGCGTTGCTTAAAGAGACCTCGCTGGTGTCGACTATTTCTCTGGTCGACCTGATGCGTCAGACCAGTCTGGCCGTGAGTGTCACCAAAGAGCCCATGCTGTTTTACACCGTAGCCTGCTTTGGCTACCTGTTTTTCTCGGCACTGTCCGGCCGCCTGTTCCACGTTCTCGAACAGTATTTCAACCGTCACCAACGGGGTGCACAGCCATGAGTGCCGGTGACTGGCTCGACCTGTTTTTTAACCCGCAGCTCCTGGAACGCTATGGTCCGCGCTTTGTCGACGGGTTGTTGGTCACCGGCAAACTGGTGGCGATTTCTTTCAGCCTCGGCATGCTGCTAGGGCTGGTGATTGCCCTCAGCCGGTTATCTGACCGTCGCTTACTGCGCGGTTTCAGCAGCGTGTATGTGTATTTTTTTCGGGGATCGCCGCTGCTCGCTCAACTGTTCTTGCTGTATTACGGCCTCGGCTCCTTCAAACAGTTCTGGGAGTCGATAGGGCTTTGGTGGTTTTTCCGCGATGCCTGGTATTGCACCCTGCTCGCATTTACCTTGAACACGGCTGCCTATCAGGCCGAAATCCTGCGCGGTGCGTTAATGGCCGTTGCGCAGGGTCAACGCGAAGCCGCGCAAGTTCTCAGCCTGCCCCGTCGCGTCACCTTCTTCAACATCATCATGCCGCAGGCGTTGCTGGTGGCTGTCAGGCCATTAGGCAACGAACTGATTCTGATGATCAAAGCCAGCGCCCTCGCTTCGCTGGTTACGATATATGACGTCATGGGGGTGGCCAAAGTGGCGTTCTCCCGCAGTTTCGATTTTCAGGTCTATCTGTGGGCGGCGCTGCTGTACCTGTTGATCGTAGAAGGCGTCAGGCGTGCGCTCAAATGGCTTGAACAGTCACTGAGCAAGCATGCCGGATGACCCGCACACCACTCCAAACCTGCGCACATTTATCGAGGGAATATGCCATGCAGCCCGTCATGACAGCGTCACACGATCAGTCCACTTCAGCGTTGACCGCACGAGAGACCGTAGTCCACATAAGCGGGCTGAATAAATGGTATGGCCCTTTTCAAGTGCTGCACGGTATCGACCTGACGGTACAGCAAGGGGAGCGTATCGTGCTGTGCGGACCGTCCGGCTCAGGCAAGTCGACCTTGATCCGCTGTATCAGTCACTTGGAGGTTGCCCAAGAGGGCATCATCCATACATTGGGTGTCGACCTGACGAAACCCTCACCGGCCAGACGCCTGGCGCTGCGGGAAGTTGGCATGGTGTTTCAGAGCTTCAACCTCTTTCCCCACATGACTGTTCTGCAAAACTGCACCCTCGCCCCGGTCTCGGTACGCGGCCTGTCACGTCAGAAGGCTGCAGAACAGGCGAGGTACTTCTTGGACAAAGTCGGGGTTGAGAACCAGGCAAACAAATACCCCAGCCAGCTCTCGGGCGGTCAGCAACAGCGGGTGGCGATTGCCCGGGCGCTGTGCATGGCGCCAAAAATCATGCTATTCGACGAACCCACCTCAGCGCTCGACCCGGAAATGGTCAATGAAGTACTGGACGTTATCGTCAAGCTGGCTGATACAGGCATGACACTGCTTTGCGTCACGCACGAAATGGGCTTCGCCCGTCAAGTGGCTGACCGGGTACTGTTTCTCGACGCGGGGCGCATTGTCGAAGACTTACCCCCCGAGCGTTTTTTTACTGCCCCTGAAAGTGACCGGGCTCAAGCGTTTCTGGCACAAATCCACCGTTGAACGCATTGATGACAAGCGTGCTCGATTCAACCCTGCGGGTCTCCTGTCAATTACAGGTCGATTGCGTACAATCCCCTTCTCAACTTTCACGAACTGTCTGCCCCTTATGGTCGATATCGCCTTCATGAACGCAACAGCAGACGGCATTGCCGCCCTGCTTTTCCCAGACCTGGAAGCTGTGGTCCACGATCTTCGCAGCGGACAGATCGCGCACATTGCTAACGGCTTTTCCAAGCGCAAGGTCGGCGACGCCTCATTGATCAGTGACTTACCCGAATTGAACAAAGGGCTGGACGTCATCGGCCCGTATGAAAAAGCGGGACTGAACAACCGCTCCCTGCGCTCAATCTCGATTGCTGCACGTGGGCCAGACGGCCAGGTTGCAGCATTGCTGTGCCTGAACTTCGATGTGACAGTGTTAACCCACGTGCAAAAGCTGCTGAGTGGCTACGTGGTGGGCGTGCAGCCCCAGACACGTCCAGCGCCCTTGTTCAGGACCGACTGGCGTGAACAGCTCAATGCTATCGTCCAGGCGATATCCGTTAAGCACAACGTGCGGCAAAGCGATTTCGGGCGTACCGAAATCATGTTAGCCCTGGCGCAAGCCCGCACCGCCGGACTGCTGGATATTCGTAATTTCATCGATTATTTCGGCGAGTATTTCGGTATCTCTCGAGCGACGGTTTACAACTATTTGAAAGCCACGCCTAAAGAATAGGCCGCTGTGCCACTACCGTCGCTCAATACGGCCTGCACACGTCACCTTACCAAACGTACTTCTTTGGAAGGTCTGTAACCAAAAAAGGCGCTATAGCATTTGCTGAAATGACTGGGTGACACAAAACCGCAGGCCACCAGCACGTCCACCTGTGACAGCGCCGTGTGTTGCAGACCCGATCAGTGATGAGAACGCTACCCCGCCCTACTCAACTCTGTATAAAGCCAGATTTTAAGCAAGTACTGCGTCTCGCAATATATCTCAATCCATGCTCTGGCAACTGTTGAAGCAGAGATGAAAACAATGTCACCTGCAGAGAGGGTTCAAACGTTTATAAATCAGATAATCGTGTGGGAAGCGGCCTTTCATACTGAAAGAAAAACTTACCATGACACATGTAATACTGACTACAAATGTCGGATTGATGCTGGTGCTAAAGCACAATCGATTGATATATCCTCTGAAAATCTTAGTTTAAAAACCTTGAATGCTCTTGGTGCTACTCGACTCGACACCTTAGGCACTGAGCGGCTACCCGAGTATGATCAGGCGATTTTAGTCGATACCGAGACTCGCTCCGGCGCGGCGTGGACAGTCGAAATAATGAAATTTCATGGCATTAAGTATGCATTACCAATACATTTTAAACATGGAAAACGGAACCCTAGAATTAATGGCGTAAATACCCGGCGTGACAGTGCAGAAAAATGGTGGCAACGTAACGCTACCTAGAGAATGCATTGAGTATTTTGTGTGTTTAATGTTTAAAAAACAGAAGGAATTGAGTCGTAATGAAAGACATCATCCGCCTAGGCGATCCCACCACCCATGGGGGCGTCGTTCTTGAAGCTTTTTCCCAGATTGACCTTAACGGCAAACCGATTGCCGGGGTCGGGCATAAGGTTAGTTGCCCTTTATGCAAAGGGATTTTTCCCATTATCGAGGGCAGCGCAACTTACTCCGTAGACGGCATCGCAGTTGCGCTCGACGGTATGAAAACGGCCTGTGGCGCAGCGTTGATTGCCAGCGGCCCTAAAGGTGCCGTTAACCGTTGATCACATATGCATGACACACCACTCAGAACACTGCACACCCGTATTGAACTCATTCTAAGCGGTTGTGTTTTCCCCCTGCGCGGGTACTTTTAGATCCGCGCAGGATTCTCCCCTGCAAACTAAAATTTGCACCTGCTTTAATGGATTAAACATGAGCCTTAAACTTTCAACTCTGCTGTTGGCTGCCTCTGTTTCAATGTGTTCTGTCGTTCAAGCGGCCCCTGCCGCAGACATGCCCGATGCTACAACCCTCAAGCAAATCTATGACACCAGCCGTTCGATGTCGGGCCTGATTTCGTACTGTGTCGACCAGGGTGTACTGAAGAAAGACAGCTTGGCTGAAGCCAAAAAAATGACGGATTACGTCAACAACATGCCAGCCAAGTTCGACAAAAGCTCAGGCGACGCAATGGAAAAAAACGGGCGTCAAGGCAACATTCAGGGCAGTGACGGCAAACTGGTGAATATATCCGATGCGCCTCAAGGCCTTGAGGCGTGGTGCAAAGGTGCGGATGAAGGCCTGCGTCAAGGCCTGAAATCCATGCAGCAATAAATGGTCCGTTCATCTAACCACGATGTTTATTAATGGCTCATCGCTTCGATAGTTTATCGGTTGCTCGCCTGACAACGCGGTAAACGTCAGTTGGATTTAACGCGAATAGATGCGCACTTTCTTATTCATCAGGAAGTGCGCGTCTGGTTTACCTTTGCAAGGATGTGTTTTGTCATGGAAAAAATATTCATTGCCCGCCTTATGCCTTTAGCGCTTTCGTTATCAGCTTTATTTCTGGCGGGTTGTCATGAAGACGCTGCTAGCCACTCCACTGCCCCGCACTCAGTTGCCCCTTTGGCTGCCATGGTGATCCCCGTTTGTGTGAACGGTGAATGTCTGGTGCTGGACCAAAAGGGCTCTGTGTTAGTCAACGGCGACAACACCTATGCCATCGCCCTCTCAGTGCCGTTGAACAGCACGTTCATTTATGCCGAAGACGGTCAATGGAACGTGGCCAATGCCGACGGTACACAGGTTATAAAACCCGCGTTCACCGAGGGGCTGCGCTTGCTGACACCCGGTTTTTTCGGATTTGAGCGTGATGGCAAGTGGGGTGTCATGGACCAGCAAGGCAATGAAGTTCAACCGCCAGCTTATGATGATATCTATCCCGGCGGCGGGACTGCGCTGGGCCAGTACATCGTCTACGGGGTGGACGATAAATACGGTCTGCTCAGCGCTGAGGGGCATGTGATCACAGCCCCTCTCTTCGACTCTTTCTCGACCTATAAAGACAGTGCCTTGGCGGGTGGTTGGGTGAGTGCTGAACGTGACGGCCAGAACTGGGCAATCAACCTGCAAACACGCGAGGTCAAGTCTGTCGGCTTCGACAAGTTCGTTGAATACGCCAATGAGCATTTCGTCGTTTCACTGGGCAGAAAAAAAGGGTTGGCAGACGCGTCGAATACGCTACTGACCGAGTTCAAGTATGACTGGATGGGCGTACCTGGCGATGGTTTGGTGGCCTTCAAGGAGAACTTCGACAGCCTCTGCGGCTATCTGGACTTTAAAGGTCAGGTTGCCATCGCGCCGACCTACGACGCTTGCGAGGTGTTTGGTCACAAAGGCGCACTGGTCAAGGCCGTGGGCCACGATGGAAACAGGGGCAAATATGGCTTTCTCGCACGTTCAGGAGAGTGGCTGATTCAGCCAAGCTTCGATTCGGCAGAACCGGCGGTGCACTCACCGCTGGGAATGTTCGAGTCTGTTCCGGGCTTTACCCAGACCGGTCACTTAAAGAACATGCTCACCGTCTACTTCGGCCTGTTCGACACCGATAAAGGGGTTGAGCTGTTCAAGCCGGAATATGCACAAATCGGTGTTTTGACCCCTGACCGGTTTGTTTTCGCAAAACCTGATTCGCCGAAAAGGACCATTACTTTCTTGGGTGCCCCCCATCAGTTGCCAACGCTGGGGCTCATGGACGCCAAGGGCTCCGTGCTGATTGAACCCGGGCAATACGTCGCGCTTACGCTGGATAAAAGTGGTCGCTTCATCCGTGCATGGACTGGTACATCCCGCCTGGCAACGACCGCGTTATATGACCTGAACGGCAAGTTATTGGTACCCGCCCACTGGCAAGAAGTGGTTATCGATGAACACCGTGGTGCCCTCTTCGCCTACGAGCTGGAGGGTACGCCATCTGATGAGACCCGCAGCTTGCGCGCCTTGTACAGCCTGGACGGTAGCCCCGTTTTTCAAACCCGAACGGTAGGTTGCGACGTGCAACAAGTGATCGATGGCAGCGGCAAGGTGTTATGGCCTACCGACCCAGAACACTTGTGCCGTGAGTCAGACGACGCCGCCGAGACCCAACAACAGGGTTGAGACTGCTGCGCCCCTTGGTGTGCGCCGACGGGCGCCAAGTGCACACGTTTGGCCTGGATCTTGCGCACTTACCACTCACTGACAACCCTTGCGTCGCCATGGCATTTACCTGTGTCCACACGGCGTATTTGATGCGTTGCATCATGCTGTTGAACGGGGTACCGCAGGACACGGCCTGGCAGGTGCTGTTGCTCAACACGCAATGCGCCCAGTATTGCTTTTCGGGCTGGGAAGGCCTGATGCCGTGACGCGAATTGCCCGTATTCAACCCGACACCCGCCTGACCTGCTCTTCTTGCGGATCAACCCGGTATGCGCGCCAGCATCAAAGGTGCGATATACCGGTGAACCGGAGCGACTGGCAGCATGTACAGGCGGCCAAGACGGTTATGGGTATGCACCACAGTGGCCACTACGATTTCTCGCGTGCCATCGGTTTGAACGCCAGAGCGGCTCAATGACACGTACACATCAAGGTGCTTGTCTTTGTCTGCGACCAATACCTCATTGGGGGTGTTGGCCAGCAAGGTGAAGATGCCAAGCCTATCATGCACCTGATAGGTGCTTTCTTCCCGGTTCAAATCGATATGCCCTAATCGGCCGAGGTCTTTGAGCCCCAACAACTTGACCACACGATTGCGGGTCGTCATCAGTGCGTCGATCCAGCCCGGTGTGGCCGCCATGATATGCAACAGGTGGCTTAACGCTGTGCGGTCTGACTCCCGGGTGAACGTGCGCTGACTGTCAACGAATTGCGCGCCTTCAACGTGGGCGCTGATCAGCGTACCCGGCGGCACTGCACAGGGGGTGACGCGTGGGTTCATAAAAGTTGCGCTCCTTGCCGGATAGTTTCATTGCCTTCAAAAGCCAAAGGGGGCCTGCCATACATCTTCACGGGATACATCTTTTAACCGCTGCTGAAAGCTCGGGCATTGCGCATGGCTGACCGCAGGGCAGGCGGCTGCACGATGCAGGTCATCACGTACCCCGGCGAGTTTGCCTATTAAACGATCTAGCATGTCCGCTTTGCGGGTGAGCTGCTGCCGATCAAGGGCTACGTGGCCATTTGCCGCCAGCATGGACGCAATTTCATCCAATGAAAACGTCAGCGACTGCGCGAGCGTGATTAACGCGAGCTGATTCAGTACATCGGCCTTGAATACCCGGCTCAAGCCACGTCGTCCAGCCGAGCGAATCAGCCCTTTTTCTTCGTAGTAGCGCAACGTCGAAGCGGGAACCCCGGAGCGCCTTGCGACTTCCTTAATGCCGAACTCTTTCATGCTTGACCTCAAGTCGACTTGAACTTGCACACTGGCCATTCAAACAACTCGATACTTGGCCGACAAGGAGAACGTGACATGGACACACCGCAGTGGATCGCAAGCGCTACGGGGCTTGGCCTGGGTGCCACGTTTTTCATGGACATCGTTGCCCTGCTTCGCCAGCGTTTATTCAACGTGCCATCCCTTGACTATCGGCTCGTTGGCCGCTGGCTAGGGCATATGCTTTCAGGGCGATTTCGCCATGATTCGATAAGCCGCGCTCAACCGCTACGCCATGAGCGGCTGACCGGCTGGCTGTTTCATTACCTGACAGGCGTCGCCTTCGCTGCACTCCTGCTGGCAGTCGCTGGCGAACACTGGTTTTATCGGCCGACACTGACTCCGGCACTGCTGATGGGCGTGTTCAGCGTTGCTGCGCCGTGGCTGATCATGCAACCGGCACTGGGTATGGGGGTAGCAGCCTCTAACACGCCCCATACCCGACTGGCGCGACTAAGGAGTCTGACTACACACCTGTCATTCGGTATCGGATTGTATGTTACGGGCTGGCTATGGGCTCAGTGACAGGAGACTTTCCACAACTGATCCAGTCGCGTGGTGTAACTCTGGCTCATCAAATCCCGGCGCATACTCCAGTCAGGATGGGCCGGGACGCTTGCCGCACGCAGGGTTCCCCGACCCCAGCGGTTATTGATCTGGTCTAGCACAGCCATCACCCTGGAGGCTTCGGCGGGCTGGTTGAGGGCAAACAGGTCATCGGAAAACTCGCCCGGTTGACGTAAGTCCAGCAGCATGACTTCAGCCTTGCTGTATTTGAAGCCGGGTTGAAAGACATGCTCAACAGCGTCTACGGCGGTTTTAGTCAGCAGACGCACGTCATCGGTCGGATAGGGCAACGTCACGACGATACCTCTGGCGTATTTGGCTTCATCCGGATTGAACATGCCGGTACGGATACTGACCCGCACCTTGTGGCAATAAGACTGTTGCGCCCGGAGTTTTTCCGAGGCACGCATCATGTAGGTCGCCACCGCTTCTTTGATCGGCTCAATGGCTGTCAGACGCCTGCCGAACATTCGGCTACAGCAGATTTCCTGTTTCGGCGGGTCGGGCTCGTCCAGTTCAAGGCACGGGGTGCCCGCCAACTCGCGAGCGGTTTTCTCGATGACCACGCTAAATTTTTTACGCAACGTCCACGGATCGGCCCGCGCCAGGTCCATCGCCGACACAATGCCCATGCCTTCCAGGTGCGCAGTCATACGTCGTCCGATTCCCCAGACATCAGACACCGAAGTATTGCGCAGCGTCCAGGCCCGTTCGTGATCCGGACACAGATTGACCACGCCTCCGGTATGCGCCTGTAAGCGTTTGGCAGTGTGGTTGGCCAGTTTGGCCAAGGTCTTGGTAGGACCAATACCGACCCCTACCGGGATACCGGTGCACTGCAGGATGCGCTTTCGCAACTGGCGACTGACCTCGGTAACATCTGCAATGCCGGTCATGTCGGCAAATGCTTCATCGATGCTGTACACCTCGACGGCAGGGACTTGAGCTTCGATCAGGCTCATCACCCGCTCACTCATGTCGCCGTACAACGCGTAGTTCGAAGAGAACGCTATGATCCCCTGCTGCTCCAGTTGTTGCTTGATCTGAAAATAAGGCGCGCCCATTTTTATATGCGGTTTGGCGTCATAACTACGGGCAATGACGCAACCATCATTGTTGCTCAGCACCACGATCGGCACCTTTGCCAGGTCCGGCCGAAACACGCGCTCACAGCTTGCATAAAAGCTGTTGCAGTCAATCAGGGCAAATACCGGTCGGGACTCAGTGGCCATGATTGCGTACCGTGTGGGTAATCACGCCCCAAATCGAAAGCTCATCACCTTCCATGATGTAGCGATTGGGGTATTTGGGGTTTTCAGAGACCAGCATGACCGTTTTGCCTTTGAACCAAAGCCGTTTACAAATCGGGTCATTGTTCAGTAGCGCCACCACCACATGCCCGTGGGTTGCTTCAATTGCACGATCCACCACGGCCAGATCCCCGGAAAAAATCCCTGCATCCTGCATGCTGTCGCCATCAATAGTGACCAGATACACATGAGCCGCTCGAATATTGAGCGCCTGATCGAGTGAAATATGTTTCTCGACATGGTCAGCCGCAGGCGAGGGAAAACCGGCCGGTACCTTGAACGAACACCACGGACGACGAACACCACCTTCAGCCAGAGGACCCAAAACCGTGAAACCCATGACGCTCGCCTTTCTATTAACTGTATGTTCATACAGTTAACTGCGCCGCAGGCCGAAGGTCAATTTATCTGTAGGAAATTACGACGAGAGGCCATGTAAATCAGACTGATTACAGCAGGTGTTTTCTCCGTGTGAGCCGCGCAAATATTACTGCAAAACAATATTTAATTATTGTTTTACAATCATTTTATCTGCACTTATGATTCGGCCGTCGCACACTTGCCGCGACTCGATTCACCTATATTTCCCACACAAGAAGGATTGTTGAATGAACACAGATCGTTTGGCGAAGTACAGCAAGGTCCTTGCAACCGCAACGTTGGGCCTGGTGGCCCTCATGCTGCTCTCCAATATTGCCTACTGGCTGTTTCCGGATGTGATGAGTCTGTATGGACCTGGCTTCAATCTCACAGCCCTGACCGAAACGCTGGATGCCAATATCCATCAGATGCCTTGGTGGCAGATTACAGGCGGCATTGTCTTGTCCAGTATTCCGCTACTGATCCTGGCCAAGGGGCTGGTGGCGCTGAACGGATTGTTGAAGCTCTACGCCAAGGGTGAGTACTTCGAACCCGAATCAGCCGATTTATTGGGCAAGGTCGGGAAAAGTGTGGGTCTGTGGGTATTGGTCAGCTTCTTGCTCGGCCCTGTACTGAGCGTATGGATCACGATAATGCGGCCTGCGGGGGAGCGTTTGTTTACCGTGAGCTTTGGCCCTTCGGATCTGGTGGCGCTGTTTTTGGCGGCAAGTGTCATGATTGTGGCCCGTAGCCTGCATCGCGCTTGCATGCTGGCACGTGAAAATCAGCAGTTTGTTTGAGAGGTCAAGATGCCCATAGAAATCAAGCTGGATGTGATGCTGGCCACGCGCAAAGTAAAGTCCAAGGATTTGGCGCAGACCATCGGCATCACCGAACAGAATCTCTCACTGCTCAAGCAAGGCAAGGTCAAAGGCATTCGGCTCGGGACACTGGAAGCCATTTGCTCAGCCTTGAATTGCCAGCCGGGAGACTTGCTGCATTACCAGGCAGAACCAACCGATTAAGCCAGGTATTCGCTCACGCCACTTAACTACTCGCCCGTTTACTGCTCTTGCGAGCCTAAACGGGCGAAATTTCGCCTATAAAACAACTAGTCGAAATAAAAATCCGAATATCACAATTTGGTAGAAAATAAATCTACCATCCATCAAAAAAACAGAAACAAAAGCAAAACTAAACACGCTGAGCGGCCCTATCATTCCTTATACGTTCATTGAGGAATAACACCTATGCATGATGCCACCCACTACCTGCATTGCGGTCGAGATTCAGAAACTTACGGCGGGCTTATCAATACGCCGGTGTTCCGGGGCTCAACCGTTCTGGCCAAAGATTTCAACAGCTGGGAGGCGAGCAAGAAAGACGGTAACCCGTATGCCAACTATGGCCGCTTTGGCACGCCGACAACCCGCGCCTTTGAGGAGGCAATCGCCGGGCTGGAAGGCGGTCATGCCAGCCTGGTATTCCCTTCAGGCCTGGCGGCCTGTGTTCATGCCCTGTTGGCATTTGTCAGTGCCGGTGACCATGTACTGATCACCGACAATATTTACGGCCCGACACGTACGTTTGTCAGCACGGTACTGACCCGTCTTGGCGTGGAGGTGGAGTACTTCGCGCCCGCCGTCGGTGCGAATATTGCCCGGCAACTGCGCCCCAATACCCGCGTAGTGTTTACAGAGTCGCCGGGGTCGCTGACGTTTGAAGTCTGCGACCTGCCTGCCATTTGCCAGGCGGCCCATAGCGTGGGTGCTTTCGTACTGCTGGATAACACGTGGGCCTCGCCGCTCTACTTCAAGCCCTTTGCGCATGGCGTGGATGTCTCCATACACGCGGCGACAAAATACATCGTCGGCCATTCGGACGCCTTGCTCGGCGTGGCCACCGCCAATGAACGGGCCTGGCCACTTTTGAAAGCCGGCGCGCATGATTTTGGCCAGACCGCCAGCCCTGATGACCTGTTCCTTGCATTGCGCGGGCTACGCACTCTGCCCGTGCGCCTGCAGTGCCACTGGAGCAATGGGGTCACGCTGGCACATAGCCTTGAACAGCACCCCCTCATCACCCGCGTCATGCACCCCGCACTGCCCAACGATCCCGGTCATGACCTTTGGAAGCGCGACTTTCTCGGTGCCAGCGGTTTGTTCGGTGTAGAGGTCGATACGCAAGACGCGACGGTATTGGGTCGTCTTTTCGATAACCTCAAACTGTTTGGTATTGGTCTGTCGTGGGGCGGTTTCGAAAGTCTTGTTGTGCCCGTCGGGCAACCGGTACGTCAACACACACCCGCGCCGCAGGGGTATCTGATCCGTGTGCATGCCGGGCTAGAGCATATTGACGACTTGTTGCTGGACTTCCAGCGAGCGCTGGACATTGCGTTGCAAAAGCCTTGCGTCGCCGTAGCCTGAACAGGGACTGGCCTATGGGTTATGAAACGTTCAAGGCGCGTAGCGCAGAGGCAGGCTGGTTGAATATTTGATTTGCTCCATGGAAAAACTGGAACTGATGTCCGACAGTCCGGGGACCTTGATGAGCTGTTTATAGACAGCGTCATAGGCAGCCACATCAGGCACTGCAACGCGCAACAAATAGTCCGTGTCCCCGGCCATGCGGTAGACCTCGACCACCTCTTCGATCAAACCCACGGCGGCACGAAAGCTGTCGAGCCATTGCGCATTGTGTTGAGTGGTTTTGATCGACACGAAAACAATCACCCCCACGTTTAGCTTTTTGCCATCCAGCAACGCTACGCGACCGCGGATGATCCCGGCTTCTTCAAGCTTTTGAATGCGTCGCCAACAGGCCGTCGTGCCAAGACCGATCTGCTCGGCGATATCCCCTACCGCACGTGTGCAATCGGTCTGCAGGATTTGCAGAATTGCCCGGTCAAGCTTGTCCATGAGAAGTTGAGGCCTTGTACGGATGAAAGGTAAACAGCATTGAGCAAAACCCCGGCATTCTCCAGCAGCCCGCCCTTCCCGCGCTACCCCGTCCTTGCCTGCCTATCGCCTGATAGCACTCAATGCGGCGCGAGAACTTCGCGCACACCCGGAACAGCGAGTATCTCTTTGATCATTTGATCCGCTACGACACGAGTGACCCCCCGGAACTGAAGCGTGACTGTTTCGGTATCTTTCACCGGCCCTTGCTCGACGATGAATTGCTTGATTTTTTTGGACCGTTCTCCCAGCAACTGTTCCAACTGGCTTAACGACAACGTATTAGACGGTGCAACCAGTTTGACCACCTGGATCTGCACAATGTCCCTGAGCACGCGCTCCATGGGCCGGATAGCGATCAGGATGATCAAAATCAGAAACGTTGCCGCAGTGCCCAACACATACAGTCCGCCTCCTACTGCCAGGCCGATGGCTGCGACCGCCCACAAGCTGGCGGCCGTAGTTAGGCCCTTGATGACCTCACCGCGCATCAGGATCGATCCGGCCCCCAGAAAGCCGATCCCCGAGACCACCTGTGCGGCAATTCGCGAAGGATCCAGCTGCGTGCCCGGCATGGTCAGCGCCTGCTGAAACCCAAACGCTGACACAATCATCACCAAACACGCCCCCGCACACACCAACATGTGAGTGCGCAAGCCAGCCGTCCAAAACAGGTGTTCACGCTGAACGCCAATCAAGCTGCCCAGAAAAGCCGCCAACAGCAGCCGTATGCACATTTCCCAATCAGAAATCATTCAGTCCCTTCCCGGCAATAACCTGTGACGTGTTTAAGCAAGCACTGGCGAGCATAGTTAAGGATTAAGAGGTGTGCCCGATCAGGTTTTTAGAAAACGTCCAGGTCTGTACACTGCACGCCTGCGCCGTGGCTGTGTTAGACGCCACCCCCCTTACTTGTTAAGCAGAGATGTTCATGGCACATAACGAACTGACTTTTACCCCCGACCCTGATCCTGAATCCATTTCGTCTGACGTCGCCAGCTTCGGTGGCGTAATGGTTTCGACGCAAATTCCTACGCGCGCAGATGGCAGTCTCGAACTGGGCGACATCACCGAGCAAAGCGAATGCACGCTGCGAGCGTTAAAAGTTGCGCTGGAACGCGCGGGCAGCTCCATGGACCGCGTCATGCACTTGACCATCTACCTGACCGACATGGCAGATCGAGCGGCGTTCAATGACGTGTACAAACGCTTCTTCAGCCAGCCGTGGCCGGTTCGTGCCGCTGTCGGGGTCGCGTCTTTGGCCGTCGAAGGTATGCGAGTTGAAGTCACCGCGATGGCAGCTAAAGGCTAACGCCTAATAGCGGTTGCCGACAGAAGCGGCCCTCATGCAGGCCGCTTCTGTACGGTTGAAAGACAGTTGGATTTCAATTCCCTGCGCATCCCTCTGCACAACCCTGATTGCAAAAAAATACACCCCCTCAGTGAATTTTTTCGTATCCGCATGTATCAGATCCCGAAGAGCGCGTGCCATCAGAACGATAGCATCCCGCGCCGTAGAAACGCGTCTACCCTTCGTACGACTGGGTTTAGCGGTTTGAAAAGGATAGATCAGCTAATAAAGGGGCTTGCATGAGATCTCGTAAGAAAAAGGTCAATCCAATCGGATTGAAGGACATCACCATTGTCGACGACGCAAAAATGCGCAAAGCGATTACCGCCGCGGCATTAGGCAACGCAATGGAATGGTTTGACTTTGGCGTATACGGCTTTGTTGCTTATGTGCTCGGGAAGGTGTTCTTCCCCGATGTGTCTCCCGGCGTTCAGATGATCGCGGCGCTGGCCACGTTCTCGGTCCCCTTCCTGATCAGGCCGCTGGGCGGGTTATTTTTCGGCGCACTGGGCGATAAATACGGGCGACAGAAAGTCTTGGCGGCGACCATCGTCATCATGTCGCTCAGCACCTTCGCTATCGGTTTGATCCCCTCGTATGCCTCGATTGGTATCTGGGCGCCCATCCTGTTGTTACTGGCAAAAATGGCCCAAGGCTTTTCGGTAGGCGGCGAGTACACTGGCGCATCGATTTTCGTTGCTGAATATGCACCTGACCGCAAGCGGGGATTTCTCGGCAGTTGGTTGGACTTCGGCTCCATCGCGGGGTTCGTGCTTGGTGCTGGTGTGGTGGTACTGATCTCCACACTTCTGGGCGAAGAAAAGTTTCTGGAATGGGGCTGGCGCGTGCCGTTCTTCCTAGCCTTACCGCTGGGGATGATCGGGCTGTATCTGCGCCATGCGCTGGAAGAAACACCCGCCTTCCAGCAACACGTGGAAAAACTGGAGCAAGGTGATCGCGAAGGCCTCGCAGGCGGACCGCGGGTTTCGTTCAAAGAAGTGGCCACCAAACACTGGCGCAGTTTAATGACCTGCATCGGCGTGGTCGCTGTGACCAACGTGACCTACTACATGCTGCTCACGTACATGCCGAGTTACCTGTCACATAACCTGCATTACAGTGAAAACCATGGTGTGCTGATCATCATTGCCATCATGGTCGGCATGCTGTTCGTGCAGCCCCTGATCGGTTTTGTCAGTGACAAGATCGGCCGCCGTCCCTTTATCATCTGCGGCAGTGTTGGTCTGTTCTTCCTCGCCGTCCCCGCGTTTTACCTGATCAACAGCGGCAAGCTGGGACTGATCTTCGCCGGGCTGTTGATGCTGGCCGTGTTGCTGAACTTTTTCATCGGCGTCATGGCATCAACCCTGCCTGCGATGTTCCCGACGCACATTCGCTACAGTGCGCTGGCCAGTGCGTTCAACGTCTCGGTATTGATCGCGGGCCTGACGCCGACGGCGGTGGCCTGGCTGGTGGAAAGCACCAATAACCTGTACATGCCAGCGTACTACCTGATGGTGATCGCGATCGTCGGTCTGGTTACCGGCGTAACCATGAAAGAAACCGCCAACAAGCCGTTGCGCGGGGCCGCGCCAGCGGCTTCGGATATTGAAGAAGCCAAGGAGCTGCTTCAGGAACACCACGACAACATCGAACAGAAAATCGAAGACATCGACGCCGAAATTGCCGAGCTGGAAGCCAAACGCAAAAACTTGGTGCAGCAACATCCCCGCATCAACGAGTGATGCGAACCCGGATGTAAAAATCCCGCAGGTTGTGATGAACACATCCTGCGGGATTTTTTCTGGGCCTTGGTGGCGTGTCGCTACCTCCCGCCTACGCCAGCAGATCGTTGATCCAGCGTACTTGCCGGGCTGTGTCTTGCAGTTTTGCCTGCGCAACTGCGTGCCGCGCGCCCATTAAACTGGCCAATGTTTTGCGCTTGCGAGACAGCACACGTTGCCACTTGGCAAGGAAAGCCGGGCTGCGCACTTTCATTAGCAGCGGACCAAAGTAGAGTTCCTGCGCGCTGTACATCACCCTGCCGGAGCGCGAAGCAATAATAATCTCGTAGTCAAAACGGTTTTCCCGAAGCAGTTCCTCATCAAGGATGCGGTAGTCATTGTCCATCAACCATTGGCGCAGCGGCTGTTCCCCGCCATTGGGCTGCAAGATCAAGCGCTCTTCCCCGCTCAAGCGCACCTTGCCCTGTTCAAGAATGTCCCGGATGGTTTCTCCTCCCATGCCGCACAGGGTAATCGCGGTGATCCGGTCTTCAGGTTCAATCGCCATCAGGCCATTGGCCAGGCGTACAGTTATGAGAGAGGCCAGATTATTCTCGTTGACGGTACGCTGAGCCGCAGTGAAAGGCGTCAGCGCAACTTCCCCGGCCACTGCGTGCGCGATAGCGCCCCGGCGCATCAGTGCAACAGGCAAATACGCATGGTCCGAGCCGATGTCAGCCAACCGGGCGTTCGCCGGAACATGCGCTGCCACGCGCTCCAGGCGCATGGACAATGTGTGTGGGTTCAACGTGTGTTCCTTTAAAAAAAATGCCTGACCTGCACGGCACTTATCAGAGGGCGCCAGCATGCTTGCGCAGCGACGCAGGGCAACCACTGCTATGACAAAGCGACGTTTGGCGGTGAAGAAGCAAACGAACTTATCGATTACGCTGTTTCCAGGCCGTCAGCATAAACGTGACACCCGGGATCAATAGACCGGGAGCCATGTAAAGGAATGTGCGCTCGGTAAGCAAGCCGTTAAGGGCAAAAGTGCCTCCGCAAATGATCAGCGCGAACCCGACCAGAAAGAGCGGATTGCGAAAGGCTTTATTCATGGGTTCAGGTCCAGTTGTGCAAATTTCGGCGCATGATAAAACCTGCGGGCAAGTAAGGGCCAGTCGACTCTCGCGACGCGGGCCGTTAAGCTGGCGTTTTTTGAGGCCCATCGAGCATGACTGAGGTCTATCAGGGCAGTTGCCTGTGTGCTGCCGTACGCTACGAACTGCTGGATGAGCCTAAAGCAGTCAGTCATTGCCATTGCAGCCAATGCCGTAAGGGCCATGGTGCCGCGTTTGCGTCCTATGGCAGCGTGCCTTGCAGCGCGTTTTCCTTACTCAGCTGCGCAGAAGACCTCAAGGCCTATCGCTCGTCAGAATCGGTTCTCCGGGAGTTTTGCAGGCATTGCGGGTCGACGTTGTTCTGGAAATGTTCCCAAGGCGAAGCCGCCGGATGGATTTGCGTAGCACTCGGGACACTGGACACACCTTTCAAGCCCAGTAAACAGAAGCATATTTACACCGGCGACTCAGCAATCTGGTTCGAGGCGCCTCAAGAATAACGGCTAACCATGGCAGAAATACACACCTATCCCTGGGCAGCGCGTACATCCTCCAAAGGAAAGCACTTGAGCCGTGAAGACTGACCTATTCAACACTGACACACTGAGCAAAACCTATGAATCGTCGTAAAAAAATCAACCAAATCTTAAAAGCTAACGCCAAAAAAGCCAGCGCCAAACTGGCACCCAAAAACAAACCTAAATACATCTGTAAAGCGGACCGCTTAAAAATGGCCGCCGAATCCGGCAGTGACTTGACCGCCACTGCTGCTCAAGAGTGAACAAGGTCCACTGACGAGGAAAAATCAGTGGGGCCGACGCGTCACTGGCTCATGGGATGTATACGCTAATGCAAGATGCAGGTGCACTCGGCCGCTCGCGGCTCAGCCTAGGCCAAACGCTGGCTTGGGGCTATTGCCGAGTGTCACCAGCACGCTTGGTTGGCTTATGTTGAAGACAGTAGGGTATTGAGTGATGCACTCAAACGATCGATACGCCCCGTACTTTCATTCACAAGTTGAGTGATTTCCTTAGCGGATACTGCTGACTGCTTAGCAAGCGTACGCACCTCGTCTGCCACGACTGCAAACCCTCGACCAGACTCCCCCGCCCGCGCAGCTTCGATAGCAGCATTTAAGGCCAGTAGGTTGGTCTTCTCTGTTATGGAGTTGATGCTGCTGATGATGTTCGCAATCCGTTGACTGGACTCTTGCACAAGGCGCATTTCACGATCAGTGACCTGTGATGCATCATGTTTCGCCTGCTCGTCGACCCCGTAGCTCACGATCCGCTTGATGTGACCGATTGAATCCGTGATTGGGCAGAGCGCTCCGCTAAACAGGATTGGGCGGTTGTCCTTTGCAGGTATGGTAAAGCTACCTGCAAACTGCTCACCTTTAAGCAGTTTGGCGAATACGTCTTCACCGAGAATTGTTCGCAAGCTGTGCTTACGGGTCAGTAATTCTTTGGCATCGGCATGTTCCAGGTGGTGGACCAAGTAGTCGTTCGCAGAACTCATCTGGCCATTTGTTTCCCACTCCGCCACGCCATTACTGACACTAATCGCCTTGAACCTTTTATCCGACTCAAGCGAGAGCTCCTTCGTACCAGTGATATTGGCCTGGATCGAAATGTATTGTTCCAACTCACCGGCATCATTGAAAACAGGGTTTATAGCCAGTGAAATCCAGTAATGCTCTCCCGATTTTCTGTAGTTAAGAATCTCGGTGTAGATTGGACGGCGATTCAGCACTGCCTCCCTGAGCTGTTCAATTGTTTTTGGATCTGTCGCTGTTCCTTGGAGAAAACTCCCCGGCTTTTTCCCTCGCACCTCATCCAATGTGTAATCCGTGAGCTTTGTAAAACCTTGGTTTACGTACTCGATATGGCCTTCTTTGTCAGTGATGACGATGGAGTTGTCTGTTTCATTCGCCACCAACGATAAGAGCTTGAATTCTTGGTTTAACAGTACTTGCGCCGTGATGTCACTTGCGAACTTTATAACTCTGACGACTTCGCCTTCCGGGTTGACGATAGGGTTGTAAGTGGCGTGAATCCAGACTGATTTACCGCGTTTAGTGATTCTTTGGTAATCCGCCGTCTCAAATTTACCCGCACGCAATTTTTGCCAAAAATCAGAGTAAGCCCTCGATTTCCGCTCTGCGGGCGGCACAAAAATCTGATGCTTTTCACCACATATCTCAGTAAGTGAATAGCCCATGAGCGTCAGGAAGTTTTCATTTGCATCGAGAATTGTGCCATCAGGGCTAAATTCGATGACCGCCTGAGCACGGTTGATTGCTGTAATTTGTGACTGATTGCGCGCGTGCTCACGCACTTGTGCTGTCACGTCTGTAGCAAACTTAACAATGCGTTGGACCTTGCCTGCGCGGACGATGGGCGTGTAGGTCGCTTGAATCCAAACAGGGGCTCCGCTTTTGGTAATGCGCCGGAACTCACCGGTGTGAGGTTTCCCTGTTCGCAGATCCTGCCAGAACGCACGGTATTCCAGGCTATTAGCATATTCGGGAGGCGTAAACAAACTGTGTGGCCGCCCGCGCACTTCCTCCAGGGAATAACCAAGGAGATCAAGGAAGTTCTTGTTCGCGCGCAGAATCTTGCCTTGAAGATCGAATTCAATCACGGCCTGTGTCTGCTCAATTGCCTCAATGACATCGAAAGCACGGTTCTTGCGGAACAGATTGAACATGATTTCCCCTGGGGCTCTATGAAGTTTCAGCCCTCATAATAACGGCTGCCTTAATATAATCTTGAATGCAGAAAAGGCTGTTTGAATCGCCCCGAACCTCTCAGGTTCCCGATGTTACCGACCTTCGAGTAAGTGCCGATATGTCGGAAACCAAGCGGCTTGCGCAGCGCGCGCCCGGTGCTGGCTGGTATACGCGAACCGGCAACGTGGTTTTCCCGAATCGCCACCAAATACGGATAAGCGCAGGATTGCCGCGATGCGCTGCCCTCTCTCTTCGACGGTTGAGCCCCCCCCTTAAAGAGAGCTCGCTGCTTGGGTAACGACGAGAGCCTAGACAGCTTGGATTGATGAAGCCTCTTCAAGCTGTACCCTTAGGATTTTCGATCGACATGGCCACCTCAGATTGAACGCTGATTTACACGTGCCATGAGCTGTTCGGCACTTTCCTTGCGTTCGGAGTACCGGTCGACCAGAAACGCCTTTCGGTCGCGCAACAGTAGAGTGAACTTCACCAGTTCTTCCATTACATCGACCACTCGGTCATAAAACGGCGAGGGTTTCATACGGCCAGCATCGTCAAATTCCATGTAGGCCTTTGGCACCGAAGACTGATTCGGAATAGTAAACATGCGCATCCAGCGACCCAGGACACGCAGCTGGTTGACTACATTGAAGGACTGCGAACCACCACAGACCTGCATAACCGCAAGTGTCTTGCCCTGTGTCGGACGAACTGCGCCAAGAGCTAAGGGAATCCAGTCGATCTGGGCCTTAAACACGGCCGACATTGCCCCATGCCGCTCTGGCGAGCACCACACTTGACCTTCGGACCACAGCACCAAGTCGCGCAACTCCTGCACTTTGGGGTGGTCGACGGGAACATCGTCGGGCAGCGGTAAGCCCGAGGGATCAAAAAGGCGGGTTTCGGCGCCGAAGTGCTCCAGCAGCCGCGCAGCTTCTTCCACCAGCAGCCGGCTGAACGAGCGTTCGCGGGTCGAACCGAAAAGTAGCAAGATGCGAGGCTTGTGTTCGCTTTCTCGCGGCATTGTTTGCGCGTCTTCGAACAGGGAAAGGTCAAGGTTAGGTAAGAGATCTGTCATATCTGCTCCTGCTTAGAGACTGCTGATTTTGTCCAGCTCACGTTTGAGTTCGTCGCGGCTAAGGCTGTCAAAGGGAAGCGCAAGGAAGGCTTTGCAGCGTAACTCGATGCGCGCCAGGGTGGTGAGGAAGGCAATGTCGATGGCAGCTTCGTCCCCCACTACATCGGAGGGGTCTTCCAGCCCCCAATGGGATTTCAGCGCAGGCCCGAAATACACCGGGCAGTTTTCACCAGCGGCCTTGTCGCACACGGTAATGACGATATCCGGCAGTCTGTCCACAAAGGCGTCATTGCTCTTGCTGCTCAATCCCTCAGTGGAAATACCGGCCTGCTGCAGGGTGGTCAGGCTACGAGGCAGCACTTGCCCTTTTGGAAAACTCCCGGAACTCACCGCTTCGAATCCCTGCGGTGCCAGGTGGTTGAACAGCGCTTCCGAGAGAATGCTGCGGCAGCTATTGGCCGTGCACATAAACAGAACTCGCATGGATTGCTCCTTAAACTTTTGCAGATTTCAATGGCGCCAACACACGCTCTCCCGTAGCAGCGCATGCCGCAACAACAGTGTTGTGGCAAGACTGCAAATCGGGGTGATATACGGGCTCAGGTTGTAGCTGATGATGTTGGTGTAGATGATCAGCAACAGGCCACATCACGCACAGGGCGACCGTCCATGTTCTGCAAGCGGGAAGTGTTGTTTTGCAGCCACTGCATGTTGGCTTGCAACGTCACTTGCAGCATTTCGTGCACCCAGGCTGGAAGATCCGGATTGAGACGGTAATAAACCCACTGCCCCTGGCGGCGCCCCAGCAGCAGGCCACTGCTGCGTAACTGGGCGAGGTGGCGGCTGATTTTCGGCTGGCTCTCGTCCAGAGCACACATTAGTTCGCAGACGCATAATTCACCCTGATTGGCGATAAGCAAGGTAGCGCGGACGCGGGTTTCGTCAGCCAAGCTCTTGAACACATCGGGAGGAACAATCATGACCATGACCATTTACATATGAAAAACCGAATATACGTATATCCATATTAGCAATGCAAATTATTTATCAAGCAGGTGAGCCTGCTATCGGACGACTTGTTGAAACAGTCCCCGTGCTTTGCGCAGTAGTAAAGTACGCGCTTGAGATTGAAACCTTTATTCAACGGAAAGATTGCCAGGCTGAGATTTCACGTAGCAGCGCGCACATAAGGCGCTTTGTGCAGCCCGTATGTGAGCAATCTGGCATGGCCAACTTTTTCAACTGAATCGGCCAATTTGAGCCATTCAGCAAGTGCGCCGAAAACGGAGGTAACCCGAAACGAGCGAATTGCTAGCATCGGGTCGCAAAGAACTAGGCTGAGAAACCACCATCAATCGTCAAGCTGGCTCCGGTGATGAAGCTTGCTTCTGGACCCGCTAGATAGGCGACAAAGCCGGCAATTTCATCAGCTTTGCCGTAGCGCCCCAGTGCCATCAGACCTTTCAGGTACTCGGCGCCCTCACCGTCGGCCGGGTTCATCTCGGTATCCACCGGGCCGGGTTGCACGTTGTTTACAGTGATGGCTCGAGGCCCCAAGTCGCGGGCCATGCCCTTGGCCAAGCCGACCAGCGCCGACTTGCTCATGGCGTACAGTGCACCGCCGGCAACCGGAATACGCTCGGCGTTAGTGCTGCCGATGTTGATGATGCGCCCGCCGTCGATCATATGTCTTGCAGCTTCCTGGCTGGCTACGAACACACTGCGCACGTTAATCGCCAACGTGTGGTCAAGCTGCTCCAGGGTGAGTTCTTCGGTGCTGCCCCAGGCCAGCACGCCAGCGTTGTTGACCAAAATATCCAACCCACCAAAGTGCTCGGCTGCGGTGCGAATGGCCTGCTGCACGGCTGCTGCATCAGAACTGTCAGCCTTTATGGCAAGGGCTTGACCACTAGCGGCAATCACTTCACTGACCAGAGCATTGGCCCGCTCGGCAGACGATACATAGGTGAAAGCCACTTGAGCACCTTCATGAACCAAGCGTTTGACGATGGCCGCGCCTATACCGCGAGAGCCGCCTTGGACGAAAGCCACTTTTCCTTGCAGGGTTTGGGTAGAGGTCATGGTGTATCTCCATTACAAGAAATTAAGTTAGTTGACATCGGTATCAGCACCCTAAGGCCGAGGACCTTAGCCTTCATAGCCATGGTCTGACTCAGTTCATCCAGGCGCAGTGCGCGGAACTCTTGGCCATCGACTATTCCTGGCTTTAGCAGCAGCCGTTAACCGGCATCGCATTAACTAGGAATATAAAACCAGACACTGCCGTTAATCGACCCACCCATCCGCCAGACTCCGGCAAGTTGTATCTATCAACGAAAAGGTGCTCAGGGTACCGATGGCTGCCCACCAGCGGCATGATGGCAAGCAAAGTGGAAGCGAAGAGATATCAGCAGGAAGTTAAGCCAGGGTTACGGGTGTCGGCTTTGAGTTGAAGTAGATCTCTAGAAAATGGCCGCTACTGGCCGAAAGCAGACTACCCAGACTATAGGGAAAAAAGCACACCCCCGCCCTCCGTCACAAGGCTCCAGCTTACGGAATAAAGAGGCTGATTGCGGAAGCAACCCAAAAAAATGCGGAAGCGATCGTCAAATCGTAGCCAATAAAAAACCCCGCAGACCTTGATCTGCGGGGCTTTCGAATGTGGAGGCCGAGGCCGGAATCGAACCGGCGTGGGCGGATTTGCAAGCCGGGACTGAAGTTCTTTATAACCGTAGCCTGTAGGCTGTTTGGTGTTCCATTAGTAGCAAACCTCCTATGTCTTACAGGCCGCATTCTGTCTAGGCTCGGCCTTAGGTTATGGACCCAAAAAACATCGATTTAACAGCGCTCTGCTGGTTGAAAAAGCTCCAGGGTAATCACCCCCTAAAACCTTCGGAGTCGCGTAATCGCATCTGTAATCGCTTGTGCATTTGTATCCAGTGTCTCCATGGCGGCGAGTGCGCTATCTGCAACACTCTGTATGCCATTGTCCGAAAGCCATTTTGTGACCTCCTCTACCGCCGCCGCTAGCGCATGCTGGTTGTGAAGTATCAATGTCAGAGCATCTGCCATGACAATAGTAGACTCGGAGTGAGATGACATGACATTCGTCCTAAAGAGTTGGATTTGTAGAAGCCTAGTTCACGATCTGAAATGTAACGGCATGCCCCTAACCGCCTAGCACCTCATTCAAGCTGGACTTACTAGGCGCCAGTAAATACGGGACCCCAGCAACCGGCGCTCGCTGCAACGATGCCCCACCCTGCGGGACAACGAGTAACGATATCACTCGAAAAGTCACTGAGGCTCTTCAACCTCCTCCGGCATTCTGCCGAACGCCCGCCCCCCCCCCCCCAAACTTTTATCGTAAATGGCTTCGCACCGTGTACGTGATCACACCCCAGACTGAGAAATCATCCCCTTCCATGATGTGGTGATCCGGATACTTCGGGTTCTCTGATTTTAGGATCAAGGACTTCCCACGAATCACCAGCCGCTTACACAGCGGGTCGTTATTCAGAAACGCAACGATGATGTAGTCATGTGCAAGCTCGATCGCACGATCCAGCACAGCCAGATCGCCTGCAAATATGCCAGCTCCTTGCATGCTGGCGCCATCAATCTTGACCAGGCACACGCTCGGCGCACGACTACTCAGAAGCTCGTAGAGAGAAACTTGCTTCTCAATGTGATCCGCCGCCGGAGATGGGAAAGCCTGCGGGCACTTTGAAAGAACACAGGGGCAGGCGCACGCCGCCTTCGGCTATTGGATCCAGAGAAGTGAAGCTCATGACGCACGACTTTTATTTAACTGTATAAACATACAGTTAAATAAATAGGAGATTTCCAGTCAATTTTTCTGTAAGAAATTTCGACGAAGGGGGGACTGATGCGGGCTAAGCTTAGAGCGGTGTTCTATAGCCAATAGGTCATCAGGATGTGTGGTCGATTTGTACAGTATCAGAGCATTGCGGATTATCTTAAGGTGCTGGGCATCTAAAGATTGGTCGCCGGCGGTCATACCGAAATTTTCTTAGTTAAGGCACCTGGGTTTTAAAGGGCGCTTTAAGCCCCCCCCTGTCATCTAGCACCTCATACGAGTGAAATGTACTACGTTTCAGCTGAGACTTTTCTCCATAGCGATGGCAAGCTCCTCTATGCCAAAGTAAGAATGTTTCTCAGAAAATCATTTGCATCTTCTGCACCGTTCTGATGGCCTTCGACAACCTTTTATCATTCAGGGCTTCACACGACGTACATAACCCTCTCCAAATAAATAATTGATCTCCTCCGTGGTGTGTGGATCTGCGCAGCTAAGGGGAGCGAAAAGCGGCATTTCTGGCATAGACAAATAGCCATCAAATTGCCATTATCCAAGATTATTCTGAAGTTGGCGCAAAAAGCCTAATTTGTGCGCCGATCGATAATTCAAAGGAGTATACCGTGAAGGCCGAAGATATTTTTAGTACTGCTGATGGAAAAAATGGAGAACTATCCCATAAGCTGCGTACAACAGCAGATTTAATTAGGCATATAAAAACAAAAGAGCATAGTAGCCCAGCAAACTATAGTATTTTTTTAGGCGCGGGCGCCTCGGTCACATCCGGAATTAGAACAGCAACGCAATTAATCGATGAATGGGCTACAGAGTTGTATGAGCGATTTAATGATGGGCAGAAAGCTGAAAGTGCTGAGATCGCAAAACAATATTTTGAACTCAAACACTCTAGCTGGTACAGCCCAGACAACCCTTACTCGTCTTTATTCGAAAAAAAATTCGATCTTCCAACGCAGCGCAGACGTTTCGTAGAGCAGGAAGTTGATCAAAAATTCCCATCCATTGGCTATGCCTATCTAGCATCTCTTGTTGACAAAAATTATTTTAATACTGTTTTCACTACAAATTTCGACGACCTTATCAATGAGGCATTTTACCTATTTTCAAACACTAGACCTATTGTCTGTGCGCACGATTCATCTATTCACTCAATAAGTATCACATCAAAAAGACCGAAAGTCGTCAAACTCCATGGAGATTATTTATTTGACGACATAAAAAGCACTCTACGAGAAACAGAATCTTTGGAACACAACACCAAAGAAAAATTTGTAGAGTTTTGCAAAGAGTATGGATTAATTGTAGTAGGATACTCAGGGAGCGATCGATCCATCATGGATGTTCTTGAGTTCCTGGCAAGGCAAGAGAACTATTTGAAAAACGGGGTCTACTGGTGTTTAAGACGTACTGACAAAGTCTGTCACACTTTAAGAAACCTAATCTGGAAAGACAAAGTATATCCAGTATTAATTGATGGATTTGATGAGCTTTTTGCCGAAATCCATGCACAAACTGTATTAGGGGAGCTAAAGTTAAATTCAAACAACAGGCAATCCAAATTACATCAAACAATCCAAAATATAATTAGAGACACCTATGGACTTGCCAGCAACAAGATAATCTCTCGAGAAATTTCTTCAATTAAAAGTGACGGCAACTCCAAAGACATATCAGAGTTTGTAAAACAAATCTCGAGTTCCAACGAATCATCTAAGCTAGGAATGAAAGAGGTCAGAAATTTACTTGAGATCGATGCTCTTATAGAAAGCTCAGATCTAACCAAGGCAGAAGAAACATGCAGCATGTACTATGAGTCAGCAGTTAAACCTGACGATAAGAAATTTTATATTGAAAAATATATTGACATATACCAAAAATTAGGATTCAACACCAAGGTTAGCTACTGGTGCGATAAGCTTATCGAAATAGACCCTCACAATATTGAGTATCATTTAAAAAAGTCTCGATCTATAGAAAGCCCTTCCGATAAAAACGAATATCTCTCACATACGTTAAAAACTTTTGAGTATAGCGTTTCATTATTGAATGCGACTGCAGCTAATCTCATACGAAAAATACGCATGGACGATACTTTCAAAGTAAACGACGACCTAGAAACTACGTATTCACACTTAGAAAGAAGCCTAATGATAAATCCAAGCTTAGATAATTCAGCTTGGAGCTTAAAAATGGAGTTACTAAGCTTAACCTACTTCAGATCCAATGACAAAGATGAAAAAAACAGACTAAAAACGGATATAAGCGAACATATAAAACTCGCTAGAACTCGCAATCCTGAGCACCCACAAACCTTGGACATCACAGAGGAGAAGCTCAGAATATCATGCGAAAAAACTGATCTCAAAGGCTTTCTAGAACTACTGACTGAGCTTAAGAAAAAGTCCTCCACCGCCAAATGCCGAATTATAAACTCTGTGATCGCAAGAAGTTTTGAGCATATTTATGACATTGAAGACAACGCATCCTTAAAAAGCGACCTTAAAGTTTTCGTAGAGAACCATAATGACTCAGACCATAAGAGCACATCTATAAGCCTTACCAAAATCAGATACTGGCTTTCTGTAGAGCCAGACAATGAACTTGCAACAGCTGAACTTGAAGCACTGCTAAAGCGAAAACATATAGGTTCGGCTATAGTAGACATCCTTAAGCTACCGATGAACTTCACCAAATCTGTTCTCAACCAGCTCATAGAAAAACTAGAAGTAAATAAACAAGACCTATTCAAAAACTATTACTTCGAAACCTTGAGCGATCTTCACTTGCTCAAAAAAGACTATGCGCTTGCCGATCAACATTTAGAAACCGCCTACAAAGAAGGAATGTCATTCAAATCTTATATGGCGAGCAAGACATACCTTTTACTACTAACTGAAGAATACAACCAAATCAACACTCTTGCCTCACGACATTCCGCACGGCTTGACGCCTGTGAATCTGACACCATAATGATAAACATACAATTTGCCGCAAAGAAGACCAAACATAAATCATACAGCGAGCTAATCCTTCGAAACATGATTGCTCAGAGCAGCATGGATGATGTGAAGATCTGCGCTTTCTCTTTGCTTAATCAATCACATGACGCTAAACGCTTAATTAAGAAAAAATTGGTTATGGACTCCGGACTAATATTTAAATATAAACGCTGGCCAGCTCTCAGCGAAGAGTGCTTCCCAGCAGAGGCTGAAAAAACCGAAGTCGCATAATCCCATATTAACCATTACCAAATTAATTACTGCTAGAATTTTATAGATAAAAAAAACGATAAATGAGCTGGATGCAAACGCATCCAGCTTTAGCCACACCTTTCATTTTGCGGCTGAAATTTCTTGGGCGTAAGCCTGACAGGCCTTCAGCGCGATCAGTCCTTGATCGCCGTCACCGATGATTCCGATAATTCGTTGAGCATGCGCTCGGTCAAGTCGGGCTCTCGTGGCTCCATGAACCACGCAGCCGGTGGCGGTGGCGGTTTGCATTCCGTCACTACCATTTGCGGCGGTGGTATCGAGTAGGACTGACAGCCGTAGCTCAGTAGTAGCAATGCGATCGAGCAGGCGGTCTTGATTGTTTTTTGCATCGGTCAGGGCTCGGTAATGGGCTTGGTCACTGGCTGCCAGCCATTGTTCCAGGGCGAAGCGTTTGTTCTGTTCGGCAAGGATCAGCACTGAGTTGGCGTTGGCCACGTCGGTCAGCGCGGTTTGGTGGGCGGCTTTTTGCTCGGCAATCTGCTGGCCGTAGGCGTTTGACTGCCACTCCCATGCGGCCCACGCGCTGCCAGCCATGAGGCAGAGCATCAACAGCAGTGCCCCGGCCCACTTCACCGCATCGAGCTTCACGCCAACACTTTGAGGGCGCGGGCGTACAGCGCCTGACGATCCGCCGCACCGTTTTGACCACCGTTGATGCGTTGCGTGATCTTGTCGAACTGGCCAGCATCGGCCATGGTGTTGAGCCCCCTGCTCGCCCAAAACCACGCTGCTGACATGCACGCGTGCTGCGGTTTCTCCAGCAGCTCGGGCTGGCGGATAAGGTCCAGGCCCAGTGCTTCGCCGCACGCTTTGTAGTTGGCGCGGCCCGTGATCTGGATCAGGCCACGGCCGCGAAACTTGGAGCCGTCACCCGGCTGAGTGTTGCCCAGGTCAGCGCGGCCTTCGTATCGGGCTTGAGCAGTGGTAGGCCCCCAGATTTCTTTGACGTATTTGAGCTGGCCCGATTCGTGACCAATTTGGGCGATGAAGGCGGCGACACGCTTCAGGCCGACGATCTGGTAACGGTTCATCCCTGTGTTCAAGGCAGGTGCAAAAACGCCGGCAACATGGCCGGCGTTCGGGAGGATCTGCAGCAGTTGTTGCGTGGTGATGGGCATGGTTTTCTCCAGGCAAAAAAATACCCGAACATGGCGGGGTTCGGTGTTACTGGATAATTAGGCGGGGCGAACGGGGCGGTTCTCTGAATCGGGATAGCCTTCGGCCCCTTCCTTCCATGCGCGCACCTGAATGCGGTAGTCGCGCCACTCGCGTTCGGTGCCTAACGGAGCATCGTCGCCACCGTCCTCAATGGCCTCAAGTACTTCGCTCACGTAGCGGCGTTCTTCCTCGGCCCACTGCTTTTCAATATTGATGAAAGGCCAAAGCCGGGCGTCTTCTTTCTCGGTTTCAATATCGGCTGCTTTTCTCAATTTCGTCCAATCGATATTACTCACGGGCATTCTCCGCAGGCAGTGGGAGCGGTTGTGGAACCAATCCGTCCGTTTTCATGTGAACAGCCTTTGGAAAAGCTTGTTCTGGGCTGTAGTTGATAGGGTTTGGCAGGCTAAGGGTCAGTTCTATTTCACCTCCCGCACGTGTCACATCACCTGCGAACCATTTTGAAGAAATAGCGGCATGGGGAAGAATGTCTCCTTCTTCCACTTTTGATAGATCAAATCCTACATCATCGACGAATAAGCTATCACCTATAACGAAGTATCTAACTACTGCATCTGTCCTGATGGGTCTAAAGTTAATCACCATTATCTCCACCTCCCAACAGACTGAAAATGCGCAACATAACTTTTAGCAATTTGCGTTCCAGTGGTAAAAGAAGGATGAGCATAAGCAGGACTATTGCCTGTATTAAACCCCGCAAAAATCAAATCACCCGAAGGGCTCGCATAAATAAAGTTATTTGTGTATATGGCCACACCTGACGAGTTATACAATCCATAATTTACTACCGACTCCCACCTCCCTACAAATGCGGCTGGCTGAAGACTCAAATTGTTAGCATCCCAAGAGATTGCCTGGCCGGGCGGAAGATCGGTGTATGCAGATTGAGCGCCCCAAGTTAGCATTGTTCCATCTGCAAACTTTACGAACTCTCCATTGGCGTTCGACCCTCTTTCTATAATAGCCCCATTAAGTACTGAACCAAGCGTGTTTGCAAATGCCGCCGTCCCCAACGCTGCATTCTTATCGTACAACTCCTTGGTCATGTAATTGATTTTTTCACTAGCCGTTCGCGGTGGATCACCGCCAAGGCCGTTTGGTAATGCGCCCAAGATGATTTCTTGTCGTGCCATGTGTTCTCCGAAAAAAATCCGCGATGCGATGCCGCTGCGCACGTTAGTTAAACTTGTACTTAGTTGTAATACCTACTTATAGGAAACTTACACACCGGTATTGAAAAGGCGGCACCTGCCGTACCTTGGTACAGCCCAATATAGGGACGATTTAAATTGATCAATATTTTAATCGTGGGGGCGCCACCTTCCCTTATCCTTAACCCCGCATAATCCGCCGACCCCATAAACCACGCATTACCACGATCAATACTGGATATACTAATAAAGTCATCATTATCAATAGCCAAATTGCTATTAAATACAGCTACTCGACCGTAAGCTATTTGCGGCGGCACGTACGACCAACGCTTGGTAAATTTACTGTATCTCACCACCCTGTCGCTCGATGTATATACGATCCCTTCTTGACGATCGTATATCTCAAGCCCGTACGGGTCGATGCTCTTTTTATCGGAATACTTACAAGATACATATTCAAGATTGAAATTTTGAAGCGCCCCACCACCAAGAGCCGAACTCACTACGCTAAAGCCTGTCCAGTTACCGGGACTTCCGAGAACCCTCGTATAAAAAGATAGCGCCGAGTGGGATGCTGAAACACACCTAACAAATATTTGCGGCGCCTCTAGCGTGTTTATTGGCTTGATGAATGTAACAGAGCCATATCCCTCACCATCAGAGTAGCGCGATACTATCTGGAAACTCCCCCTTTCAGAAAACACTAAGATTTTATAGTCGCTGCTGATTACAACGGAACCGCCATTGTTGGTTGCAGACAGTCCATAACTCATTAAATCACCCTCACTACTTCAACGATGCTCTCAACTACTTCGGACTTCCACTTGAATATCCAATCACCTTTATAGTCGACTTCATAGTAATTGCAGTAGGTGATGATCCCTATTTGCGTTCCGCCAAGGTCTTTGTAGGTCGGCACACAACCCCAATACACATGCCCGGCACCTTGCGGGTACGGCGAGTAGGCTTTCGGGGTTATGGTCACGAAGCACGTGGCGGGGCTATATCCATCTACATTCATGAGAATGTAATCACCTCTCGTACCTGCGCCACTGCCACGATTTGCGGGGATGGTCATGGTAGCCAGTCTTTGAAGGGTGAAATCCTCCATCCCCAACGTCTGCACGCCCTTCGCATCAAGCACTTCTAACCCATACGTCATGACATCAGCTCCCAGACTTCAGTAGCGCCAGATTCCCGGCCCGCAGGCGAACACTGTCAGCTTCATCCAGCACAAGCAGCCCGTTGTTGTTGAGCGTCGTAGAACCGCCCGCTCCGGAGCTGCGCAGGGTCAGCATCCCTTGTGGAATGTTGATTTCCAGTAGCGGCTGGCCCTTGGCGTTGACCGCACTGGACCGCAACGTCATGCCCAGCACCAGGTTCTGAATGAACGCCGTATCGATCATGGCGTAGTTGATGAACACCTGACCGCCCTGCACGATAAAGGGCGCGCGGAGCTGGCCCGTTACTTCGTCAATGATGGCGAAGCGCTGGGCGAACGCCAGAATTTCAGAGGTGTCACCCGCCGCTACCGACAGCCCGGCCATAACCTTGCGGCCGTCAACCGTGGTCTGGGCCTTGATGGTGGTCTGTGCGGTTACCTTGCCATTCACGTCCGCAACGGCTTGGCTGACTTGCTGCACCGACGCCGTTACATCCCCGACTGATGCTTGCACCGTTTCGATGCGGCTGCCCAGCGCCTTGTCCGCGTCTGCGAGCGCTGTGGTTTCCGATTTGAAGGTGGTTGCATTGTTGTCGACCTTGGCGCTGAGCTGGGTGACGCGAGTGGCCACAGCTGAGGTGGCGTCTGCGGCGGCCGTCGAGACATCGATGATCTTCGCAGCATTGTCCGCCACCTTGGCTTCGACGGTATCGGTGCGCACTGACTGTGCAAAGTCGCGTTCAGCAACGGCCGACATGATCGACCACGCCCCGGCCGATGACGTGGAGTCACCCGCGCTGCCGCTGGTGTCGCCCGCCGAGTCGGTTTTGACCAGCGCATACACGCCGTCCACTTTCTCCGATGTGGCTTTGATCTTGCCGTCGAGGGTTTCGACAGTACTGGTCAGCGAGTTCAGCCCGTTAGCCGTAGCCACCAGCCCCGTTTTCGGGTCGGTGACTTTGGCATCGATAGCGCTGATCTGTTTGCCCTGCGCGGTGATCTTGCCGTCCTGCTCGATGATGCTGGCCGAGTTCTTTTGCACTTGCAGCACCAGGGCATTGGTCGTTTCGGCCAAGGTGCCCATGTCCACCCAATAAGTAGCGTTGGGCGGCGCATGGCCTGTGGTGGCTGCAATGGCCTGAAACAGCCGGTTACCCAAACGCACCACATCTCCCGAGGCGTAAGGCTTGGCGTTGTCGTATTCCAGCGCGTCGGTAACTTCCTTGATCAGCTCTGCCAGTTCCTGCTTGGCCGCATCGAGCCGCTCATTCACAGAACCCGGGCCATCACCGTCGATCAGTTCTATTTTGCCGATCTTGTCGAGCAACGCCTGACCGAACGCCGACTCCTGAATCTTGCCGAGGAAATACTTCTCGTACTCCGTCTGCTCAGAACTCGGCTGGCCATTGACCCCGAACTTCTCCGGAAACCACGGCCCGACATTGCCGGTGCGGTCCACCAGCCGCGCCCAGAAAAACAGGCTGGTTCCGGGCACGATGTTTTGCAGTTCGTGCCGGGCTTGCGGGTAGGCGTAGTCGCCGAGTTTGGTAGCGCCTGCCAAGTTGTTGGCCGTGCTCTGCCACAGTTCGGTGCGCTGGGTGTCTTCGGCGCCCGGAGGGAAACCCCAGTTCAGGCGGATGCCGTAGACCAGGCTTTCTGTGGTCAGGTGTGTGATGGCCGGTGGCAAACCTTCCTTGCCTTTCAATTGCGTCAGTTGCGAGTTTTTCCAGATGGACGAAATCTCAAACGCACTGACCGCACGCACCCGAGCCAAATAAGCTCCAGCGTAAATACCAGGTACCTCAACACTGGATGAGCCGGTGCGCTGCACCTTGATCCAGTTGCCATTGTCTTTACGCCACTCCACGTCATAGGCGACAGCGCCGGGGACCGAATCCCATGCGATGGTCATAGTGGTCACCGCCAAGCCCTGGGCGACGGTTGAGTTGGACTTGAGCGTAACGCTCGCCGGCGCAGGCACGACGGTAATCGGAATTACGCTGATGGGACGCTCTTCCAAACGCGCGCCGGTGTCGATGTGCGCAAACTTGCTTGGGTCGTACTGCACAGCGGTAATTTCAAAAACACCTGGCTCGGGCCGTGACACGCTGGTGACACGATAAAGCGGTACCGCCAAATCAGACGCGTCCAGGCACCACACCAGCTCAGGCTCGGGCGCGACGGAATAGTCCGTGGTCACCGTGACCTTTCGGCCGCTGACCAACTGAATGGTACGGCCTTCGCATTTACCGTCCGGCAAGTTCACGATCAGACGATCACCCGGTTTGGCCGAGGTGTCACGGTCCAGGGTGATGACCTTCCCTTTGACTGCGGACACAAGCCCGCCCACCGGCCTTCCCGCGATCAACTCATCCGCAATCGGAATCACATACCCGGGTAGAGGGATGCGACCGGCCAAGCCCGTTCGAAAAGAAACGGTGCGGTCCTTGGCATTGGTCAGCAGCGCCCACTTACCACGACGCTGAGCTTCAGACTCGCGGGTGCAACCAATAGCGCTAATCTCCAGTGGGTTGTCACCATAGCGACGTTGCAGCTTGCTGTCGGTGACTGCCGTGACATCAGTGTCATAGTTGTTGGCCGGGTTGTCGTAGCTGATAAGTGCGCGGCTGTAGCGAGTTCGCTCTGAGGCACTGCCGTACGAGAACTTGCCGTCGATCACGTTGGCACGCGTATAGGCGAAGTCGAAGTCTGTCGCGCGCGGCATGTCTGACAGCGAGAACACTTGCCCTTGTGCCCAATAGGTCATGCCGCGATAAATCGCAGAGATATCCCGCAGAAGCGTCCAGGCGTCAGCTTTGCCTTGCAGGTTCAAGTTGCAGATGAAGCGCGGCTCCTGGCCACCCTTCCCGTCCGGGACCAGCTGGTCGCAGTACTGAGCAATGCGGTACAGCTCCCACTTATCGACTTGCCACGGCTTAATCCGGCGGCCGAGACCGAAGCGGTCATTAACGGTGATGTCGTAGGTCATCCAAACCGGGTTATCGGTCCAGGCTTGCTTGAAGGTTCCGTCCCAGATCCCGGTATAGGACTTCTTGCGCGGGTCGTAATTGCTCGGTACCGATATCTTGCGTGCGTCACATTCGGTCGTGACTGCCGGGATGTTACGGAACTGCTCAGCAGAGAATTCGATATAAAGCAGCGCTGTGTTGAGGTAACGCAGTTTGGCGTCAATGACTTCGGTGAAGCCCGCGATCTGCATCGTATCGGCGATTTTGTTCTTGCCTTGGTTTGCAGTTAAACGGGTAATTTTCAGCAACCAACCCGTTGCCGCCTTGGGCAGGTCAACGCGACGGGTACGCTCGTAGGTGCTGGTGGTCTTTCCGTCAACAGCCTCGCTTAAAACCTCTTTGTAAGCGCCTCCGTCTGTAGCCACCTCGATCTTGTACTCGATTCGATAGCCGTTAATGTTGTTACTCTCATCCACCGCCTGCAAGGCTGGCCACGCGAAGCGCACGCGTACAGCAGAAAGCTGAGTGTTGCTGATCGCCCGAACCCACGGCGTCCCGCTGCGCAACTCGATGCCTAAAGTTGTTTCGTTTTCGACCGAAGGAATGCCGCGGATGTACGGCTGCTCAACAGAGCCGGTGCGCCACTCCCACTTCACGTTAGGGAAGTTGTAGTTACCCTGTTCATCTTGCAGCGGGGTGTTGTCGAGGAAAATGTTGCGAGCTGTTGGCGTGCCGTCAAACTCGCCCTCACCCACTGCAATCAGCATCTTCGCCAAGGCGATTGAGCGCAGACTGTCAGGTGCTTCTGTTGGCGCCTTCGGCTTATCTGATCCGCCCTTGGCGCCATGGACATCAATTAACTGTGCTGCGCCCATGCTTTCCTCCAGGCGAAAAAAAACCGCCAATTGGCGGTGCGGCATTCGGTGGTTTCTACATCTGATCTTCGGCGTAAATCGCAGCACTGATGATCGCACCGCCCCAGCGTCTGCGTCCGTAGCACAGTGAGACCGGATTGCCGGAGGCTGTGGTGTTTTTGGCGCTGCCGAAGGCATAGCCGGGGGTGTTCTCAGGCGCTGCGCTGGTCTTCAAGCCGCCGGCTTGGGGGCTGAGCATTTGGATTACGCCGCCAAGCACCATTGAGCCGCCCATCATGATCAGTGCCGAGCCGAAAGGCGCACCAGCGCCGAAAGTGCCGCCAGTGATGACTAGGCCGACAACAATCAGTACAGCTCCGATGATGGTTTGCAGCGCCCCGCCGCGCTTACTGCCGGTGATGACTGGCGCGATACGAATATCCCCTTCCCCGGAAAATCCAAGCTCTTTCTCTTCGAGATTTTTCGAGCCCCGGAAAACTGCAAACTCGATCCCGCGCGACTTTGCGTTAGAAAGGAATCTTTCAAAACCAGGGATCTGCACACAGAGCGCCTTGATGGCCTCGCCAGGGGTTCGAACAGAAAGCCTAAAAGAACGCCCGAATTGCCGAAGCTGCCCATAGAGAAGAATCGTGGTCAGCGGTTGATAGTTGATCGCCAGTGCGGCCATGTGTTTTCTCCAGGTAATAAAAAGACCCGCCGAAGCGAGCCTTGAATGAATTTATGTATCTCTACATACAGCCTTGCAGCGCAGACAGTCTTTTATTGGCGATCCAGTTACCAACCACCACGTAATATTTTGCCTCCGATCCAGAGCCCTTTGGCTGGATATCAACGAAGTATTGCGAGCCCTCAGTGAAAACCGTATACCCGATATCGCGACCTGGCTGGAGAGTTGCCCCAGGCGTGCCTCCGAAGATCGGCTGGTTTTGCCATTCATAGTGGACACATCTAGCCAGCGCGGAGTCGGTTTTCTTCGAGGTCAGTACCTTATACGGCCCCGCCTGGCGCGCCTCATTCATCGTCGGCGCCATACAGCCCGCCAGCGCAACCAAGACCAGTACCCCTATGAATAATTTCATGTCGCTCAGCCTCGTCATTGGTACTGCTCATAGACAAACCGATTGGAAGATGGCTGCGGCTTGTCATAAGCCTTTTCCCAGTCCCTGGCATACGAGGGAAATCTATCGATTCGCGATATAGCCCACCCACTGTCGGCATCCTTCCGCTCGAGCGTGTACAGGTATGGTTCTCCCTCGGCCTTCGCTTTGATGTCGCTGTCATCCAGGACGGCGCCAGCCTCTGGAGGTGTCGCATTTTTGATAGTCGCTTTGACTACCGCCCTGGTGTCTGACTGGATTTCGACCCTAGTGATTACCCGATCAAAAATAAATACACCGCCATCGCACGGTCTGTCGATCGGGATATCTGAGGTAGCAAGTTTGTACAGCTTCTCGCTTGCGGGAGCCTGAAAGCGCACATATTCGAAGCAGATTTGGCTATCAAGGCGCATGGCAGCGTCTTTGGCTGCCCACCACGACTTCACCGTTAGGTCGGGGGAGTTATTGGCAATGCTCAGCTCCTTAGCTTCCTTCGTTGCCTGAACAAGCCCTTCCGGCACCTTCCCCTGATCCAGGCACCCAGCCAAGGCCATTAACGCAACAGCTCCCACAATCAATTTCATGTCGTTCCCTCTTTGGTTTGGCGGGACTGTAGCACTGAGGGGGCGAATGCAAAAAGCCCAGCGCGGGGCTGGGCTATAGCTCACTTTACTGGGGCCTCTACCATTTCAACAACGCCGCCAGGCCAGTGTTCCGCGACAAAAGCATCCATTTCGGCTCGGGTCTTAAACGTCAGACCCTCCATGGGCGTCCCATCTGGGGCAACCTTAAACGGTGTGCCGAGGAACGGGTTAACAATCACTAATTCGTTGTCTTTTGTCATTTTCAGCCTCAGTTCTATGGACGGATCCGGGTTCATCATAGTGCATCGACACAGCACCAATGCAAGCCCCCAGCAACGTGACCTGGCCAGGCATCCAGCGTGGATGGAATGCCAGTATCGCTGCAATCCATTCAGATAGTAGCCTCCTGCCACACGCAAGGATTTCCCAGTCCCACGCCTGCAAGCCCAAGGACTGGGACTGGGACTGGGACTGGGACTGCGCCAATATCGGCGCGTTTATGACCTGGAGGTCAATGTGAACGAAGGACAAACCATCTTCCCCTACATCATCGTCACCTCGAAAGACGACTACATCCCTGTGGCGGAGAAATTCGCATACAAAGGTGTTGAAGTGGGGTGCGGTGTCATTACCTTTTTGTCAGAGTCTGATTTTGGGACAATCTTCAACGCGCTCAAAAGCATTGGCTCAGGGTATGCACTGATCTTGGCTGATAATCTGAACTACTTCGGCGACGGCACTTTCGATAGGGCCTTCCACCACATCAACTGATCCTCATACTGCTGCCGGTAAAAAGAAGCTTGCCACCGACAACTTCGATTTTACCGCCCTCGGAAAGATTGTACGGGCCGCTGAGCAAGTACTCGGCGCGCCCATCCTGAACATCCAGTTCGGCCGGATCCCTGTCGGGGGGGCTACTTAAGCGGCGCCGCCAGGCAATGACCGGTTGATAGGGATAAACTTCAGCCTTGCCCCATGCGAAGCTCATTCCTTCGGGCCCAGATAACAGCTGCGCAGTGAGACCAAGCTTTCCGCTGTAGGCGCGGCTGTAACCTTCTTTGCTCTGGCACTTGCCGGAGAATTTCATGCGATCAATCTCAAGGCCGCCATCCAGAATGGCCACTTCCGCATCTGCCCCACAGATACCGCCATCGCCAATGGTGAAAAGGTCGTAAATAGTCAGCATGTAGCGTTGCGAGGTTTGCATGCCTAGCTCCAGCGGCCCTGCCGCGTCATATTGGTTGTTTTGCGTCTTTGTGCCTGAGGATCAGGCGCGTCCGGTCATGCCAAGGGCCGCCGTAGACGATGATCTCGGAAGGCCTGCCGTACATGTGGTGCAGCAGAAATGGCCCAGGGCCAAATGCGCCTGACTCTTCACCCGTAGCGCCGGATCAGTGGCCAAGTAAACCCCGGCATGATTCGGGTGAGCCGTTCGCCCAATCGCCATAATTATCAAATCTCCGCGCTGCGGCTGATCGACCCGCAAAAAGCCAGACGCCTCATAATTGGCCTCATAAAGACTGGTGTTCTCCGCACTCTCCCACCAGCCATCTACGCGCTGGAATGCCTCGAACTCCAACCCCCATTCACGCTTGTACCAATCTGCACAGACCTGCCAGCAGTCCCAGGCCCCATGAACAAACGGACGCTTGAGCAGCGGCGTGCTGCCCGTTGGCGTGATCGTGCGCATGTCGCCCTCCGGCCACGACAGAATGTGCCAGGGTAAGGCAGTGGCCTCGCACATGGCCAGATCGCGCGGAGACGGGCGACTGGTAGCGTCCGGGTGGGAGTGAACAATGCCGATTACTTCGCCCAAGTCTTCCGCAGCCGCGTAGTCCTCAGGATCAAGGCGAAATTCTTCGTTTGGCTCGCTGGCAATGTTCAGGCACGGGAAGTACTGCTGCTTGCGCCCAACTGCCAGCAGCAGACCGCAGCTTTCTTTGGGGTACTCGGCAGCCGCATGCGCAGCAATCGCGCTCAGTATGTGTTTGCGCATGATCAGCTCCGGGCTATGAGGGACACAGCGGGGAATCCACCGTGGGGAAGCTCTTCGTTTTCGCCGAAGCGTAACTTGCAGGACGACAGGCAGCCTTTGCAGATGTCCTTGCTGGGATCATCGGTCGGGACGTCCTCGTCGTCGAACATCTGCCTGCCGGTGTAGCCACAGTTCGGGCCACGATAGCCGCCGGTCATTACCCAATGGCAGAAAGTCGTCATTTGGCGCCCGGGCAAGCCGTGGTTGTCGATTTCGCCAGGCGAGGACAGTTCCCATTGCACCTGTTCGCCGTCTTCACCGGTTTTCTGGTCGATAAACCAGATTTCCAGTGCTTCTTGCGTCGGGTCGGCCGTGGGATTGCCTTCGGGGAAGTTCTCGGCATCCAGGTACTGCGCCAGTGTCTCGCGTACGGTGAGTTTGAACTTGAGGAGGTCTTCAAAAGCCAAGCACAGCGCCGTCACCCGGCCGTTGATGTTGCCTGCTATGAACGTAGGCCGAGTGGCTGTGCCGTCGCTGTCAGAGCCAATTCCTTCAATGTTCACGGGCCACGCAGCGTATTCGTTGCCCTGCCAGAAAATCGACTTGGCAGGCAGATCTTCGTCAGAGCCTTGATAGGCCAGCAATTCATCCGGGGTATGTGGAATGGCATGCCCATGAAAGCGCAGGTAATCCGCGCCGTATTCAGTCCCGTCGATTTCGAACAGGCGAATTTCGCCGCCGGGTTCCAGTTTCTGGATGTCCGTGATTAATGCCATGTGAGGATTACCTTAGGGGTGAAACACTTGCTCGAAGGTGGCCGACAGGGAGTAGGTCAGCCCGCCACGGGGTGAAGGCTTGTAACCGTTGCACTTGTAAAGACCCAGCTCGCCCAGTGGCGGTGTCCAGAGGAAGGCTTTCGCCCCTTGGTGCCGATCCAGAAACGCCATAATGGCCTTGATTCGGTCCTTGGGGCCGGTGTGCATAAACGGCCAGGACTGGGATTTGTTGTTGATCCCGTCCGTAGTCGTCTGCGCGTAGCCGTCGCCGAATTGCTTGGTGCGCACGCGCTGTTTGATCTCGCCTTCGCCCTTTTCGGTTTGCCAGGTGAATGTTTCGATTGCCATAAATCATCCTTTTACGTTTCGGCTGCTGACCCCGCCTTGGCGCCACGACTTGGCAATTTCTTCCTTGGCTACGACGCGCATCCGGTCTTGCATGTTGCGCTGGAAAGCTTCGGTATCGAGTTCAGCCCCATCCGGGCGGCCTGACTCTTCGTCGGTCATCACCATTAAGGGGATATTGAGGCTGATCGAAGTTCCACTGCCGCCACCAACCGCCATAACACCGAGCTTGCCACTCGCGGTGCGGGTCAGCGGCATGATGGCCTCTTCCCCTGCTTCACCCATGACCCCGGTTTTGCCGTTGGCCATACCGAACGCGGTCGGTTTGCTAACGATGGAGTTAGTGAAGGCGCCGCCATCAGCAAACATCTGTACGCCCGCATGCCAAGCCCCGCCTTTGGCCTGCTGGATGCCTGACCAACCGTCCATGATTTCAGGGCTGTATCCGGCCTGAGTAGATCCGGCGGATGCAGTACCACCGCCGAAATAAGCGCCAGCCGCCGAGACGCCAACCCCTACCAGAGAACTTAGAATCCCTGAGGCTGCCTGCCGTGATGCAATGCGCGCCATGTCCGCCAAAATCGACTTGGTGAAGTCCGCAAACGAAAGCTTCCCGGTCATGGCGAAGTTAACGACCGCATCTTCCATCGAGCTGAACGCGTTGCTGAACAGGCTTTTTGTTTGCCCTGCCACATCCCGGGCACTGTCCATGTAGTTCTGGAAAGCGGCCGTTGCCCCGTTGCGCCAATCACTTTGAGCGGCCGACATCTGCTCATAATTGCTGAGCGTGGTCTGCGCAAGGTCGGATTCGCTTTTATTGATGGCAGCGAGCTTCTGGTTGTACTCGTCCGCACTCATGTTGCGCGCGGCGTCGGCTTTGTCCCGGGCCAGATCCAGGCGCTGCTGGTTGGCTTGGTCAGCAATGCCATTCAGCTCACCGTTGAGGGCGTTTTGACGGTCACCCTGACCAACGCCGAGCGCGGCCCGCTGCCCCGCCTGCTGCAACGCTTGATTCTGCCGACTCAGCGCATCGGTGTAGTTATTGATCGCCAAGGTTTGCTTTTTAAGGCGCCCCTCTTGATTGATTGCCAATACTTTTAACTGGCTGTCAGCGTCCTGCTGGGCCTTAACCATATCGGTGCGAGCATCGGCGATCTTCTTGTCCAGTTCGACCGCTTGCGCGGCTGATGTGGTCTTTCTGGCCTTGGCCGACTCAAGCGCTGCTATCTCGGCCTCATACGCCGCGGTGATTTCGTCTTTCTCATTGCCTATCAGGCCTGCGCGCTTCCAGCCGTACTCTTCCTGCGAAACCAAGCCAGCCTTTTGCAGTGCATCCAACTCCTTTTGGGCGTTGGTGTACTCGGCGAGGATTGTTTTGATAGCGTTTTGAGAGGCGTTGAACTCCGTCAGGTCTACGGCGCCGACCGCTCCTTTTGGGACTTTCGGGTCTTTGTACTTGTCTTTGATGTTCTGAAGGGATTTAGCCACAAACTCTGCCTGGACCAGAGGATCGTCCGGATTGGCCTTCTTCAGCACTTCTACATCACGTAGATAAGCCTTGGTGAGTTTGTCGCGCTTTTCTGCATTTGTAAGGCTGGCATCACTAATTTGCTTCAGCCGCTGCCCGGCATCTATACCTTCTTTTTGTATTCGGTTTCGCTCGCCGAGATAGCTGTTTTTGGATTTCTCCGCATCAATTTGAAGCTCGAGATAAGCCAGCTCACGCTGATCATTAGCAATGTCTCTGGTCTCAATACCAAGCGATGCTGCTCGTCCTCCGCGTCCCTTATTGGTGGCAAGGCGGTCTCGGATTTCTTGAGCTCGCTGCTCCATCGTAAGTGCGCGACCGACGTTGAGCGTTGCATCAAGCGCACCAGCGGCAGCATCTTTGATGCCTTTCCATGCTCGCTCTATGGTTCCGAGATTGTCAGTTATCTGTTGTGACCGTTCCTGAACGGTTTCCGCGTAGCTCTTGGTAAGAAGGTCAGCAGCAGCTGTGGTATTGCCTTGCTCCTTGAGCGCCACAATTTGCGAATAAACCGAAGCAGTCAGAAAGTGATACTGATCATTGAGTTCCTTTGCAGCTGCCACAGGATCTTTGGCGATTTTTATAAATTCAGCAATTGTCGCGTCGACAGACTTTCCAGTGGCGTCTTCCATCGCAGCGGCAGCATCGGCTATTCCCTTGAAGCTACTTTTTGCAATCACTCCGCTACTCGCCAGCTTGGCAAGTGATACAGCAGCCTCGCTGGTAGTACCATTTGTTGCGCTGATTTGTCGGGCCAAATCTGCCAGTTGATCAGCACTGGTACCGGCATAATTGCCAGTCAACACCAAAGATTTGTTGTATTCGTCGGCCTCTTTGCTTCCTTGGTAGTAGCCATAAATTAGAATACCCAACGCCGCGGCTGCGCCCGCTATCACTGCCGTCATGCCGACAAAACCGAGTGATGCTGCACTAACCACAGGCCGAATTGCACCTACCGCGCGCTGGGCATTTTCAGCCGCTTCGGCGGCGGTGTTCGAGCTTTCTGCCAGATCGGAAAGGCTGTCGCCCGCCTCGCCTGCGCTTTCTGCCAAGTCTTGGGAGTTTGCCGCTGCGCCAGCCAGGGAAGCCCCTAAGTCAGCAACACCCTCTCCACCCGAGAACAGAGATCGGAACTTGTCCCTCAATGCCGTTAGGGTGTTATCAACCCCGCCGAACGAGTCTTTGATCTGACCGCCCTGCTGAATCAGCACCATCAGCGGGTTCTGACCCCCAGCCAGGCTGGTGAAGATGTCAGTGAATTGCGCAGGCAGTTGGCGCAGCGCTTGTTCGGTTTGCCTGGCACTGATGCCCGTTTTCGACAGGCCATCATCAAAACCACTCAAGCTCTTGCGCGTGGAATCAATACGGGCCGAATAGTCCTTGAAAGTTTCGGCATCGATTAACCCGGTCTTGCGATATTGCTCCAACTTGGTCTGCTGCTCATCAAGACGCGCCAGTGCCGCAACAGCCGGGTTGATCTGACCCAGCAGCTTAGCCAAACCATCGGCCTGAACGCCGGTGGCTGCCGCTGCCTGGCGCGTAGATTGCGCCTGCTGCTCAACAGTCCCGACCAGAGCATCAGCATCCGCCTTAAGCCGTCGATTGAGCGCCGCAAAGTCTGTGGTCGTGGCCCGTGCCGCGTCCATGGCGGAAGTACTGGAGTTCACACTGGAAGCGAGGCTCTTCAGGTACTCACTTGAGTCCAGGGAGGCCTTGGCCATGGCAAGCAGGCGAGCCTTGGCATCCTCCGTGGTTTCAGCCAGTTTGGTTTCTGCGCTCGACAAACCAGAAGCCGCCGCCGAAGCCTTGTCGAAACCATCACTGATCCCTGCTGCTGCCTTTTCAGCTTTTTCACCAACCTGAACGAGTTTTTCCAGCTCGTTATTGGCCTTGGTGACTTCGCCGGTCTGCACGGCAATCCCAAGGCTCGCAATATCGCCACTCATGCCGTCATCCTTTATTCATTTGCTCAGACATGACGAGCATGGCTTCGGCTTCCAAAACCCGAAGGTCAGGGAAGAGCTTAATTGTGTGTTTTTTGGTAAAGCCCGAGAGGCTGGCGGTGTCGTAGATCGCCGAATAATCAAGGCCGGTAGCCCCGCACGCGCCGGTGCGCCACTGCGTCGACAGGGCTTCAAAAAGCCGGAATGCCTGCCAGTTATCTGCCCAGACTTCAACGGTGTCGACGTAGTCTGTCGAGGTCAGACCGAACAGACTGAGCTGCTCGGATGACGCAGAAGGTTCGTACAGTGCGCGACCGACCTCGATCAGTTTCCCAGGCGTGCCGCTTCGAATGCACCCTGATAGGCTTTAACGATTGCATCCCCAGCGCCCGCTGACGTTTCCACCAGCGCCCGAATGGATTCTTGGCTGAGTTTGACGTCATAGCCCCAGCCAACAACCAAGGCTTCGACCTGACTCACCTGGTGCTCGATATTGGCCTCAGTCAGCGCAACGATGGTCAACTCGGCGCCCATCTCCTTAAATCGCACCTCATCAGCTTTGAAAGCCTCCTGCCACGACAGGAACAATGCAGCCAAGGCCTTGCGGTCTCGATACTTGAACTCGAAAGGTACCTTGTCGGGCTCAGCGCCAACGCGAGGGATTTCAACGGTGATCTTGAACGTTGGGTTTTGCTGAATTTTGAACTTGGCCATGAGTGCTCCTTACACCAGATAACGGGTCGGTTCGGCTTGCAAAGCCAAGTTAACGGTGCGGGTCAGCACGTTGCTACGCGAGACCGTCGGCTGCTTAGAAAACGAGGTATAGGCACCGTAGAAAATGGTGTCATTGCCGGGTAGGTTCAGGCGCGCAGCTTCCACCTTCCGACCTGCGTCAGCGGCCTCCAGTACTTTCACGAATGGCTTGCCCGGGTCATCGGCAATGGTCAATGCCATGCTCGCTGCCGACTTGTCGGTTGGCACTTGACGACCTTGTTTGTCTTCCAGAAAAACCACGTCCGTGTACTGCTGCTCGCCGCCGGAAAACGCCACGTCAGTGACTTGCGGAATCTGCACCCACGTTTCGATCTTCTTCAGGGTCCCGCCACCGGAACCTGCCGGGAAGCTTTGCGTGTCCGAGGTATCGATATCCTCAAGAGTGATCGACACCGCTGTTGCGGCCTTAACACGTACAACACGCCCATTGAGGGTGCTCCAGCCGGACTCAACCAGCACGATATCGCCCACCTCCAAATCGGCGCCTGCGACTGTTGCCACGGCTTCAGTGGCGTTACTGATCGCAGTGAACGCCAGAGCAGCGGCATAGGTGGCGGCATGCTGGAATGTTCCGCCGTTGGGGAGTTTGTAGCCCATGGCTTTTACCTCTCTCAGAAATGACAAAACCCGCTCAAGGCGGGTTCGGGGGGTTTGCCCAGTGGGCGGGATTAGTTGGTTTCGGCGCGATACGAAAACGAAACGGGAACCGTGTAAACGGAATCGCCCGTGATGCCTGGGCCCGGATCTACAGGCGACATGGTGATCACCGTAACTTCGTCCTTCGTGCTTCTGGCATAGAGCGGAAATAAGCTCGTCAGCTCAGACACGAGTGGATTGGTTTCGGTCTTACCGGTTCCCGCCGGGGCAATGATGCTTATCTGAAATACGCCGGTGTACAGCCGGTGATCACCGCCGAGGGTGTTGCTCGCGGTATCGCCCGGGATCGTGAACGCGCGAAGGTAAGTTTCCCCCACCGCCGGTGTATAAGCCATGTTTTCAAAGCCGATCTTCAGCTTCTGCGCCCTGGCAGCGTTCCAAGCGATGAGCTTTGCCTCGTAGATCGAGGCGATGATTGCGTGACTCATACCTGATTACTCCTAATGGCCTCCAGCACGATCTGCTGGAAACGAGCCACGGTGACTCTGACCATGCCGCCGGGGGCCTGGTTGGAATGGCCGAACTCCAGCGGGATCGCATAGCCGAGGCTGTTGGTGATAAAGCAGGTATCGCCCGCGTTGAATTCAATAGCGCCGCCGACGATGCGCGCCATGGATTTAACGCCGCTGGGATCGACCTCTTCGGTCGTAGTGCTATCTGGCGTACCAATGTTGAACATCCAGTTACCGCGGAACCTGCCGCCGACATAGCCAGCAGGCGCAGCAATATCCATTCCGTCATGCAGCTTGCGCCCTGGCTTGAGGCGTCCGGCCTTGTTCAAATTTTGCGGATCACTGCGCAGAGCTGAATTGTGCTCGTCCACTGCCTTGTTGTATTGAGTTGCTACAGCGTTTTTAGCCCAAACCTCCGGATTGCCCACAGGCGACATCTTGATCAGGCTATTACCGATTTCGATGATGATCTCGCGCACGCTTGCGTCGATGGCTTCATTGGCTTGAGCGGCGAATGCAGCCAAGCTCAGGGCGAAGCTGCCGGATTGGCCGGCGCCCGACCGACTCACGACCGCACCGCCAGCTCATACAGGATCGGCGTGCCAGCGGGGTTAACCTCTTTCAGTGGCGGAACGATTGACCAGGTGCGCCCTTGGACGACCACCTTGTCGAGCAGGCCGGGCACCCACTCAAGTCCCTGGGCAGCGATCTTGAGCTTCTTGTCGCCTTGCTTGATGAGGCTGTTGTTCTGGAACTCCAGGCCAGTGAAGTCGCGCAGGATGCCTTGGCCGGTCTGCTCGATGGTGGCACCCGGTGAGTCCCCACCTGTTTCAGGATCGTACTCGCCCGGCTCCGTCTTGCTGATGGTCACGGGCTGGCCAAACTCTGCGATCATATCCAGAGCCATCACGGCCATTTCGTCGTAGAAAGCCATGGCGGCTCCAGAATTTGTGATAAGAAACAATTCAGTTATTCTTAGCGCCCAATTAACTCTCTCAAAGGACGAGCCATGCTCCCTCAGGACGAAATCGAAGCTCTAGAAAAAACGGCTAAAGAACAGATCGCCAACTTCGTGGTGCGCCGCTACAAGCTTCCTGACGAATATAGGGTAACGATCAAGGCGAAAATCAGTTCTCTGACGCCAAGCGTAGTAGCGAAGGATTTCATGCTAGAAAAGTGCCATCTAGACTTCACACCCGGCTATCGTGATTTTGATTTTATAATGCGTATGACCGCTGCGATCTGATACTAAGCTCGTACCGCAAATAACCCACGCCTCTGCAAGTAATCAGCAAACTGCGTAGCGCTTGGCCGGTCCGGTGCAGCTGGCAGAAGCCGGGGGCTGGTGTTGGGAATCGCCGCGTACTGCCGGGTCACCGCCCCTTCAACACGATCCAGCAGCACCGCTCCCTTACGTTTCTCTACCGGGTCGATATCGTCCTGATGGATCTCAGCAGCCAGCGCCATCTGCCCGTACTGAATACGCGCGGGAAGGTAATTGGCTGGTTTGTTCTCGCCATCCAGGTGCACTTCGCGGCGAGGCCAGGACAACGACTGCTCACTTGCGCTTTTGCGCCCCTTCCAGCTCATGCCATCCATCGCCAAGGCGGCCCGACGCAGCAGCGCCTCCTGCTCAGGAACCCCGGCAGGGATGACCGTGCCGAACTTCACTGCATACATGGCCAGGTCCTCGGCGCTCGCGTAGCTTTCGGCGTCAGGCTTGCCGCTGCCGTCCTCGATGATGAGTGTCATGCGTCAACTCGCTGGAATGGTTTGTAGATTGGCCGCCGGGTGACCGACAGCCAGCAGTATTACTCCTTGGTCAGCTCGGCGACGAGCTTTTCCAGGGATTCTTTGGAGGCGTTGGCCCTATACTGAATCTTGGCTTCGTCGAGCTTTGCTTTCAGCGCCGAGATTTCACCGGTCTCATCATCTGGCGGCGTGAGAGCAAACTTCTTCAGCGCTTCAACCTCGGCGCGCAGCGCGTCGACAGTCAAGGCCAGGCCGTCACGTTCAGTGGTCAACTCACCAACCGAAGCATGAATGGTGCCCAGCACATCAAACAAGCGCAACGCCAGCTCGCCGGAATCTGGACGATGGATTTCACCAGCCTCCAGGCCGTCGATCAGCAGAACCATTGCGCCACTCTCGGCCTGCAGGTCGGCAAGCAACTTGGACTGCTCTCCAGATGCGACCGCCTGCGCGCCGACAACAACAAGCTCTGGCAACGCAACCACCTCAACATCGACGCCAGTATCTTCGTATGCCGTGACGATTTCGGGATAGTCACCTACCACGGTCACTGCCGTTGCATCACGCTCAATACTGCGGAACAGGCCCGGGACGCGGTAACGCTTGCCAGGCTCAAAGCCGTCAAACTGGTTTGTATAAACGAGTTCCATCGGAATCTCCGTGGCGGCCATCGCTGGCCGCTTCCTGGGGTGGTTATCAGCCGCCGACTGGTGGCGTGGTGGTGAGGTTGATCATCACGCCGGCGGTGACCTTATTGCTGTCCGAGTGCTTGACCCAGTTCGCCGCGGAGCCGACGGCCGCAAGGGTTGGGTTGGTGCCGCCGGTGGTTTCCTTCCAGCTGTAACCCAACACATCGATGTTTACGGTACCCTCGGCGCGGTAACCGATAGCCAGGTTTTCCTCGTCGTTCACGTCGTAAGAACGGAAACCCGGGGCCTGGGACTCGGTGATCACCACGGCATTCGGCAGCAGGCCGAAGATCGCATCCACCGGCGCCTTGTCGGTCACCAGCACCGGCTTGCCCAGGGTCCCAGGCAGGCCGCCGTAGATCACGACGCCAGCTTCTTCGTAGACCTTGTTCGCGATCGCTTCATCAACTATGTCGAAATAGGCAGACGAGTGCATGACCCACAGCGCAATGCGGCCGAACTTGTCGCCGAATTTGCGCATGCCACGGGTCAGGGTCTTCTTGCCGTCGGTTTCGATGTTGGCAGACACCACCATTGCGGCGTTCGAACCGATAGCAGCCTTCAGCGCGCCGGTGGCGTACTCGATGAAGCCTTCGATGGTCGCATCAGCTACGTCGGCGCCGATGATCTGGGAGAACTCATCTACGGCACGGCCGCGACGCTTGAACGCCTCTTCAGTGGTCTGGTACGGGCCGTATTTCCACGGCGCCTTGACGCCTACAGCTTCACCAGCGCCGATTTTCTTGGCGATGACCTTGCCGTCGGAGTTGACATCGCGGTGTTCCAGACCGCCGCCGAGCTTGTAGAAAGCACGTTTGCGGAAGTCGCCCTGGATCAGTTCGTTGTCGAGGACGATCGCGCCATTGGACGAGGCGTTGAAAACGTCCAGGTTATCCTGGATGCGCTCCAGGTAAGCAGTTTGCGCCTCATCGTTGTAGATGATCAGGTCGCTGTTGACAGTTGTAGCCATGGGTCTTTCCCCTTACTTGGGCAATGCGAGGTATGCGGTTTGGCCGTGCTTGCGCTGGAAATCGCGCTTCTGCTCGGAGGTCATTTCGGAGCGCTTCGATGCAGCCTGGCCGCCGCCCCCGCCCGGGGCATGTGTCCCTGAAGCCCTTGGCCACAGGTGGGGTGCACTTTCGCGCAGAGACTCGGCCCATTCGAGCGGAGTCAGAGGGGTCTTGCCGTCTTTGCCGAGGATGGTCTGGCCATTCTCGTCAACAGCGACCGCTTCGCCCTCTTCATTCAGTGAGAACACGCCTTTGGCGCGCAAGATGATGTCGTCGGTTGCTTCCGGCAATGCACCGGCTTTCAGTGCTGCACCGCGTACCGAGTCGCCCAGGACTTTGCCCTGGAACTTCGCGGCGAAGGCTTCAGCCTTCTCAGCGCGACCGGCGAGCGTCTTCAGTTGCTTGTCGTGCTCGCCACGCAGGCGCTCGGTGCGCTTATTGAACACCTCGTCCACCTTGCCCTCGGTCAGCAGCTTGGTTTCTTCATCCTGCCCGGCGCGGCTGAGCAGGCCTTTGACTGCGTCGATGTCGATGCCTTCAAACTGTGTTTCAAACTGGGTCAGCTTGCCGGAGGTTTCCTTCAGCTTGCCCAGCAGTTCCGAGTTCTTGGTTTTCAAACCGGAAACGGATGCTTCAACGGCAGTCGCGATAGCGGCCTTGATTGCCGGGTTTTCCAGGTCGATTTCGTTTTCTTCTGCCACGTTGATGCACCCCTTGGGTATGTTTCGCCCGCTTTGCAGGCAATAAAAAACCGCCCGGAGGCGGTTGATTGAATGTGTTCGGTTAGATCCCTGCTCGCTCGAAGGCCAGCGGCTCCAGCCCCTTCATCTGCACCAGAGTCAGCGGCGCAAAGTTGCGATCAAGCTGTAGCTCGGCGAAGCGCTCGACGGTCAGCCCACCCTCCCTGAACAGCTTGGCCCTGACAGGACCGATGGCGACGTCCTGGAACGAAGTAGGCTGCTGCTGGAGCCAGTGGTAGTAATCGAGGGCAGCACTGACCTGCTGTCCGCCATCAGCACCCACCGAGGCACGCGTTGCGCCCTTGGCGAACATCGCGCTGAGCTTGGTCAGCAAGATGAACGTGGTTCGGCAATTCGGGTGGAATGGCGGCCTTGGGCCTGAATCCACCGGAAACCGGCGCTTGTCCATCGAGCGGCATAGCTGGCTGGTCTTGCTGTCCAGCGTGGCGATCATCTGGATCTCAAGCACCACATCAGTATTGGCCTTGGCCACCTCCATGCGCGCCTGGGACGACACATGCTGAATCGCGGTGTGCACGACCGTGCTGGCATTGCGGTTGGTGGTGGCGAGAACTCCATCCTTGTAGCCTGCCGCCTTGGTGCCGCGAATGTTGCGAATGATCTGGAAGTTCGTTTGCCCTTCGAAGAAGCCCTGTCGAATCGTGCCGGTGACGCGCTCGCGCTCAGCAATGGTCCAGCCCTTAATGAATGACTTCATCAGCTTGCCGCCGCCGGTGCCGCGCACACTGAGGGGATTGGTCAACACCGCGGTGCGGATAGCCACTGCCGTCGGCGCGACCACATCCAGCGCGACGCCCACCGGCGCTGACCGGACCAGACTCGACGCCTCAAATTCAGCCTCGTAGTTGGCGATATCGATCAGGTCGAGGTTCAGTTGCAGGCTGTAGCGGTCGAAGATACCCAGCAGCAGGCTGTCGACCTCCTTCAGCAACGCTTCCAGGCGCTTCGTGTTGTATTCGGTCAGATCCGACTGGGTAAGCCGGTCGCGGATTGAGCGGTCGATCTCCTTCAGGAAGGGAGCGAACTTGCCGACCTCACCTGCCTTCAGCTTTTCGAGGAAGACCGCGTGCCGAATCGTGGCGTCAAGGACTGCTTGATTTGCCGCCATCTAATTTGTCCTCGTCGTCTAGGCCCAGGCCGTCGCCCTGCTCTTCCAGTTCGCCGTCGATTTGCTGGTCAGTGCGCTCTGGTGCGATTAACCCCAGCTTACGCAAATACGAACGCAGGTCAGCCTTGGCGAAACCGCCGTTCTGCCACAGCCCAACAAGGGCAGTGATCATCTGCGGATCAGCTGTCAGCTCTACGAATTCCTGATTGATCTGGTACGCGACCTTGTCAGTCATGCCCATGTAAGCGCCGCACCACATGATGGCCCGGGTATACGCCTCGCTGACGTTTGCCACACACCCCGCAAGCACTGAAGTAGATGCTGACTGGTCGCCGCGGGCCTCGGTGGCAGTCTTGGACGATACCGAAGCCACCACCATACGAGCGCCCAGCTCAATCATCATCTGGTTTTTGTCTGCCATGGCCTCTTTGACCAAGGTGTTTGGCAACGGCTGCGCGTAAGCAAAAGAACCGCCCGCCGGAAGCAACATAGGCGCCCGGGAGCCGACATACATGCCGTTCTTCTCCATGTGATCGCGCCACTGCTCATCAAGGCCTGAGATATAGGGCTGGGCCTGGCCGCACCAGAACACGCTGTCTTCATAATCGGCACTGTTTCGATAGTGGCCAAGGTTGATCATAGCGATGTCGTACAGGGGTGACTCATCGATGGTCGGGTCGTTGTTCTGCGCGCCGACAAAGGTAAACGGGATCTCTTTGAGGCGACCACCTGTGCCTGTGGGTGCAAAAGCCTCGACTACCTCCAATGGCCCGCCACCTCTGGGCCCCGACCTGCGCCAGACACGGCAAACAAAACCCTCCGGCTCCAACGCCAACTCCCGATATTGCTCGACCACCTTGAAGCCGAAGCCGTCTTCAATTTCTGGCGCTTCGCGCAGAACCACCATCGTCAGCACGTTATGGCCGTTAACCATCCCGGTGCGCCAGTTGATGATGTCTTCCGCGCAGTAGGAAAGGATCACCGAGTGCCCGCCCAAACCTTCATCCTGATGATAGTCGACATAGAGCCCGTGACGCCCGGCCTCAAGCACCTTTTCCAGCGTGCCTTGCGAGTGCTGATAGATGCTGACGCCAGAACCGTTGGCATTGTCTTGCAGGTACTCCAGCTTCTTCGGCACAGTCAGCGTCGGGTCTTTGTGGAATGCCAGGCCAAGCAAACCGTTCCGAGTGTGACCGGTGGCATTCTTGAACACCGCCCGTTCACGGTAAGCCTTGTTGCGATCAGCATTTTCTGGGGATTTGTCGTGCGAGTTGATATAAGGCAGCCGGGAGACAACACGATGCTGGCCAGCGCAAACATCGCGCACGGTGGCCCAGCGATCCAGCACTTCGGTGTAGTCAGCCCGCTTGTAGGAGACGTCGTTGCTCATCGGGCGAATCCCATTTTGATAGAGGTGACAACCGTTTTGATTGGGTAACGCTTGGCGATGAAGTAGCCCGCAGCGTCGTTCATATGGTCATGGCCCTTCTTAGGGTCTTTGTCAGGCTCTCCCTTGTCGGTATAAGTCTGACGCTCTAGGCACAAGGTGAGCTGCGGGCACTGATCGACATTGACCTTTAAGCGGCGCTCACCGTAGGTGTTCAAGAACATGGCGTTGACCGCATTCACACGGTCTTTAATCCCCGGGTTTGTCGAATCAACAATGACTGAAAAACCGGCCTTCTTAAGCAGCGACAAATCTGACTCACTGGCGTTCTTACTACTGGTGTTCTGGCCACTAGCATCTGGGTAAACGGCAATGTTGTGTCCCGAGAAGCGAACCTTGATCTTTTCGATCATCTCCGGCGTGTCACGCACAGCGTGGAACTCATCCAGAGCCAACGGCAGATCGTCGCGAACCACGTAAACCACGGCGCTCATTTTCATGACGTTGAAGTCCATGCCAATGTGCAAAGCCTCGCCCGGCTTGATCCGCTCGCTGGTGCGGCATTCAGCACGATTAAACGTGTAGTAAACGACGCCAGCGTAATTCTCAAAACCGGCCTCGTACTCTTGCCGAAACGTCCGAGGGTCCATCTTGCGGCGGGCCGCATCCAGCTCTTCAGGAGGAACATTGCCTCCCTGTAATGACGTGTACTGCCAGCTCTTGTGGTCAGGCTCGCCGCCTGGTTTGCCGTCCAGATACGTGTCGTAGCAGTGATTGAAGCCCTTAGGTGTGCCAATCCGCAGCGCATGGCCGCCCTTGCGCACTCCGATACCCGGAATCGTGTATTGGCAGCTCGAGAGCATCGGCCGCAGCACTTCTTCCCACGCGGCCCACGGGCAGTCCGCCCATTCATCCACCAGAACGAAGAAAAGGCCGGAGCCCCGCAGGTTATCGTAGTTGTCGAGCCCCACCACGCGCATGACGTGGCCGGACTTGAGGGTGATAGAGCATTCGGTCTCGTTCGGGCGGTGCGCACGCCACGCCTCAGGGATGGCTTGCTTCAGGCGCCGCCAGAACACGCGCTTGGCCTGTTTGAACGTCGGCGCGCCGTACCAGATCTCATCCTCGACGCTTACACCCCACTCGGCCGCGAGACGAGCAGCACGGCGCATCTCGGCCTTGCCCAAGAATGTCTTACCGAACCGGCGCCCACACACCGCGTCGCGAAAGCGCGCCTCAGGCTGGAAGCCCCAGCAATAAATGTTCGCCTGCTTGGGCGTCAGCTTGACCGGAGGATCAAAGGTGTGGGGAAGTCGGGACATGCTCATCAGGCTCCAGCGTGTACTCAGCAATGGCGTGCTGCTGGTCCGCGTGGGAGCCAAGAGGCTTTTCAGGTTCAAGGCGGCGATTTACGTACACGTCGCCGACTTCCTTAGCGGCCTGCTCCAGTAGCTGAGCAGTCAGCGCCATGTTCTTCATGTTCTCGGCCTTCTCGGCCATACGACCAAGAGCGCGCAGTCGATAGGCACGGTTGGCGATCGGTATCTCTACCGTCTCTTCACGGAAGCGCTTGCGGGCATCGTGAAACATTTCCACCCAGCGCTTGGCCAGGGTCTTACTGCATCGCTTCGTAGGGTCGTGCGATTCCACCTGTTGGCGGCTCACTTCGACACTGAATTCACGCTTGACGGCCTCGGCCACCTGGGAGGGTGTATCGAAGCAGGCGAGTGCCTGAACGATAAAGGCCTTCACCTCGCTGCTCAGGGCTGCCATAGGTTTGGATTCCGTCTATTGCTGTCTAACCTCAGGCCGACTTGAGCAGACAGGTTCCGCAGGCCCTCGATATGTTCAATTTACCCACCTCTGCGGGCTTGTTTGCAGCATCCACCATCGCTTGAACATCAGGGCTTGCGCCATAGCGGCGGACAACACCAACGAACTCTTCCACGTCGTGGCCCTGCAGCTTGATCTTCGGTGCACCGTCTTGGGTGAATGCTGGTTGACCGTACTTGTCGGTCGCGTGAGCCAGGTGATAAAGCTCGTGTTCGATCAGGGCGCAGAACTCAAGGTCGCTGCACTGGGCGCAGTAGTCAGCAGCCAAGGTGATGATGAAGGCCGGCACATCGCCGAACCAATCACGCATCTGTTGCTCCATCCGGGCTTTCTGCCAGCCACCGGCGCGGAACGCTACCTGTTCGGCCTGACCGAGGACTGTGCGGCCTTGCTTCTCGAAGCTCGACGATGCCCACATGATCTGGATGTCTGCGTCCAATAGGTGGGCATGGTCTGGGTTGTGGATGCTGCCGGTGTTGGCAAGGATCTCGGCCTGGAGCCATTCCCGCACTTCGGGGGCTGGGGTCAAGCGTATGCCGAATTCGGATAGGTCGGAAAGCTCAAGCGGTGACGCAGGAGGCATCGGCCTGTGCATTTGGTGTGCGTCCTGTGATCAAACTACACGAGCGCTAGTAACTACACGCAGTTGAGTGGCGGGCGAGATGTCAGAGTGCTTCAATCGAGCCTCACTTTAAAAAGGAGATGTGCAATGGAGTTTCTTAAACCGCTCAGTATCTTTTCGCTGGGCTTTTACTCGGCAATCGGCGTCGCTGTGCTTATTGCCCTGTAGCAGATTCGTGGATGAAGCGTCAGCCGATGCCAACTGATCGTGTCTGGGCCTATGTCATCATTGCGGCACTTTTAGGGCTGTGTATTGGAAGCTTCGCTCAGGGGTTAACCGAGATCCACGCCGAATGCGCAGCCTATGGTCAACCTGTTGGTCCGTGCATCTTCAAGCACCTCAGTCTGTAGGCATCTGACAGCGGCCCGACAGAGGTGCGTTCGATCGCCTCCCAGTCGGGAGGCTTGGTTGTCATAAATTGTCTCAAGTGGAGTTAAGGCTGGCGTTGAAATAGTGGCAGGTTGCCGGTATTTGTGTAATTCAACTCACACGCAAGGAATACAGCATGTCCGAGACAATCTTCAACGCAGTTACAAGTGCTGGCGAGAGCCGCAGGATTGATCAGGCGGAAAAACGCGCCTACGCCGTAGCGGCAGCTCTTGAAGTTATTGCTGCCAAGGCATCTGGCGCCGATGCAACCAACCTTGATCGCGAAATTGGGAAGCTGTCAGAGTACGCCGACCGCATTCAGGAAGCGCTGAAAGTGAAGTGACCTGCCAGTGCCGCACTCACCTGCGGCACACCTACCCCGCGCACACGATGGAAGAACAAATGGAACTGGACCACAACGAAGCTCTGGCAATTATTGCCGAACTACAGAGATGGCATGACGAAGCCTGGAGCCTGATTGATGATGTCGCCGATAAATCAAGACTCTCGCCAAACAGCGTCGACCTTTTAAAAACCCGGCTGACCAAACTGAAGGATGAGATCAAAGACGCGGCCAAACACGAAACGCTATCGCGCAGGAAAGCACCAAAAACGGACTTGGAACAGTTCTTCTTTGGCCCAGCTGTTAGGAGCACGTCCGCGAACTTTCGAATGAGAACCGATACGAGTCCACATAGCGAAAAGTGGAACCAGGGACTTCACGAGGTAGAGCACGAGCTTTCGTACGCGCTTCACAATATTCAAGGATCCCTCAAGAAAAACGCTTAGCTTAAGAACTGCACCACAATCTGGCGCATTCCAAAACGTGGCGCGGATTACTTGCTCCGTCGATCGATACCGCCGGGCGCCTTATCACAGTGCAGGCAGTGCTCGCAGTTCAGCGTCCGGCACAGCCAGGCTTTTACTCGCTGCCAGTACATGACCATGAAGATATGGCGTAGACCGGCCAGAGCCAGGAACACAAGAAGTGTCGTGCCTGCGGTAGTCGGCGCGAGGAAGATGTTCTGGTTGCGCGCCATCACGACGAAGCCGCTGATGGCAATGACCGAATAGATCAGCTTGCCAAGGATGCCATCTCGCACCTTCCCGCTTACCACGCACCAGAACGCCCACAAGGCAATCAGGCCGCTGGTTATGGAGTTGATCAGATCAAGGCTCATCGCTTCTGCCTCCCCCGAACCTCTGACGGATAAGCGCCCAAAGGTCGGCCGCTTTAATGGCTCGGTTGATTGCTGCGAGGAGTGAGCCGCCGAAGGTGCCCAGCAGAAAGCCGATGCCGGCAACGATGCTCGGCTCAGTTACGCCTAGGTAGGCACTAACCATTCCCGTCAGGTACAGAGAGCAGGAAACCCCGGTGATCAAGAAGATCATCCAAGCCCACCAATCGGTCAGGTCGTCTTTATGCCACCAGCTGGCAACGATCACTCCAAACAGACCCGCTATCAGGAGGTCGAGCCTGTCGAGAAGGCGGTGCAGAAAATCCATGCGCTCGACTCCGTGGGGCATGTTTAAACGAAAAAGCCCCGCACGAAGGCGAGGCTTGAGAAATTACTAGCAATAAAACCCTTGCGAGGGCCGGGCTGCTTCAGTCAAGGCTATGCAGGTTTGCGCGCTTCTCCTGCATGGTTAGATCACCCTGCTTGCGCGGATTGCCGCACATCCAACAGGAGCAGACCTTGCCGTGGTTGGCGAATAGCCCGGCATTGCGCTGGTTAGTCGTCCAGCAGGCATGAAGTCGCTGCTTTCTATAGAAGCGAGCCTTGACGCGTGATGTGTCGTGTCGACGTTGTGCTCTTGGCATAAATCCTCCTAGGCCGAAGACGACTAAGCCCCGGCAGATTTCTCTGGCGAGGCTTTTTCGGCTCACTCCTACACACGCAGGAATGACAGGATGGGTAAATAATGCGACATAGCGACATGATCTTGCAAGCCCTTTTGAGGGGCTATTTCACGCCGCCTCGCACTCCAGCACTCCAACCGCCTCAAGCATGTGTTGCGCATCGACCAAAGCCTCATCCACCATCGATTCCAATGCCCCCTTGATGGTCTTGTTCCAGCGCTGATAGGTACGCTCCGTCAGGCCCTGGGAATCCCAGTTGGTCATGTCGTAGTTCGACCCAGTGAGGACAATCATCTCTCCCGGCTTCGTTTCGGCCACTGACTTGGCGTGCTTGTTGGCTCGGTCTACGTCCGCGTCAGCCGCAGCGTTGCGCCAATCCCACTGCCCTTTTTCTTTGTTCTCCCGGTGCTTCGGTGCTTTGACCTCGACCGCCGTACGCTGTATGCCCTTTGACTGCTGCGGCACAGCCCAGACCAACACCGCCTGCTGAGTAAAGCGCAGTGGCGCAGGCGAAGACACAACTGCGACAAGCCGACCGATGGAGTCGATCTTGCGTCCACGGTGGGTGCTGTACTTGGCCACCAATGCGTTCCAGTGGCGCGGACTGAGCTGGGCATGCAGAAGCTTGTGCACGATGCAGTCAGCAAGCAGAGCCGCCTCTTTGCCTACGATCTCCCCCTTCTGCTTAGCGCACTGCACCTTAGGCTCAAAGTCGCAGCCGCCAGCAGAGTTGATGGTTTCCGCTGCCAGAGCGCGGACGACTGCAGAAATGACGTTTTGATAGTTCATGCTGCCGCCCTCTTCAATTCTCTGGTCTTTGCTCGGTATTCGGCCTTAATGACCTTGATCTCATCTACGGTGTACTTGCGGGCCGAATGAGGCCCTTCCAGCCAATTAACCTTGTCGACACCGACGCGCTGTACCAGACGAATGCGATACTCCACAGCATTGCCCGACAGGTTGCGGTTGCACCTTACGCACTGCCGATGGATGTTTAGCGGCTCAAATCGCAGCTCAGGGCAGGCACCCACAGATCGGTAATGCCCGGCATCCCAACGGCTGCCGGTCATAAGGTCGTTATCGTTCGGCGTCGAATCGCAACTGATGCACGGCAGGTGCGCGTCACGCAGGCGCACATACTCGTTCACTGCGGCCTGAGCCTCGCGCAGGTGATCCGCCCTGCTCTTCAGCTTCTCCTTGCGGACCTTGATCTCCCGGCGCTCAACCTGAGCCAGCGACTTGCGCGCCCGGTCGAGATTCTTTGGAGCATCCAGAACTGCGCAGGCCGGGCTACATACTGCTTGACCAAGACGCACGGGGGCGAATGAGGCCCCGCAAGATGCAACTCTGCATTTTTTCGGCTTTGGAGTTTTTCGGGCAATGGTCATAGAGCCTTCCTTGCAGCACGCTCAACTTCAGCTTTACGCTCTCGGCGCTTCCGCTCATAGCACTCAATTGAGCGCTGGCGACGCCGATCAATGAAGTGGCCTGCAATAACTCCGAGGAGGACGACAAGAAACATAACTATCCAGAATTGATCTGAGGGGCTCATGCATAGCTCCCGATCTGATCAGCAGCACTCAAGGCGTCCTGCTCCGTTTCGAAGTGCGCCGACAACACCAACCGCCAGCAGGCGTTGAAAACGTCGCGATACAGCGGCTCAAACGCCAGATCATCCATACTCGACCAACTGATCGACTTGGCCTCTTTGCGGATACTTTCAGGGGTGTGCACCAGGTGGAAGTGTCCTGCTTCGATCGTCACCCACTCGCGAAATGCTTCACGACTTTTGTCCACTGCCGGAAAACGATCTGCGCGCGAAGACTCAAGGCCTGAGATATACGCAGCCACCGCATCCGACAGCTGCCCAGGCTTACCGCTTTGCGCTTCGAAGAACTTGGCCAACCCTTGAATCCCGCGGAGCTCTTGCCGAGGAATCAGGCCGCCAACCGGCTCCCAATACTCCCACGCCAGATCCAGCATGGAGAAGAACTTGCCATGAAATTTTGCGTTGCGCATTTTGGTGAATTTGCCGTGGATGACCTGGCCCAGCTTCCACTTCTGGGTCAGCTCGCGATCAGCTTCAGTGGCTGGCACGAGGCCTTGGGCGGTACGAATAAGAGCGACCTCAGCCATTTTTCACCCCCGTCTTCATACTCACTTTCCCCTCAGCCTCAAGCTGGCGCATGGTTGCGCGCAGGGTCTTGAGGTCGTAGATGCGGATCAGTGCGCGAAGGCTCTTGTTTGCGATCACAGCAAGTACGGTCCCGATAACAAAGAGCATCGCCGCAATCAGCACGATTCCGCCCGTGATCATTAGGCCGTAGCCAAGCCACAAAGCGATTGATTCCAGAGTCATGACTGCTCTCCCTTGCCCATGGCGGCGGCTTCTTCCCATGGGAAAGGACTGTGCGACTCGAAGTCAGTCTCCCAGTGCACTGGCTCCCTCATGCCTACGTTGTCGTAATGCGCCTGGTAGTGGGCGCACTTGAAAACGTAAAGGCCCGAACCCTTCTCGAAATAGTCCTCCCGATATTCAAGGATTTCAGCTTGGATCAAGGCCAACTGCTCGACGGTAATCTGGCCGGTGATAGCGCTGATGAATGGATCGTCGCCTTCGCTGTGAAAGACCTCAATCCACACGGACTCTTCTTGATTACGCCATGCGTTGGCGTCGTACTGGTTTTGCGCATTATCGTCGCGCAGCACCTCGTTCTCGGCCTTGAGCTCGTCGCGCTCGGCACGAAACGAATCACTGAGCGCCTTGTTCTCGATGTTCAGCCTGTCCCAGCAGCTGGCGGTTTTGGCCAACTGCTCGTTTTCAGTCTTGAGCTTGTCGATGTTCCCTTCCTGTCTGCGGATTCTCGACGCCGCCGCCAGAAGAACGATGGCGAACGGGTCGCTCTCGCCAAGGTCCGAGTTTTCCTGAAGCGCTTGGGCATTATCGACCAGCTCCTTGATCAGGTCTTCCGCCAGCCAGTCATGCGGACCTTTCAGTGACTCGTTCTCGGCGATCAGGGCCAGGATGACTTCAGGCGATGCCGCTTCGGTAAAGCGGTCGTTCGCCAAGCTCCAAGCATCGCCAATCTCATTGTCCTGCGGACATTCGTTGAATAGATCATTCGCAGCGGCCAATTCGACGGCTAGCCGCTTCAGTTCAGAGTGATCACCCACGGCGCACACCTCGCATTTTCAAAGCAGAACGCTCGGCACAAGTGATGCACTCCTGAGCACCGGGAACAGCCAGACGGCGCCCTTCTGAAATCACTTCGCCACACTCGCACTCATGAGCACTTTCGCCGGCATACACAACCCGGGCAGCAAGGGCTGAGGCCAGTTCTTTTTCAATACGCTCTTCTGCAAAATCAACGTCATCGGCCATTAGAAACTCTCCTTGCTGCGCTGTGGTTCGCGCTTGATATTCATTCGTGCCAACAACTGGGCGCGTGCGGCCCCGCCAGCAGACGGGATGCCTTGGATTTCCAGTAACCGGGCTTGACGGCGGTTGCCGTATTCTTCCGCGCGTTCCAGCTCGCTTTTCTGGCCGTCGTGAGCGATGCCCATAGCGATGTCCTCCATAGGCAGCCCCTGCACCAGACGGCGAATGGTTATGTCGTAAGCGCGGTCGAACACCTTGCCGGCCTTCTCGGGGATCAGGCTGCCAAGGTTGTGCATCTCGCATTGCAGCGCGGCGTGACGCACAGCGGGATGCGACCAGACCCGTGCATTCGACCGACTTGGATGCAGGTTCTCCAGCGCCTCACGAAAAGCCTTGTCGTGGGATGGAATGCCGAGCATCTCCGGGGTTGGCAGGCAAAGCTTGATGAACTTACCCACGCTCGGCGCAAAGTCCGTACCGAGATCGCGGCAACGCTCAATGCCGTAGCGGATCTGTTCGAGCGTGTTGATCCCGGAAACGATGAACGCCTTGATCCAACTGCGCTTGGCTGCGCTCAAGGCAAGGTCAGTCGGCCACGCCTGCTTCCAAGCCGGGAAGATAGCCTGCAGCTCTTTGAACAAGGCGTTAACGACGCCAGCAGTACCTGGAGCCAGCGTCTTCGGGATTACTGGCGATGGTGGGGGTTGATAGCCGGCCATGGCACCACGCATATCCTCGGCAGCCCCCGTAACCTTCATGAGCCGGGCAGCGCTTCGTGGTGGTTTTGGTTTATCGCTCATAGCGCACCACCCAAATCGTCAGCCCAGGCAAGGTCGTCAAAGTCGGGACCGTTAACTTGTCGGCGAACCGGGAACTGTCGGACATTGCTCGCACGGTTCTTGTCGTCCTTGACCCACTTGACCAGCAGGGATACCCATTTTGCTTGGGTATTCAGGGTTCCAGCTGTTTCGTGGTGAGCCGTGAATGGTGCAACAGCCTCTTGGGTGAACAGATCGGTGGATACGCCGAAGTGAACGCAGTAGGTTTTCAGGAGATTGGCGTCAGGCTCCCAGTCCAGGGTCATTTCCACCGGAGCTTTTGGGTCGACAGGTTGTGGGGTTAATTCAAGACCGGGCTGAACCAAGGCAATTTTTGCCTCAGTTGGATTTTCCCCAACTGCCGAGGATTTCTCGGGTGTTGGTTTTTGCTTTGGCCCGGCTTGCGAAGTTTCTTCGCCTGCGTTGAGAGAGTGGTGTTGATCCCTTCCATTCCCTTCTACATCTACATCCCTTCCGGGGGTGAGGACTCGACGACCATTCGACGAGTCGTCGGCGATTTCTCCCCCACCACTCGACGACTGGTCGACGACTTCTTGTGGATTTGTAGGTGCAGCATCGCCACCATCGCCCTTGTCATCGACGACTGGTTGCGGAGGCTTCGGATACTTGAAGGTGCGCTTTTCGATCTTCTGGTGCTTCCAGCCGTTCACATGCAGGTAGTGCTTGCCGTCGACGGTATAGCTACGGGTCAGGCCGGTGCCTTCCAGCTCCCCCAGTAGCTCGCTGACTGCCTCAGTCGTGATGTCGTCACCAGGGAAAACAAGAGCCTTGATCGTGCGAGGTGCGTGCGGGTGATTGCCGCCGTCATCGCAGAAGTTCCAAAGACCAATGAAAAGCAGTCGAGCAAGCGGCCGGTTTTCCATGACCTGCTCACTCGACCAGAACTCTGGCTTAATTGTGCGGATACGGGCCATTACTTCACCCCCTTCCCGACCAATGCGGCCAGTTCAAGGAAGCGATCCACATACCAGTGAGGCTGGGTCTCGCGTGGGCACTGAGGGCTTGTGAGGTTCTTGCCGAACTTAAGGCCTTTGTCAGTCACACCCCAAAACTCCACCGTTTCGCGCTTCGAGTTCACGCGTGTCAATGGTTTCAGGAAGCCGTGAGCTGCCAATGCGCGATTGAAAGCGGCGGCGGTGCTGCTGATGCCGTTTTCTTTGATCAATGCGGTAACGGCCTTGGTCGGCATAGAGCTGCCACCAGTTGCGTCTGATGCAGCATCAATGGCATAGCCCGGCAGAAACTTGGCGTCGAGCCCGTTGTTTGCGGCGATCTGAGCCAACATCATCATTTTGCTGGAGGGTGCAGGTTTCAGCAGACGATCAAAGCATTCGAGGATTGCCAGCTCGCCGACGATCTTCGGGTTGCTTGGTAGCGAACGTGCGCGCTCGCGATCCTCAAGAGCCGTCATGCGATCAAAGACAAGCGCTTGAAGCTCATAGCTGTAAGACATTGCAATAAGGCAGGCTTCGCGCTTGGGGAAGACGAAGCACTTTTGAATGCGACTACGAGTATCGAGGTAATCGGCTGAAAATTTAGCCGATTGATCCGCCCCGAGAACACGCGGAACCTTTGCGATCAAGTTCTTGTGCGTCAGGGTAGGTTCGCTCTTATCGCGCTTCGAATTGATGAAGTCGACCAGCTCAAGACTGGACATAGAAACACCCCGCGCCACGTTTTCAGATTGCGAAAAACGTGGCGCGGGGTTGTTGGGGCTATTGATATGTGACTGGGTTTGCATATAATCGGCCTCACAAAGTGTTAATGAATCAGCCACCATGCCCGGTGGCTTTTTTGTGCCTGGGATTTGGTTCTGCATATCTACTAGTGCGCAGTCGTAGGGCACCGATCCGCGCATGCGCGGAAAATCAGGCAGCCTTAACCGACGAATCCATCACATCCAGGCTCTGCCGGACGTGATGGATCTCTTGGCGAATAAGGTTTTTTTCGAGGCTATTGACGTGGTTATCTTCGAGAGCCGCATGGACAGCGATAGTCAGCTCAGCCACTTCCTTGCCGACGATAGCCAAGGACGATGTAAGCCCCTGTGCCTCAGGCGGGCTCTTAGGGCTCAAGTCAAAGCCGAATTCATTAGCCAGTGCTGCCAGTGGTCGCATATCCCCGGCGTGGAGCAAGATCCCAAACAGATGCTCAATCGTCAGGTGGTGGGCGTCGTTGTCGGGGTTGGCGCGCTGGAGCAGGCTCACATGCGCAACACCCATTTTTGCCGCCAGCGTCTTCGCCTCGTTATCCAGAACAGCGCTCTGGCAGGCCCGTAGAAAGTCTTCCATTCGTAAAACCTCTGTTTTGTTTCAGTAGTGTCCCGCCCAGGAGTGAGCGAGAATTTACTTACTGGATCGGAGAGCGAGTGCTTGATTTAGCTGGCAAGCCTCAACGCTTGCCTGGGCATGAGTTCCAGCAGGAGCCATTCAGCTGTGAACTGCCCAGAAGATGCAGCTGCCAATAAGTGGGCGTAGCGGGTTTCACCTGAATACTCAGTGCGAGGTAAAGATTCAGCTGCGATCCATTTGTAGATAGCTCGCTGGCTGACACCACAAATTGCGGAAGCCTTTGCGACCCCTCCTACCTTGGTGATTGATTCTTTGAGAGCGCTCATGGCGTGGCCCTCCGGCCCTAAATATGAACTGTCGGTACATATTAAGTCGGAACTGAAAGTACATGCAAGCTCATGCGATATTGAACCTATGGTTCATATAGATGATTTGAGGGCGGCCTTCGTGGCTCGCCTTAAAAAGGCCCTTGAGGCAAAAGAGATCCCGCAATGGGGTGCTGGCGCTCGTCTGGCCAAAATGGCAAAGGTCACACCAAAAGCGGCAAGTAAATGGATGAACGGCGAATCCATTCCTGGCGCTGCCAAGATGTTAGCGCTCGCTACCGCACTGGACGTTACTGTCGAGTGGCTGCAGCACGGGTCAGGGCCAGGTCCTGGGGAGCTCCCCCAAAAAAACCATTCCGCTTCTCCCCCAGCGCAATTGATGTCATCACGTCAGGGGCTAATGTCGTGCGATTTGGTAGACGATACTGAAGGTCTATACACATTCATCGATCAGTACGACGCGCGAGCTGCAGCCGGCACCGGCTGCGAAAACCCTCACGTCGTTCTGCGCAACACCCTTGCCTTCAAAACCGAATGGTTACGCACCAAGGGCGTCAAAGCAAAAAACCTCAAGGTTATCTATGCCCACGGCAACAGCATGTGGCCAACGATCAATGACCACGACGTCATGCTCGTCGATGAGTCATGCATTGATCCGGCTGACGGTCAGATCTTCGTTATGTGCAACCTTGACGGGGAAATTGTGAAACGACTGGTGAGGTCGGAGGACGGTGCCTGGATTATCCGCAGCGATAACCCAGACAAGTTCAAATACCCGGACCAAGTGCTTTCAGACGAAGAAATCAACGAACACCGCATTTTCGGCCGTGTGATTTGGCGAGGTGGCGACCTTTGAGCTGTATCGCAGTTGCGCTGCAGGCGAATTGATGATGGGCGAAAAGCCTGGTCAGACCGCGACGGTAACCGCAGCCGATATTGAAAGATCTATTCAAGAGCTGAACAAAATGGCTGAGCGCCTTTGGGGCAATGGCCGTGAAGCCGAGGCAAAAGCTCTGCTCGATGCTCTGGATGTTTTAAATCGGGCTCTGGATAGGATCAAGATTGGCGAGAATGGGCGGGTTGTGACGCTTCACTAAGAGCAGCTCAAGCCGTAACGACCGAGTTATCTGGCTTGCTCTAAAAGCAAGACTTCTATTAATAACAGGATGTTAAATATGAAAATTATCACTTTGGTACTGGCTGCAGCACTGGCGATAACCTCTGTATCTGCTATTGCCCACGGCGGCCGCACCGACAAGCAGGGATGTCATAACGACAAAAAGGCTGGCACTCGGCACTGTCATTGATCCCTACCCGGTTTATTTAAAGCCAGGAGATCGCCTTACCCTCTCACCAACCCCAAGCACGAACTCAAACGCAACCTTTAGGGGGTCGCCTCTGATCTAAAATGATCTGCTATCGAGTTGACGGAGATCGCTGAGCTGTTGACTTCTACTAAAACTCAGCCCATATTCAACAAAATTTTGTTGAATTCTGTCGAGCAATGTCAAAATGCTGCATTCCCTAACCTTCTCGAATTTCTATTCCTTTTTGGAGGAAGTTGAAGTTTCGTTCGCCATGGACGGCCGCGCAGCAGAAAATGAAAAGAGCTGCGTATCCAAAGCTGCAGGTGGCAGAACGAGTAAAATCTTGGCCGTAATAGGTGCAAACGGCGCTGGCAAAACAAACGCAATCAAACCATTTGCTTTTATCTCTTGGTTTATATGCAAGTCGGTAAATCTGCGACCTGATGCTGGCACCTACACACGCCAGCACTTTCTGAAAATGGACGAACCATCATCACTCCAAATGATCTTTGAAGTAAATGATAGATTATTCAAATACAACTTAAAGATCGATTCAAAACAGGTTCATGAAGAAGCACTTCACGAAAAAACCAGCCGCCAGTGGAGCTGCATCTTCTCGAGAGAACTTAATATCAAGGAAAAACAGTACTCCTTCAATCTTAAGGGTTTTGGTTTCGACAAGCGGACAGCAAGTAAGGTAAAGAAAAATTCATCACTGATATCCTTTGCCGCACAGCAAGATAATAAATTTGCATTAATGCTGACGGATTACTTTTCTAAATTCCACACAAACATAAATGCTAGCGGCAGGGCAATATCAAACGATTATCATGCCCTTATAGAGGGTACAGAGTTCTATGAGCAACACGAGGATTACCGTGAGCTAATGGTTTCTCGCCTGAAAAAGTGGGACCTGGGCTTATCTGACATAAAACTTACCAAGCTCAAGCATGTTGATGAGAAAGGTGAAGAGTTTGAGATGACAATGCCTTTTGGCGTTCATACAATTGGCGATGAGTCATTTGAGATGCCTCTACTTACCGAGTCAAGCGGCACTCAATCTGCTTATGTACTTCTGAGTAGATTGCTACCAGTACTCAAGGAAGGTGGCGTGATGGTTTATGACGAGCTGGAATCTGACCTCCACCCTCACATGCTAGACAGCATTTTGGACTTATTCTTTAACCCAAAGACTAACCCCCACAATGCGCAGATCGTTTTTACTACGCACTCGGTAGAAATATTGAATGAGCTACAAAAATGCCAGATACTACTGGTTGAAAAAAATAATGGCGTCAGTGAAGCGTGGAGGCTGTGCGATATGAGTGGAGTTAGGAGTGATGATAATTTTTACGCCAAGTACATGTCTGGTACTTATGGAGCGGTGCCAAATATCTAATCATGAAAAAGCCAATCCGACGTACTAACAACACGATTTTAATGGCTGTTGAAGGGTATACAGAAGAAGCTCTAATCAAACACCTGAAGTCGATATATTGCGGTCGGGACTCGTTAGTTTCCGTCACGATAAAAAACGCCAAGGGCAAAGGCCCAGAAGGGATTGTGGAAGCAATAAAATCTGCAAAACGGACTGGTGACTATAACCTGATTGGCGCTGTGTTCGACGGAGACATACAAATATCTAAAGATGTAAATGCATGGCTAAATTCCAATAAGGTTTCTCGGTTTATCTCAACACCGTCCATAGAGGCCACCCTGCTATCTGTTCACACGATCAAGCCTGGTAGAACTACAAAAGACTGTAAGGACTTGCTTCTTAACGCTTTCGCAGGAGACTCGACGGACGAATCCTTTTACGCAAAGCACTTTGCAGGTTGCGTCATAGAGCGAGGCAGAATGAGCTCATCATGCCTAAATGATTTGATAATTTTCATGAGCCGGAAAGTCTAGCAAGAGAGCTCTGCGCCGGGCTTCTTGCATCTACCTACCGCTTCCCCGCCTGCTCATACACTGAGCTGCGCTCCCGCTTACCAATGGCGAGAACCAGGATGACAATCCGCTCATCCTCAACGCGATACACGAGCCGGTACCCTGCCCCACGCAATTTGATCTTGTAGCAGTCCTTAAGGCCGTGAAGGGCATCGCCCGGTACACGCGGATGACTTTGTCGCTCCTGAAGCTTTCGTAAGAACTGAAGACGAACAGCGCCATCGAGCTGTCGTAATTCTTTCAGGGCTTTTGGGTTCCACTCAACGTCGTACTCAGCGCCCATTAGCGATATCTGCCTCAGCCTCGCCAATAAGATCATCAAGTGACACGCGGACAGGTTTCTCGCCAGCCTCGATCCGGGCTTTAGCAACTTGCGCTAGTTCCAGATCATCCAGCCGTTCAATCATTGCCTCATAGACGTCCGCCGGAACCATATAGCCCATGACACGGTTATGGTTCAGTACGGCAACCGTGGCACCGCCCGCACCGCTCAGCACAGCCGAAGGGTTTTTTTTCAGCTCGGAAACGCTGACGGCGACATTGGCCAAAACATTCTGCATATTTAAGACTCCTTTTAAGGTCTTTATTTTGGTCTTTATTTCTCATTCAGGCAAGCGGGACCTTCCCATCTCACTCTCAGCCCGATCAATGGTGAGCAAATGTCCAGAGTGTTAAAGTTCGGTCTTAATTTAGGGAGAGATCCAATGAAAGGCTTCGGTACATTTGCCCTGATAGTGGGCATCTGCTGGGTAGTTTTCGCACTAAGCATGGACGTCTCAGTGTCAACGGGCATGGGAAGAGTTAACAACCTTGGCCTAATGGCAGACCGCCAGGTGCACACGATTGTTGGCGGGATGATAGCGCTGGCCGGCCTGGTGATGATGTTGCTGGGAGGTAAAAGCTCGACACCAGGCCGCGCCGAGACTGCCGAACACGATACTCGCCACTGCCCTCTTTGCGCCGAAACCATCAAAAATGCTGCCGTCAAGTGCAAGCACTGCGGGGCAGAGATTGAGGCTGTGTCGCGAATCAATCCTGCTGTGGGCTGGACGGTCCGCATACCCTGCAGGCCAGGAATGGAGTTTGAGGCAACGCAGAAAATAGTGAGTTCGGATGGCTGGCCTTGCGATAAGCCTGATGGCGCAGTGGTCGTCATAGGTCCCTATGCAGAAAAGCAAGATGCCGTAGAGGTCCTGAAAAATTTAAGAGTTAGCCACTCAATTTTCGGGGAGCTCTCTTATAAAGCATAAAGTGGGAAAAGCCTTTTTCAGCCGCAACGTAGCCCGCTCAATGCGGGCTTTTTTTGGTCCGCACGAAAAATATGTACTTTTGGTTCTTGTTTTTAGTGAACCTTTAGTACATATTTATTCACGGGCCGCGAACAAACGGCTCAGCAGCGAAGGCTGCACTGCTCTTTAACAACCTGATGGACGCCGAGCTGGCCGATGCATAGCCAGCGGACGTACTGCGCAACGGTACGCAGCGATTCGACCTCATGTCGGCGCTGGGCACAGGACACCTCATTCGGAGGGCGCGCTGGAGAGGCGCGTAACAACCTTACGGCTAAAAGCCAGACGGAGTTGACGTGAAAGCGAACGTCGGCCTGTGCAAATGGAATTTTTCACTGATGCACCTGAGCAACCGGGTGCATTGGGAAAACAACCAGGGAGAAAGACCATGTTGATACTTACCCGCCGCGTAGGCGAAATCATCCGCATCAAAGACGACATCAACATTCAGGTGCTGAGCGTAAGCGGACAGCAAGTGAAGCTTGGAATTGTCGCGCCGGCTGATGTTGCGGTTCACCGGGATGAGATTTATCAGCGGATTCAGGCCGAGCGCGAAATAAGTTCAGCCTTGGCTGTAAGCGACTAGCCCTAGCGTTGACTTCCATAACTACCTTGCCTTCCCCCGCACGTATCAGCCGGGTTATAAAAAAATTGAATTAGATAGTTGTCTTCCCGGTCAAGAATTATGAACGCAGTAAATCTGACGAGGTAACAGCAATGACTATCCAAGCAGAGACACTCGTACAGCTGACCGAAGCACTTAAAGAGCGAGGCCTAAATCTGATTTCAGATATCCACTTCACTCGCGCTCCTTATCGACACAATCATCTCTGGATCTGCACCGTGGAGTAATGATCCTGTTTGCTTAGGGTTAGCCGTTAAAGCTAACCCTTGGCGCCTCTCGCGATACGTTTCTAATCCGCACCACCCCCTCCTCTCGCACTCAGCCTTCCGCGCCATTGACGATCAGCGGAATGATGGAATGCATCCCTCTGTATCTGAATTGACCACCTCGTCTGCCTGGAGGCGACCATGAACCCAAGTCACCGCGCTTACTGTGATGTAGCGCTCGCAATGCACCAGCGCCGAAACATGTCTGTAGCAATCAGCCTCGGACTGGTCGGCTCCACCCAGCCTAAACGTGCCCCGCGCTACCGGGTGATCCCAGTGAGCGGCGAGTTCTTCCACATCGTCGATGCCCGCACCAATAAGGTGAAGGGTTTTCGGCGCGACCATAACGCCGCCTGCGCTTATGCGCGCAAACTTGAGCAGGAGTAAGCGCCATGACTGACTTTCTCGATACCGTCGAAGGCCCGGACTGGCTTCACGATGCAATCAACACCCTGATCTGTGGCGATAACGTCACAGCGCCGCGCCCGTTCGGCAAGTCAGTTGCTCTGGTCACACCGCAATCGCTGTACGAGGCATTGGCGGAACACCTGGGCGCTCAAGAGCAAATCGCCCCGCTGCTAACCGACAACCGCGAATATCCGATTGAGCGGATGATTTGCGAAATCGTTGCCGGCGGGCGCCGCGTTTATGGCACAGCCTATGATTTGGCCTGCTCTGCTCTTGGTACGCCCAAGGTCAAGCATCACCCCACAGCGCTGCACGATGTAGCCGAAGCTCTGATTCGGCCTTGGGCTAATGATTACGGTCAGGCCCGCGCTGAAGAACTGGCCGCAGACGCTGCGGCGGATCGGTTCGAGCAGCGTAAGGCAGATGCCGCGTGACCAACCGCCAACGCCAGCGCCGCTAGCTGCTGTGGCGCGGTTCATTCCCTGCCCTTGCCATCTTCACCGTCTTGATGCTGCTCAGCGCTTTCGCTGATCGAATCACCCAATAGGTCACCCACCATGCCAATCGATCCTCGGGCTAACGCCCCCGAGCGCATTGCTGCGCCCGCTCCGCTGCCTCACGTCAGTCGCCGCGCACTTAAACGCGTCAAAAATCCAATCCCTGCTCCAGCAAGCTGCCGCTACTGCAATGGCGAAGTGCGCCTGGTGTGCAACTCTGAAATCTACAACGGGCGCAGCTACGGGGATTGGCCCTATGCCTATCTCTGTGATGGCTGCCGGGCATATGTAGGCCTGCACCCGGACACGGACATTCCTCTCGGAACACTCGCTGACGACAAGCTCCGGGCAGTCCGTAATCGCAGCAAGACCGCCTTTCACGACCATATGCGAAAGGCGGGCCTAACCCGGACGCTCGCCTATCAATGGCTGGCCAGCCAAATGGGTATTGAGGTCGGCAAGTGCCATTTCGGATGGTTTGACCACGCTGAATGTGTCGCCGCCGAGAAGGCCATTAAACAAGCCGTCCAGCCTACCGCAATGGCTCAGGCATTCGCCAAAGCTCAATAACCCCAACTTTTTACCGCTGCGAGCATCGCGGCAGGGATTCCTTATGTCCGCAGAACAGCAACTGGCGATCCTGCCAGCTAAAGAAGTAGCCCTGGCAGTATTCAGCGCCCCCAGCGGCCTCGACCCGTACCTACAAAGCGTCCGGGAAGAAATCGACAAGTTCAACGCCTCGGCACCTGACGTTAAAACCAAAAAGGGCCAAGACGCGTATCGCTCGATTGCTTACAGCCTGGCGGGATCAAAAACGAAACTCGACAGCCTGGGCAAAGAACTTGTTGCAGAGCTGAAGGATGTACCGAGGAAGATCGACGCCGAGCGCAAGCGCGTTCGTGAGCTGCTGAGCGCGTGGCAAGAGGAAGTTCGCAAGCCGCTGACTGACTGGGAAGCCGCAGAGCAGGCTCGCAAGGATCGGCACGTCGATGCCGTACAGGCAATTGCGGATTTTGCCCTGGATCTGTCGGACGTCACCGCCGCGGTACTGCTTGAGTCTATCGCCTCGGTTGAGGCGGTGAAGATGGGCGAGCACTGGGAAGAGTTCGAGGCTGAAGCTGCCCGCACCAAGGATCAGGTTCTGGACAAGCTGCGCGCCATCCTCGCCGCCCGCCAGAAATACGAAGCCGAGCAGGCGGAACTGGTGAGGCTGCGCGCCGAAACAGAAGCGCAGGCCCAGCGCGAGCGTGACGCCCAAATCGCCCGGGAAGCTGAGGAGCGCGCCCGCCGCGAAGCCGAGCAGCGTGCACAGGCAGAACGTGATGCCTCAGCCAGGCGTGAAGCCGAAGCAAAAGCCGCCGCTGATCGCCGGGAGCTGGAATTGAAGCTGGCTGCTGAGCAATCGGAGCGCGCCGCCGCCCAGGCAGCGCGGGAAAAGATCGAGTCGGAGCAGCGCGCCGCGCAACAGAAGATCGACGACGAGCTGCGACATAAGCAAGCGATAGCTCAGGCCGAAGCCGACCGAGTCGCTGCTGAACAGCGTGCAGAACAAGAGCGCATTAACTCGGACCGCCGCCAAGCCGAAGCCGCTGAGCGAGCGAGACTCGCAGAGATCGCTCGGGCAAATGCCGCTGCCGACGAGATCAACCGCCAAGCCGCCGCGCGGGAGGCGGACAAGGCGCACAAAGCAAAGATCAACCGCGCCGCGCTGGACGCATTTATCGCCGGCGGTATGCCCGTGGAATGCGCGAAACAGGCAGTCACCTTGATTGCTCAGCGCAAGATTCCAGCCATCGCCATCACTTACTGAGGTCGTCATGAACGAAATCATCCAAATGCCAACGCGTGAAAGTGCCGGCCTAACCGCTGCAGAGGTGCATCGCTTCTCGGCAGTTGAAATTCGCCAGCGAGTAAACCTGGTACAGGAAGTGATGCAAGGCATCATGAAGCGGGAAACGCACTACGGCACCATCCCAGGCACCCAGAAGCCAACCCTGTACAAGCCGGGTGCAGAGGTGCTCTGTGTGACGTTCCGGGTTGCGCAGGAATACCGAATTGAAGATCTATCCGGCCCAGCCGTAGCACGCTACCGGGTCACTTGTGTTGGTCGTCACCAGATGACCGGCGTCGCCCTCGGCGAAGGCGTAGGCGAATGCTCGTCCAGCGAAGAGAAGTACAAGTGGCGCAGCGTCATCTGCAAAGCGGAATTGGACGCCACTCCGGAGAATCTGCGCCGTAAGAAATACTACAAAAACGGCAATACGGCCGACCAGATCCGCACCGAACCAGCAGACCTGGCCAACACCATCCTCAAAATGGCCTGCAAGCGCGCCATGATCGCAATGACACTCAACGTCACTGCCGCTTCGGACATATTCACGCAGGACATCGAGGACTTGCCTGAAGAGCTAAGACCACAGGAATCCTTTCACCCCAATAGCCAAAAGCCCACCCCCGCCCCGCACAACGCTGAACTGGCGGCACACTGGGTTGCTCAAGCAAACGCGGCTGTAACGCCAGAGGCGCTGACTGAAGTTTGGAAGGCTGGAGTCGCGGCAATCAATGAGGTCAAAGACACAGCTTCGTACGACGCGCTTAAGGCCGCAGTAACTGCCCGTGGCACTGAGTTGAAAACCGCTGCGGTGAAAGCTGATCCAGAACCGGCAGAGGAAGTCTTGCCTGCTGAAGAAGAAGTCGAATTTGAAGAGGTGAACGAATGATCATCGTCAATTGCACTCAAGGCTCAGAAGCCTGGCACCAAGAACGGGCCGGAGTCATTACCGCAAGCATGTTCGGTGATGCTCGCGCCCGACTCAAATCGGGCCCCAATAAAGGCGAGCCGACTGCAAAGGCTCTTGATTACGCCTTCCGTCTCGCAGTTGAGCGTATCGGCGGCAAGCCTCTGGATAACGGTTTTGAAACGTGGCAAATGCGCCGAGGCCACGAACTCGAACCTGAAGCCCGAATGGAGCATGAAATACAAACCGGTTTAATCGTGACTCAAGTTGGATTGGTCAAAACGGACGACGGCGTGTTTGGCGCAAGTGCTGACGGTTTCATTGGTGATGATGGCGGCGCCGAGTACAAGTGCTTCCTCGCCCCCGAAAAACTTCGCTCATTCCACATCGACAACGATGCCAGCGAAATAATGGACCAGGTGCAAGGCTGTATGTGGATCACTGGCCGAAAGTGGTGGCATATCGGGATGTATTGCCCTGACCTGAAAGTGGTCGGACGCCAACTTTGGTGGCAGGAGTTCAAGCGCGACGATGATTATATCGAAAAGCTCGAAGCCGATCTTTGGCAGTTCAAGCTTTTGGTGGACGGGTACGAGGAGAAACTGCGGAGTAAGGCTGCATGATCGACAACCAAATCCTCGCAAGCACCCAACGCCAAGCCCAGCTGGAGGCCGCAAAAGCGGCCTTCTTCAATTCTGGCGGGCAGATCACTCAAGCGCGCGGCTTCGCATTCAAGCCTGTGTTCCCGGCCCGCTCCGACAAGATTGACCCCGACACCATCCTGAAGCGCCGCCGCATTTCGCCAACCCACGCTGAGCGCAAGATGCTGCGACGACTCACGGAGGCCTTATGAGTAAGCGTAAGCCTCACAACATCCGCACTCGTATCGAACGATCCTGCCGTGCACTGCTGAGTTCAAGCCACGTTGCTGTGGTGAACATCGACCCCAGCGGCCGCCAAGGGCTGATCAACTGGGCAAACTGCAAGAACGTCGCAGGCCGCAAAGTTGTAGATGCTGTCTGCGACATCCCGCATCGCTGGACGGTCTACCTCAGCGTTCATTGCGTCGATGGCCCGGGCTCCCGCTACACCAAGTCAGTAGAAATAGCGCCTCAAGGCGTTTACCTCGCCGAGCATCTGACAGATGCAATCGAGACTGCATACAAAACGCTACTCGCGCAGTGCAACCCGAATCATGTAGTCGCGTCAGGCTGGATCGCTATTCCGTCCGAGGTTTCGCTGGACGAAGCTCAAGCTGCGCGAGTATTTGATGCGGTGGGTGCCTGGAATCAGCAAAAGGTCGCGGCATGAGGCGCATAGCCCGCATCCAGCAACGCAAACGTCAAACATGGTTGGCACTCCCGGCCACTGGATTAGAAGGGGTAGGCCATGGCCAAAACTCCAGCAGAACGCAAGCGCGAACAGCGCTCGCGAGACAAATTGAGTGCACAGGAAAAAGAAGCGCTGTTGCTGTCACGAAAGATTGTCACAGCTCTTTATCACAACGATGACGCCGCACTGAAACGGGTGATGGCGCGCAGCGGAATTGATGAAGAACAGGATTTGATATCGCGCTTCATCCGTGGCGCGGATCGCATGACTGATACTCAGTTGGCCGAATTAATCCGCTTGCAGTAACTGTCACGCCCAAGCGTCACAAACAACAAATGATCACGCGGCGCATCCGGTCACGGAGGGCCGCTCCTAAGAGCACATAGCATCAATGGCTATCCTTGCATCGCTACTTACGTCAGCTTTAGCTTGGTCTTGATCCTTCCAGACCTTGCCTGCATACCCACGGGGTGGGAGCCCTTCTATATCGAGTCTTGAGGTCACTCCACTCGGGGAGACCTTAAAGTACATTGTGAATATGCAGCCTTTGTGAGCATCTCTGAAAGAGTGAAGCATAGAGCCACCGTGATCGGCCTCAAGCCGGTCACACGTATTACTCCAATAACTACCAAATAGCCACTATGTCGCATCCGGTCACGGAGGGCGGCGCCTGACTGGAGATAATCCATGGACAAGAACACGAAGATCCTGATACCGGAAATCCCCGGCGAATGGACGCAGCGCCTGCTCTCGGGGAAAACAAACATCTGGAATGAAGCCCGACACGGCAAGCCGCATACCAACGGTTTGCCAGAGGTTCGGCTTGATCCCCCAGAAGTAGGGCTGTACGCCGAGCGAATCGATGGCGCCTGGTACTGGATCTCTGGTTGCGCAAAGTGCAACGGAAGTGGTGAGAAATACAGCTACTCGGTGTGCGACAAGCACAACGTCTGCCGCCTATGCAGCACTCACCGCTCTAAGCTCACGGAAGCACCGTGGGGCCACCCTGAAGGCTTCACCTGCAAACCTTGCCAGGACGCAGAAGACGCCGTTGCGAAAGCCGCAGCGCTGGCCAGGGTGGCCGAGACCGACTATGACGAGTGGGATTATCGCAATCTGGGCGAATGCAAATGCCCGCACTGCGCGACGGTCATTCATATAGAGGCCGAGGACTATCGCGATCAGAACATGGAGTGCGACACCTGCGGTGGTTTATTCGAGCTACAAATCGAACTCGAACCAAATTTTACCACTACGGTGATTGGCGAGCGTGTAACCGCCTGATTGGAGAATCCGATGAGCACATTTGCAGTGCTTGGAATGACCCGCGACGTTGCGCTGGCCGAGGCCAAGAAGCGCACCAAAGGCACCCGCAAGAACTTGAAGGCACCGGGAGGTGTAGAGCCTGTTCCGTTGGCCGAATGGCTGGAGCTGGTCGAGAAGAAGACAGAGCAGATTATGGGGGGGGGGACAGTTCGCCAACTCTCCCCGCTGTTTGATGCCCCGCAGTACGCCGAGCAGTTCATTGAGCTGGCCCGCAAGACCATTCAATGCCGGGATTTGCGGATCAGAGCGAAGCGCATTATGACCGATGCCGAAGGCAAGCCAATCATCAACCCGAAAACGAAAGCGCAACGGGTTGGGTTCTGTGAGTGGCACCCTGCACAGCGTACACAAGCCGCGTAGCTACACCACTCCGCTCTACCCACTCCCATCATTCAACATCACGCCGCCCGGCGAGGTCTGATCATGTCTGCACATCAGAAGAAATACCCTTTCGACTTCAAAACCCAGTACGGCCTTGGCTTCCACCAACAGGACGATGAGATCGTCGTGGACTTCTTCTGCGGCGGTGGCAGCGCCGGTACCGGGCTGGAAATGGGCCTTGGCCGTGCTGTAACCGTCGCCAAAAACCATAGCCCTGCCGCAATTAGCATGCACACGATCAATCACCCGCATGCCAAGCACTTCACCACTGATGTGTTTGAGGGCGACCCTGATACTGAATGCGGTGGCCGGGCCGTGGGCTGGTTCCATATGTCGCCGGACTGCACCCACCACAGCCAGGCTGCCGGCGGCCAACCGCGCAAGCGCGAGATCCGCAACCTTTCGTGGATCGGTCTCAAGTGGGCAGGCATGAAGCGGCCCCGGGTGATCAGCTTGGAGAACGTGAAGCAGATCCTTCAGTGGGGGCCACTGGTGGCAAAGCGCTGCAAGTCGACTGGGCGTGTCATCAAGCTGGGTGGCGGGATTGCCGAGGCAGGCGAAGTTGTACCGGTTAACGAACAGTTCTTGGTGCCCGATCCAAAACGCCGCGGCCAAACGTGGGCAGTTTTCGTGGCTGAATTGCAGCGCCTGGGCTACGCCGTCGAATGGCGTGTGATCAAGGCCTGCGACTTCGGCGCACCGACCAGCCGAGAACGTCTGTTCATGATCGCACGGTGCGATGGTCAGCCTATCGTGTGGCCTAAGCCCACTCACGCAAAAAACCCCACCAAGGGCCAGCAAAAGTGGCGCACCGCCGCCGAGTGCATTGACTGGTCAATTCCGAGCAAAAGCATCTTCGGCCGTAAAAAGGATCTGGCCCCGGCCACCCTGCGCCGGGTGGCCAAGGGCATGCGCAAGTTCGTACTGGACTCGGCCAAGCCTTTCATCGTGCCGATTGCAAACTGGTCCGGGGAAAGCGTGCAATCTGCGGCCGAGCCGCTGCGTACCGTGACCTCCTACCCCAAGGGCGGCGCCTTCTCGGTTGTGAGCCCGGTGTTGGTTGCTGCCGCACATGGCGAAGGCAAGCCCGTAGGTGTTCAACGCTGGGGTGCTGGAAGCAGATCTGCTGGTGAGCCGCTCGGAACAGTCACGGCAAGCGGCGGGCACTCAATAGCGGCAGCGCACCTGGTCAAGTTCAGGTTCGCCGACGAAGGCAAGGCTTTGGACGAGCCATTGCCCACTATTACCAGCGGCGGGAACTACAAGCGCCCAGCCGGTGCTGCGCATGCAATGGGGATTTCAACGGTGTTCATGGCGCAGATGAATGGCGGCTTCAACACCACCGCCGCCAAAAGCATTGAAGACCCCATGACCACAGTGACCAATACAGGCAGCCAGCAGCAACTGGTCACCGCTAACCTGGTGCACTTGCGCGGTAACTGCGATGCGCGTGATTTGAATGACCCACTACACACCATCAGCGCCGGCGGTACACACCACGGGTTAATGACGGCATTTCTTGAGCGCCAGTTCGGCGCAAGTGTCGGCCAAGCCCTGGACGAGCCAACTCCAACAATCACAGCGGGCGGTGGCGGCAAAAGCTCTCTGGTTGAGCTGCAACTGTCGCCGGAGGTTGAAGCCGGTGCACTGAGGGTCGCGGCATTCCTGATCAGCTACTACGGCACCGAGAATGTGAGTGACGCCAACGAGCCGACACCCACCATCACCACCCGCGACCGTCTGGCACTGGTCACCGTGACCATCAAAGGCACGCCGTATGTAATCGTCGACATCTGCCTGCGGATGCTACAACCGGCAGAGCTGTACAAGGCTCAGGGCTTCCCGGGCGACTACATCATAGGTTACGGCGCCGATGGCAAGCCCTTTACCAAAACCCAGCAGGTTCATATGTGTGGCAACAGTGTCAGCCCGCCGCCGATGGCTGCACTTGCCCGGGCGAATGATCCATGGCGAGCAATCGAGCGTCAGGCGGTGGCAGCATGACCGCGCTCCGCCGAACCGTCCGGATCAATGGCGGCCCCATGCGGCCGCTGGACTTGAACGTCATGTGCGACCAATGCAACAAATCACGTGCCCACGCCCCCAGACCAATTCAGCAAATTGCACCAAGCCCAAGCGGTTGAGCTGCACTTGCAGAACAAATAGTTCAACCTAATTGGCTATCAATGAATGTTTTCGCTGCTTCAACCGCTTCAGCTAATGCGCTTGGGTAATCAGGCCAGTTCTCGACCAATTCAGCAGCCGTAACACCGAAACCAGACACATCGCTCGCGTCAACAATATGTACTGCAGCAGGTGCGCTGTCGTTAGGCTTCATCCAATAAAATTTTAAATATACAGTCTGCCCCCTATATCGATGCGTCAACGACATCTGTTTTTCATATTGCACGAAACACACTCCTTTATTTCCAGATAGTTACATCTAGCAAGCCTACTTTAGGTCTCATCCACAAATACGCAACTGCAAAACTAAATACCATAGATCAGCCGCTACAGCGGTAAGGACGAAGTCATGCCTGAAGAAAAGAAGAAAGCCTGGCCGGACCACTTCCGTTACATCGACACCATTGGCCCGGATGGTCTTGAGGTGCACTGCATCACTTACCAGGTTATCGGAGAAACCACGCAGTGCTACTACATCGGCGACACCCATACCTGTGACCTGATCAAGGGTCCGCAATACAGCTGGACCGCCGAGGCGGTGAAGAAACGCCGGAAGCGCGTGCTGAAAGAAGGTGGTAGCTGGGGCAGGCGTTTTGCCTACACCGACAAGGCACTGGCACTGCGCTCGTACAAGGCACGCAAGTCTTGGCAGATGCGACATGCACAGCTTTCAATCGAGCGCGCCAAGGCAGCCATTGGATATTTCGGCAACCTTGAAGTCGAAAGCACGGTGCCGGCGGAGGCTGTAACCATTCCGAACGAATACATTCAGGGCTTGGGCTGGGGTGACTACTGATGACTATCAAGCCAAAACCCACCGATGCCGAAATAAAAGCCCAGATCATGTATTGGGGCTCGCAACAGATGACCTATGTCATTCGTAACGGTCTGAGCATGGCCGGGCACAAGGGATTAAAAACCAATTGGGTGCGCCGCCAGCTGGAACGCCTGGAGCGCGCCGGCCAGGTTAAGCGCGTGCCATCAGTTTATGCCAGACAGATCTGCTGGGCCTTGGTCGAGGTGGTGAGGCCATGAGAGCTGTTCGTCGTTTTATTGATGATCCTGCCGCCCAATACGGTTTCCGGTCAGTGCCCGCTACCTACGAGGACGCCGAAAAGATTACCGGCTTTCGCCTAGACCGTCGTATCAACTACGCGATTACCCAAGAAGGGGAAGTTGAGCAAGAAAGCTGGTGCACCCTTGATTGCTCCGGATGCAGTTGCGGCTGCGAGGGTGGATGTAGTTGTGGCCAGCCCGCGGGATGCAGCGAATGCGGGTACACAGGCAAACGGCGGCATCACTTTGGCTTCCCGCCCTCCCCACCAGATCGCAAGGACTCCTAACCCCAATCCCTCTACATGCCAGCCGTAGTTCGGCAGGCAAGGATTTTCTATGCCCTCACTTCAAGCTCTCAGCACCAAACAGCTCTGCCTGTTCCTGCTGGTCGTCACGCTTTACCTGATTGCCAGCGTTACATGGTTCTGCCTGGCTATCCTTCCGCTAACCGAAAACGGCTCTGACGCTCATCTGGTTGGCGCATTCGCCGGTACCGCGCTTTGGATTGTGGCCGGGTATTCGATTGCCATTTATGTAATTGGGACACCAGGAGGCAACCATGGAAACTGAAATCCTCTCAGAGGAAGAGCTGGCCGATCTAACTGGGTACAAACACCGCGGATATCAGCGCCAATGGCTTAAAAACCGCAATTGGGTCTTTGTCGAAAGTCGCGGCGGTCGCCCTCTCGTTGGCCGGATGTTCGCACGCATGAAGCTAGGAATAATCTCGCCAACGCTGGCAACCCAACCCCCGCCACCCGCCCCTACCTGGACTCCTGACTTTTCTCGAGTAAGTTGAAATGCGCCCTCGCAAAACCGAAAACCAACACCTGCCGCCACGGATGTATCAGCGAACACGCCTGCGCAAAAATGGGAAAGTGTGGACGGCTTACTATTACCGCGATGCAACGGGCCATGACATTCCGCTGGGTAAAGATATCGACCAGGCCCGTATGAAGTGGGCCGAACTGGAGTCGAAAGAAAAACCATTAGACCTACTTGTAATGAGAGGGATATTTGATCGATACGCCAGAGATATCATTCCAAAGAAGGCGCCAAGGACGCAAAAAGACAATGCCGCCGAACTTCGCCAACTGAGGTCTGTATTTGATGACGCGCCTATTGATGCAATCTCGCCGTCTATGGTGGCTCAATACCGTGATGCCCGATCAGCCAAGACGCGAGCAAATAGAGAACTCGCACTGCTCTCGCACGTATTTAACATAGCCAGGGAGTGGGGGTTAACTCGACAGGAGAATCCGTGCCTCGGTGTTCGCAAGAACAAAGAGAAACCCAGGGACTATTACGCCAATGACGACGTATGGCGAGCAGTTTATGGCTGCGCTCCACAAGAAGTTCAGGACGCGATGGACTTGGCCTATCTGACTGGACAGCGCCCGGCTGATGTTTTGGCGATGCGCCGCGACGATATGGTGGGGGATTTTTTGCTGGTACGCCAAGGTAAGACTGGCAAGCGCCTACGCATTCACTTGAACACCAGTGTCGGCCGCAGCAGTCTCGGGCTGTTGCTTGACCAAATCATGCAGCGCAATGCTGCTCACACCTCACCTTATTTCATTCTCAGCAAAAGCGGTGTGCGGGTGTCCTGGCAAATGATGCGCAACCGCTGGGACGCCACTCGCTTGCTTGCCGCTGATAGGGCAAGAGCATCGGGATCAGAGGAGGAAGCAAAGCGGATTATGCAATTTCAATTTCGAGACATCAGGCCAAAGGCCGCGTCGGAAATTGCAGATATTTCGGAGGCGAGCGCACTTCTTGGGCACTCAAAAGAAGGGATTACGGAACGGGTTTACCGGCGTGTTGGAGCCATCGCCAAGCCCACAAAGTGAGTTAGTTATGGAACACCATGCCCAAAGTAATGGAACACTTCACTTTTCAGCACCCAATAAAAAACCCCGCAGACCTTGATCTGCGGGGTTTTCAGTATGGAGGCCGAGGCCGGAATCGAACCGGCGTGGGCGGATTTGCAATCCGCTGCATAACCATTTTGCTACTCGGCCATTTGTGCCTGACATTTTAAAATAAACATCAAATACAAAAGAAATTGTGACGCTCTAAATCCAGCATTTCAGGCTGTGCCTCGTGCTGATGGCGCGCATTATGTACTAGAAGAAAGAAGCTGGCAACCCCCTGAATTCTAATAATTTTTAGCTCTGCTATCTAAGCTGTGTCAGTCTCTGAAAATGACGCAGTGGATCATTGCTGATGACACTCGTAAATGATGACGCACACAGTGAGTCACTCCAAGCTAAGGCGCGCGCAGTCATTCACCTGTCGCCTACAGCGCTTTGTCATGGAGCAGAGCACAATTCCTACCAACACAATCACACTTACCCTCAACTTCTGAGGACGCGCCCGACTTAATCCTAAGCGGCTCTCACGTAAAGTCTCGCCGCCGTTAACGAACGGACCGACACCTTTACTGGAGCTTTAAGATGAAAAAAATATGGATGCCCGCGGCTATTGCTGCAGCAGTTTTGGCCACCAGCGGTTGCATGAGCCATAACGTGAGCCAGCCCAACGCTCCTATTGCCGGTACAGTTACAGCTGACCTGAAAGCAAAAATCGAAGTCGGTGGCGAAATTACTGGTCAATCCACATCGAACGTTCTGTTCGGCGTATTGAAAATAAGTGGCGACAGCGAATTCGCCGATGGCGTGACTTACGGCGGCCCAGCGCCAGCGTTTAGCCTGCCTGACCCAGTTTCAGCGACAAAAGCCGCAGCCGCATATAAAGCCGTTAAAGGCTCAGGCTCTGATCTGATTGTTGCACCACGCTATGCAGTGTCGGTTGAAGACTATTTCATTTTCAAGAAAGTTAACGTCACCGTGACAGGCAACAAAGGCAGCATCAAGAACATCCGCTAAATAAAATGTTCCAGGCTGCTCAAATCGTGCAACAGCTCGGGCTGACCCCCATTCAGCACATCCCCACCAGCGTCAGAACAGCCTAATGAACTGATACTGTTGCGAGCCGTTGCCTATCGAGCCGCTTGGTTCGGCGGGACACAAGTCCCGCCACCTACCTTAAATCACTACATTTCGTATAAAACGCAGCACCGCATCACCTTCATTGCGATAAGCATGTGGTCGATTGCTCGCATACGTATAAAAGTCGCTCGCGTTAAAGCGCAATACTTGATCGTCAAGCATCAAGGTCAAACAACCCTCAATGATGTATAGCTGTTCGCTCCAGCCGTCCGCGTCGGCCTCGGATAGGTATTCTTCTCCAGGCTCCAGACGCCACTCCCACAACTCGACCTCCTTCTTTGCAGCGGCCTTGGCGAGCAACACCGCCTTGCTTCCTGGAACGCAACCGCTCCAGGCCACTTCATTGATCCGACCAGGATCGGGGGAGCCGGGAGCCTGAATCAGATCACTGAAAGCCACATCTAAGGCTTCAGCCACTCGATCAAGGGTGCTGAGGCTGACATTTTTTTCGCCCGCCTCAATAGCGACCAGCATCCGTCGACTAACCCCTGACGACTCTGCCAAAGCACGTTGACTGAGCTGTGCGAGCAGCCGTAGACGTCGTACATTTTGGCTCACGTGCTGCAGTACAGACGCACGCTGGGAATTTTCTTTGGGCACTATATTGCTCACTTTGTGACACTGCGCAGTATACTGCTCAGCTTTGGCGCATTGTGCGTCTCACGTTTATAACGCGCAAGGTCGTGACACCATTGAAAGCTTCCAGACTGTCGTTTTTGACATCTCGTATCAGTAAAGCGGAATACGTGCTGATCCTGATCACTATGGTGTGGGGGGGCACATTTCTGCTTGTGCAAAATGCTCTTACTGCAAGCGGCCCCCTGTTCTTTGTCGGGTTGCGTTTTGCTGCCGCGGCCAGCATCGTCGCGCTGTTCTCAATCCGCAGCTTGCGCGGCATTACCCTGCTTGAATTGAAGGCAGGGTTATTCATAGGCATTGCCATCATGCTGGGCTACGGCTTGCAAACCATTGGTCTGCAGACCATCCCCAGCAGTCAATCAGCCTTTATTACGGCGCTGTATGTTCCTTTTGTTCCACTACTGCAATGGTTGGTTCTAGGCCGTCGTCCGGGATTAATGCCCAGCCTGGGCATCATGCTTGCCTTTGCAGGATTAATGTTGCTCTCAGGCCCCAGCGGCGCGTCGTTAAGTTTCAGTTCCGGTGAAATCGCTACGTTGATCAGCGCCATCGCCATCGCAGCCGAGATCATCCTGATTAGCGCGTATGCCGGTAAAGTCGACGTGCGCAGAGTCACCGTTGTGCAATTGGCGACTGCTTCCGTTCTCGCATTTGCGATGACCGTACCTACCCATGAAGCAGCTCCCGACTTTTCATGGCTACTATTAATAAGCGCTGTCGGATTGGGTATTGCCAGTGCAGTCATTCAAGTCGCCATGAACTGGGCGCAGAAGAGCGTATCCCCTACCCGCGCCACATTGATTTATGCAGGAGAACCTGTCTGGGCAGGAATCGCCGGGCGCCTGGCGGGCGAACGTTTACCTGCCATTGCTTTGCTGGGGGCAACATTGATTGTTGCAGCGGTGATCGTGAGTGAGTTAAAAACAAAAGGTAAAACTCTCGACATACCTGATGAACACGAAAGCAACAAAGCATGCGATTGATTCTGCAGCGCTGAAATCAGATGTACACACCCCTATCCGGGAGTGCTCATACAAGGATGCTGCCGGCAAGCCATTACACAGCTTGTACACATTTTGTAGGATTCGGCGCCAGCTTGAGTGTTGGTGATCCCCTGCCCGCCACGTATGATCGCTCACAAACTCCTGCAGATTAGAAGCCTATGTCCCTGATAGTTCTACTGCTTCTGCCCTTTATCGGCAGCTGTCTGGCGGCTGTTTTGCCGCACAACGCGCGCAACAGTGAGTCACTGTTGGCCGGTCTTATTGCCCTCGTTGGCACTATTCAAGTCGCCATGCTCTACCCGCAAATCGCCCATGGGGGTGTTATTCGGGAAGAGTTCATGTGGTTGCCCAGCCTCGGCCTGAATTTTGTGTTGCGCATGGACGGGTTTGCCTGGTTATTTTCAATCCTGGTGTTAGCCATTGGCACTTTGGTGTCCCTGTACGCCCGCTACTACATGTCACCTGAAGACCCTGTCCCGCGCTTTTTTTCATTTTTCCTGGCTTTTATGGGTGCGATGCTCGGCCTTGTGCTTTCAGGCAACTTGATCCAAATCGTGTTCTTCTGGGAGCTCACCAGCCTCTTCTCGTTTTTGCTGATCGGATATTGGCACCATCGCTCAGATGCCCGCCGTGGCGCGTATATGGCATTGATGGTCACTGGCGCAGGGGGGTTGTGCCTGCTGGCAGGCGTCATGCTGCTCGGCCATGTTGTCGGCAGCTACGATCTGGATGCCGTATTGGCTGCGGGCGACCAGATTCGCGCACACAGCCTCTATCCGATCCTGCTCACGCTTATCCTGATTGGCGCGCTCAGCAAAAGCGCACAGTTCCCGTTCCATTTCTGGCTTCCCCATGCCATGGCGGCTCCCACGCCTGTCTCGGCGTATCTCCACTCGGCAACCATGGTCAAGGCCGGCGTATTCCTGCTGGCAAGGCTTTGGCCTGCGTTGTCCGGCAGTGAGCAATGGTTCTGGATCGTCAGTGGGGCCGGTGCCTGCACACTGGTGTTAGGTGCTTATTGCGCCATGTTCCAGAACGACCTCAAAGGTCTGCTGGCCTACTCGACGATCAGCCACTTGGGCCTGATCACGCTGCTGCTTGGTCTCAATAGCCCGCTGGCTGCGGTAGCGGCCGTCTTTCATATTCTCAACCATGCCACGTTCAAGGCGTCCTTGTTCATGGCGGCTGGCATCATCGACCACGAGAGCGGTACTCGCGACATACGCAAGCTCAGCGGTCTGTTCAAGCTCATGCCCTATACCGCGACGCTGGCCATGGTTGCCAGCGCCTCCATGGCCGGCGTACCGCTGCTCAACGGTTTCCTTTCCAAAGAGATGTTCTTTGCCGAAACCGTCTTTATCAATTCCACAAAATGGGTAGAAATCGCGCTGCCGGTAGTTGCGACCGTAGCGGGTACTTTCAGTGTGGCCTATGCCCTGCGCTTCACGGTGGATGTGTTCTTCGGCCCCCCCGCCACTGATCTTCCGCACACACCCCATGAGCCGCCGCGCTGGATGCGTGCGCCAGTGGAATTGCTGGTATTTACCTGCCTGATGGTCGGCATTTTTCCGGCTCAAACCGTGGGGCCACTTCTTGCTGCCGCTGCCCGGCCTGTCGTCGGCGGGGAATTGCCCGAGTACAGCCTGGCCATCTGGCACGGCCTGAACGCACCGATGATCATGAGCCTGATCGCCATGTCCGGCGGCATCGTGCTCTATGTTCTGTTGCGCAAACAGCTCAAGCTCAATCGCTTCCCACTGCCGCCCCTGATCCGTTTCTTCAATGGCAAGCGTTTCTTCGAACGCAGCCTGGTGGTCATCATGCGGGGCGCGCGTCGAATAGAACGCCGCATCAGTACTCAACGCCTGCAAAGCCAGCTGTTTCTGCTGGTGCTGGCGGCCGTGATCGCAGGTTTGATTCCGATGATTTACAGCGGCCTGAGTTGGGGCGACCGACCGAAAATTCCGGGTTCGATTGTGTTCGTTACCCTGTGGCTGATGGCGATTGCCTGCGCGCTGGGCGCCGCCTGGCAAGCCAAATATCACCGTCTTGCCGCACTGACCATGGTCAGCGTGTGCGGGCTGGTGACGTGTGTCACCTTCGTGTGGTTCTCTGCACCGGACCTTGCCCTGACGCAACTGGTGGTAGAAGTCGTCACCACCGTATTAATCCTGTTGGGCCTGCGCTGGTTACCACGTCGGATCGAAGAAGTCTCACCTCTGCCAAGAACCTTACGCAAGGCGCGCATCCGGCGCCTGCGTGACTTGCTCTTGTCGACTGTAGTCGGCGGCGGTATGGCGCTGTTGTCCTACGCGATGCTGACCCGCCAGACCCCGAATGATATTTCTTCTTTCTACCTCAGCCGCGCATTGCCTGAAGGTGGCGGCAGTAATGTGGTGAACGTCATGCTGGTGGACTTCCGGGGCTTCGACACCTTGGGGGAGATCACCGTGCTGGTGGCTGTGGCGCTGACTGTATTCGCCCTGTTGCGCCGTTTCCGCCCCCCCAAAGAAAGCATGGAACTACCCGCTCAGCAGCGTTTGCTGGCCAAAGATGTGGTCACCGACCTGGTGAACCCGCGCAGCGCCAGCGACACCGCGCTGGGTTTCATGATGGTGCCTGCGGTGCTGGTGCGTTTGCTGTTGCCCATAGCGTTCGTGGTATCGATGTACCTGTTCATGCGCGGGCACAACCAACCGGGCGGGGGCTTCGTCGCCGGGCTGGTGATGTCAGTCGCGTTCATCCTGCAATACATGGTCGCTGGCACTCAGTGGGTTGAAGCCCAGATGAGCCTGCGTCCACTGCGCTGGATGGGCACGGGCTTGTTGTTTGCCACAATCACCGGTCTGGGTGCGATTGGCTTCGGTTACCCGTTCCTTACCACCCACACCGCGCATTTCAGCTTGCCTGTGCTGGGCGACATTCACGTGGCAAGCGCGCTGTTCTTTGACATCGGCGTATTCGCCGTCGTGGTCGGCGCCACCCTGCTGATCCTGACCGCGCTCGCACACCAGTCAGTCCGGGCTCACCGTCCCGGGCTGCAAGCCAATTCACAACCCAAGACAGGAGCCGCCTGATGGAAGAAGTCATCGCGATCGCGATCGGCGTACTGGCTGCCTCCGGCACATGGCTGGTACTGCGTCCCCGGACATTTCAGGTGGTGATGGGACTGTGCCTATTGTCGTACGGGGTCAACCTGTTCATTTTCAGTATGGGCAGTCTGTTCATCGGCAAAGAACCCGTCATCAAGGACGGGGTTCCGCAAGACCTGCTCAATTACACCGACCCGCTGCCCCAGGCACTGGTTCTCACCGCAATCGTCATCAGTTTTGCAATGACCGCGCTGTTTCTAGTGGTCTTGCTGGCCTCACGGGGCCTGACCGGCACTGACCACGTAGATGGCCGGGAGCCTAAAGAATGAACGTGATGCCGCACTTGATTATTGCGCCCATTCTCTTGCCGCTGCTGACCGCCGCGTGCATGTTGCTGCTGGGCGAGAAACACCGGCCCATGAAGGCCCGGATCAATTTGGGTTCAACACTGCTGGGGCTGGCCATTTCCATCACCCTGCTCCTATGGACCCAGCAGCAAACGGAACCAGCGTCCATTGGGGTTTATCTGCCCAGCAACTGGCAAGTGCCATTTGGCATCGTGCTGGTGGTGGATCGTTTGTCTGCCTTGATGCTGGTGCTGACAGGCATCATCGCCAGCTGCGCCTTACTGTTCGCCATGGCTCGCTGGGACCGGGCCGGAGCCAGCTTCCATGCGTTGTTCCAGATCCAGTTGATGGGGCTGTACGGCGCGTTTCTGACCGCGGACCTGTTCAATCTGTTTGTGTTCTTCGAGGTGCTGCTGGCAGCGTCCTACGGGCTGATGCTCCATGGTTCGGGCAAAGCCAGGGTGTCAGCGGGGTTGCATTACATTTCGATAAACCTGCTGGCATCGTCCCTGTTCCTGATCGGTGCTGCGTTGATCTATGGGGTTACCGGCACGCTGAACATGGCTGATCTGGCCCTGAAGATCCCGTTGGTGCCTGAAGCTGACCGCGGCTTGCTGCATGCCGGCGCGGCAATTCTGGCCGTGGCGTTTTTGGCCAAGGCGGGCATGTGGCCGCTCAATTTCTGGCTGGTGCCTGCCTATTCATCTGCAAGCGCACCGGTGGCCGCGCTGTTCGCGATCATGACCAAGGTCGGGATCTACACCGTTCTGCGCCTGTGGACGCTGATGTTTTCAGGTCAAGCGGGCGCTTCCGCCTACTTTGCCAGCGACTGGCTGATCTATGGCGGAATGGCCACCATCGTCTGTGCCGCGATTGCCATTCTGGCGGCTCAACGCCTCGAGCGCATGGCCAGCCTGAGCATCCTGGTGTCGGCAGGCATTTTGCTTTCCGCTGTCGGGTTCGCCCAACCCACCCTGACCGCGGCCGCCCTGTTCTACCTGATCAGTTCCACACTCGCCCTTAGTGCACTGTTCCTGCTGTCCGAACTGATAGAGCGCTCACGTTCCTCGAACGAAATGCTCCTTGACGATGATGTCGAGCAGCTCCCCAGCCTGATGGAATCGCTTAACCCGCCCCGTGGCACCAACCTTGATGACGAACAAAAAGCCGTCGTGGGCCAGATCATTCCCTGGACGATGGCGTTTCTTGGCCTGAGCTTCATTGCCTGCGCCTTGCTGATCATCGGCATGCCGCCACTGTCAGGGTTTATCGGCAAATTGACATTGCTAAATGCCCTGCTAAACCCCGTAGGCCTGGGCAATCTCAGCGAGACGCCGATTTCCACTGCGGCATGGTGCCTGTTGGCGCTGCTGATTCTTTCCGGACTGGCTTCTCTGGTTGGCTTTTCGCGCTTGGGGATTCAGCGTTTCTGGACCCCGCTGGAGCGCCCTTCACCGTTGCTGCGGCGCTACGAGTGCATTCCCATCGTCGTCTTGCTCGGTCTGTGCGTTGTCATGACCTTCAAGGCTGAACCCGTGATGCGCTATACCCAGGCGGCAGCGGACACGCTGAACAACCCGGAACGCTATGTCATGGCAGTCATGGGATCGCGCCCGGTGCCCAGTCCCGAAGCGAAAGCAGCCCGGCTGGAGGTGCAGCCATGAGGCGCCTGTTTCCCGCACCGTGGCTGTCGCTGGCCTTGTGGGCATTGTGGTTGCTGCTCAACTTGTCACTGAGTGCAGGCAATCTTTTGCTCGGGGCCGCACTAGGTTTTTTAGCGCCGCTGATGATGGCCCCGCTGCGGCCGTTGCCTATTCGTATCCGTCGTCCCGGCGTGATCATCAAACTGTTTTTTCTAGTGGGCCGTGACGTTATTGTTTCGAATCTGGCCGTGGCCTGGGGCGTGCTCAACGCCGGGCGCCGACCACCACGTTCACGGTTCATCAAAATCCCGCTGGATCTGCGCGACGCCAACGGGCTGGCAGCCCTGTCGATGATTACCACGGTCGTGCCCGGCACTATTTGGTCCGAACTGGCACTGGATCGCAGTATTTTGCTGTTGCACGTGTTCGATCTAGACGACGAAGCGCAGTTTATCCAGCACTTCAAGTCCACCTACGAACGCCCACTGATGGAGATCTTTGAATGAGTGCGCTGCTCTCCAACGCTATTTTGCTGAGCCTGTTCATCTTCAGCCTGGCCATGGTGCTGACCCTGATCCGTCTGTTCAAGGGCCCATCAGCCCAAGACCGGGTACTGGCGCTGGATTATCTGTACATCGTGGCCATGCTGATGATGTTGGTACTGGGCATTCGGTATGCCAGTGATACTTACTTTGAAGGCGCGCTGCTGATTGCCCTGTTCGGCTTTGTCGGGTCGTTTGCGCTGGCCAAATTCCTGCTGCGCGGTGAGGTGATCGAATGAATTCCATCAGCGAGTTATCACTGTGGATCGAGATTCCAGTGGCCGTGCTGCTGGTGCTGAGCAGCCTGTTCGCCTTATGTGGCGCGATCGGTCTGTTGCGGCTCAAAGATTTTTTCCAGCGCATGCACCCGCCTGCACTAGCGTCCACCCTCGGCGCCTGGGGAGTGGCACTGGCATCAATCCTGTATTTTTCGGCGCTTAAATCCACACCCGTATTGCACGCGTGGCTGATACCGATCCTGCTGTCGATTACCGTTCCCGTCACCACCTTGCTGCTGGCGCGCACGTCGTTGTTCCGCAAGCGCATGGCGGGGGAAGACGTTCCGGCAGAGGTCAGCAGTAAAGGCGGCAGTTAACGCACTCATCAACCCGAGACTGCAACCGGCGGTTTGCCCGCCAGTTGCAGTCTCGCGCAGTCCATGCGCAACAGGGCTACATCAGGCCCAACCATTTCCAGTACGTTGCACCGAAACCCAACATCAAGACATACCCCACTGCTGTCACAATCAGACCGACTTTGGCGAACTGCTTGGCGGTGAAGGTCTGCGTGCCCAGGCACACCATGTTTTGCGGCGCGTTGATTGGCAGGATGAAACCGTAACTGACCACAAAGCCCAACAACATGGTCATGCCCAAGCGGTTGAACTCACCGGGCAAGGTTTGCAGCACAGCAATCAGGATCGGCAGTAAAGCCGAGGTCAGTGCCGTCGCACTGGCAAACCCCAAGTGAATCAAAATCAGGAACGCACCCAGAATCGCAAAGATGCCCAGCGGCCCGACCTGATCCAGCCCGGTATGCTGCACCACTTGCCCCCCCAGCCATTGGCCGGCCTGCGTGGTGAGCAACGCCGTACCCAGACTGATACCCACCCCGAACACGATCACCGTGCCCCACGGGATGCGCGATTGCACATCTTTCCAGGTCATCACCCCATACCGGGGCAAAAGCAGAAAGACCAGCCCGGCGTAGGTGGTCGAGGTGGTGTCAAAACTGTGCAACTTGCCCTCCGTGGCCCACGCCAGCAGCAAGGCGACAGAGACCGCCATCAGGCGTTTCTGCGGCGCGGTCATCGGCCCCAGCGCTATCAACGACTGCTCCACGGCTTCTTTGCCGCCGGGGATGCTGTCACTTTCTGGCGGCAGCATTTTCAACACCACAAACAGCAACACCGCCGACATGATGATCGCCCAGGGCGCACCGGCAATCAGCCAGTCGATCCAGCTCACCCGGGCCCCCAACATTTTGTCCATGAAACCCACCGTCAGCAGGTTTTGCGCCGCCGCCGTTTGAATGCCCACGTTCCAGATGCTGGTTCCCTGCGCCACCACAATCATGATCCCGGCCGCAATGTTGGAGCGCTTATCGACACCGAACGCCAGGATCACCCCCATCATGATCGGCACCACGCACGCGCTGCGCGCCGTGGCACTGGGCACCACCAGGCTCAGCAAAATGGTCACGGCTATCGCCCCGAGCAAGATTCGCCGGGTGCTGGTGCCGATTTTTGACAGGGTCACCAAGGCAATACGCCGGTCAAGCCCGGTGTGGGTCATCGCCGCAGCAATAAACAGCGCGCCAGCCACGAGGGCCAGTGCGGCATTGGAAAACCCGGTCAGGGCCATGGTGATCCCGGCCGACGTCCCATAGAGGCGGGACGGGTCGTCCAGCATCGGCGCCATACCGATCAAAAACGCCATTAACGACGTGATCATGATCGCGCTGGCTTCGTACGACACCGCCTCGGTAATCCAGACCACCACCGCGAAGGCCAGGATCGCCAGCATGCGGTGCCCGGCGACCGGCAAGTCAGGCGGTAGTGGCAACAGCAAAATCCCGACCATGACCAGAACAGCAATCACCAGACCCAAGGGCAGTTTCAATTTTGCCGGGGTCGGCTCCGGGGTGGTTGCAGGCGCATTCATGGCCATCTCCTTGTGCATAAAATCGCCTGCAGCATAGGCCAGGAATGCGAACCGGGCGTTGATGCTTGTCAGCTTCACACCCGTCGAGATGCAGGCGACACGGCACTCAGGGCCCGGTTTTAATCAGTTTTTACTGAATTTTGTAGTGAAACGTGTTGCGTACGCTCGGCACACTGACGGCCTGGCCGTCCACCATGCGTGGTTTATAACGAAAGGTGGCCGCCGCAAGTAGAGAAGGACGAATAAACATCGGGTGGCAGTTGCCCACCACTTTCGGGTTCTCGACCTTGCCTTGAGGCGTCACCGAATACTCCACCGTGCAATCCCCTTCGATGCCTTTATCCAGCGCCCGCTGCGGGTAATCCGGCGCTTCCTTGCTGATTGGCAGGTAGTGGCGCACGTCGGCTGCCGCTGCCTGTTCCTGCGCGCGCCGGGCGTTATCTGCCGCGACCCGCGCCTGATCCGCCAGCGCCTGCTGACGCTGCGCGTCGGCCTGTTGCTCGCGTAGCCGGGCCTGTTGCTGTTCAACCTGGCGGGCTTCAAGCGCCTGTTGCTGCTCGGCAACACGTTTGCGCGCCAAAGCAGCCTGTTCAAGTTTGCGCGCCTGAATCTGTGGGTCGACCGGCACAGGTTTAACCTCGGGTTTAGCCTCGATCACAGGCGGCTGTTGCGTCACAGGTAACGGCTGCGGCGCTGGCGCGATCGCCCGCTCGGCAGGCAAGGTAATCAAGCGCGTCTTGAGCACCGATGGCGCGCTCACGGGTGGCTGTTGCAGCGTCCAGCCGACCACCAACAACGCCACCACTGCCCCGTGCAGCGCAACCGTTACCGCCCACGCCTGGGCGTTACGCCACAGTCGCCCCCACGACATGGACTGAGTCTGCGACACCGGGCTTCCCATCACGGCGGCGTTCATTGCGGCGCCTCGGTCACCAGCCCCAGGTTGCTCACACCCCCCTGTTGCAAGGCAGCCATTGCCTTGACCACGCTGCCGTAACCGGCCTCGTTGTCGGCGCGGATATACACCTGAGTGTCACCGTTTTGCGCCACCACCAGACCAATCTTGGCCTGCAACTCGTCAAGGTTGACGGCGCTGTCCGTCTGGTTTTTGGTGTCCAGTTCACTGCCCAGGTTCCAGTAGTACCCGCCGTCGGCCTTCACGGATAACGTCAGGATCGTCTGCTGCTTATCATTGACCAACGCCTCGCTGGCCACCTTCGGCAGTTCAATTTTTACCCCTTGGGTCAGCATCGGTGCCGTCACCATAAAGATCACCAGTAATACCAGCATCACGTCGATATACGGCACGACGTTCATTTCGGCCTTGGGCCCGTGTTTACGCTGTGGTCGAGCGAGCATGATCCAACTCCCTGTCAGGCGACTGCCGCCATGTTCCGCGCGCCTGCATGCAGGCCACGGTACAGGCGCATTTGAACTTCATTGCCGAGGCTGTAATAGCGGGTGAGCAGGGTCTGGCCACGGGATGAAAAACGGTTATAGGCAATCACCGCCGGAATCGCCGCAAACAGGCCAATCGCGGTGGCAATCAAGGCTTCGGCAATCCCTGGCGCCACAGTGGACAATGTGGCCTGCTGCACCTGAGACAAGCCGATGAAAGCGTTCATGATCCCCCACACAGTGCCAAACAGACCGATGTACGGGCTGACCGAGCCCACCGTCGCGAGGAACTGCAAGCCCTTTTCAAGGCGCACTTCCTGCTCGGCAATCGCTACGTACAATGCGCGTTCGATCCCCTGCATCACCCCGTCAGGATCAATCCCCGGTTGTTGTTTAAGCTGCGCGTACTCGCTATAGGCCGCCGCAAACACCTGTTCGGCACCGGCATCTTCGTGGCGATTGTCGCGGCTCTCGCGGTACAGCGCGTTCAGCTCGCCCTGACTGCGCAAGCGCTCAGCAAAAGCGTCCATGTCCCGTTCACTGCGGCGCAAAATGACACTGCGGCGCACGATCAAAAACCAGCTCAGCACAGACGCCAGAAACAACACCAGCATGACCCCTTTGACCAACAGACTCGCGTCGCTGATCAAACCCCACATCGTCATCTGTTCCATAGTCGCTTGCATACCTGACTCCTTGCTCAAGACGGCGCCGCTCTGCGGGAGTGGCGCACAGATAAAATTCAAAACCACTGCAGTGACCGGTTGATGACAACCGGCTCAAGGCAAATTAAGGGTCTTGGCCACCTCGGCCCACGGGATGTACTTGTAGTTCTGGCTTTGCTCCGGCATACGCTTGCGGCCGTCCTGCACCACCAGCATGCCCTGGGCAAACGGGCCGCCAAGGCTGGCCGAGGTCACGTCAAGACCATCCGTTTCAGACGCGCCGTCAATTCCGGCTTCGGCATTGACGCCCACACGAAAGGCGCCGCGAACGGCGTAAGGCGGCGCCGCATCCAACACCACATAACTGTCATTGCCCTGGCTGGAGATCACCAGATAGGCCTGCTTGGCGGTCTGATACAGCGCCAGCCCTTCGATGTCGTCGTGCACCTGATCACCAACGCTGATCACGCGGGTCAACGTGGCGGGATGATCGGGACGCGCATCCACAGCCCACACGGCCACATCCTCTTCGCCCACGAACAACCGTTGCTGTTGGTCGTGCGCTACACAGCCTTCAGGTTGGGTCTGGACGCTGAACTGCCGGACCAGCTCGCCTTGCACCTGATCGCCGTGGGCGCTCAGGCGGTGCTGTACGAACGTGCCGTCCTTGTCGTTGACGAAACTGTAGATTTCGCCCCCCGGCGCCTTGAACAGGCATAAGCCGTAGATGTCCTTGACCGGCGTCGGCACCTCGCCCACTGCACGCACCTCACCCGTGGTACGGTCGATGCTAAATACGCTCAGGCTGTTGTGGTCTCGGTTGCTCGCCACTGCCAGGTCCACGGTGCGCTCACCCAACGTAAAACCGGGGCGCACGTCGACGTTATTCAGGCGCCCGACTTCAAGGTGCTGGACCCGCTGCCCTTGCAGGTCATACACCTCCAGGCCGTTCTTTTTATTGGTGCCCAACACCCGACTCATTGCCGGATTTTGCGGGTTAACCCAAATGGCCGGGTCATCCGCTGCATCGCCCTGACTGACCACCGGCTCGGTTTGCACCACGGGTTTGATAACAGGCATTACTGCAGTGGAACGGGCCGGGGTCGGCTTCCAGTCCAACAGCCCCTGGTAGACCTGTTGGTTACTGTCGTCCTGAACCAGCATTTGCAACCCCTGAGGCGTTTGGCGCACCGCTAAGTGTTCCGGCTCTTTCAGCGTGCCCAGTGGCAATCGGGCCACCGGCGACCAACCGTTCCCTTGCTGCTGGTAGAGATGCAGTTGCGCCGCTTTCGGGTCCAGGCCAAGCATCCCGCCCGGCACCAGCGCCATGGCCCCGGCCGCTTTTTTCACCTCACCAAAGGGCTCGATCAGCGCCACCGGCACCCGCGAGGCATCGGCCTCGGCGTGGGCCGGGTACACCCACCAGCCGACTTTTTCTTCATTCACGAACAACTGTTGCCCGGCATCGTCGACCTGACAGAACTCAGCATTCGGCGGTAACGGCAGGCTGCGCACCAAGCGTGGCTCGGCCAGTCGTTTGCGCTCAGCAGCCACCAGCCATTGCTCGCCCTTGCCCTCTTCACCCACCGTGAACAGGTAGACATTGCTTGCCTCGTCGCGGTACAGGCACACGCCGTTGACGGCGTACTCACGGGGCGGCAAGTAGACCGGTGCCTGCCACTCATGGCTGCGCGGGTCGAGGCTGAACAACGCCACTTGCTGTTTTTTCTCGTCATGGCTGGCAACCAGTACCTGATCGCCCAACGCACGGCTGTCCAGCGAGGCGAAAGCACCCGCGGCGTGGCTCAGGGTTTTGCCCTGTGCGTCGAGCAGCAACACCCCGTCACGCTTGCTCACGGTCAGCCGCTGGTCCCCGGCGGCAAAACCCAGCGCCTGGGCTTTGCCCTGCCCCCACGGTTGCAGGGTCGGCGCAGCGATCTCAGGAGCGGCCTGCGCCGTGACGGCGCTGAGGCATGCCAGGATCGGCAACAGACACGGTTTACGGATAAAACCCATGATTGGAAATTCCTTCTACTGGCCCGCTCGGGCCGCCTTTAAAAATGGGTGAACGTCAGGCCCAGCGAATAGGTCGGCCCATACTCTTCGTACTGGTTGTTGTAACGACGGTTGCCGCTGTAGACGAAGTAAGGCTGGTCGGTGAGGTTCTGCGCCTCAAAGCTGACTTGCAGGTTTTTGGTCAGCGAATAACGGGCACTGAAATCGACAAAGGTTTGCGCATCGACATGCAGGTCGTGGGCTTTGTCACTGATCCCCGCCAGTTCATAGAGGTACTGCGACTTGTAGTTGGCAGACAGGCGCAAGCTGAGCGCGTCGTCCTCCCACCCGAGCATCAGGTTGCCCACGGTGTCGGACTGGTTGGGCAAGTCGATGTCGCGTTTGCGGTTTAGCCCGGCGGCCTGATCGAACCCTTCAATGCTGGCGCTGGAGCGGCTGAAGGTGGTGTTGGCGCCGAGCAACAGGCCATTCCACGGCGCAGGCAGCCAGTCAAACTTCTGCGAATAGGCCAACTCCAGTCCGTACAGCTTGGCGCTGTCGCCATTGGCGTAGGTGTGCGCTTGCGTGAAGTCGGCCCACTCACCACTGCCCGCCAGGTCGTTGTTGTAGACAAAGTTCTTGATGTCTTTATAGAAGAGGAACGCCGACACCGTGCCCGCCTGCCCCATGTAATGCTCGATGCCGAGGTCGAAGTTGCTCGATTCCAGCGGCTTGAGGTTCGGGTTGCCGAAACTGGCTTCGTCATCCTCGATCACAAACCCCGGCGCCAGTTGGCCGAAGGTCGGGCGTACCACAGCATTAGTCCATGCGGCCCGTAACTGGGTGTTTTTATCCAGTTGATAGCGTGCGTGCAGCCCCGGTAACCAGTGGTGGTAATCGCGTTTTGTGTCCTGCGCTTCAAAGGCACCATCGCGCACGCCCGTGCCTTTGGCTTCGAATTGCGTGCCCTCGTAGCGCATGCCGGCGATAAAACGCCAATCGTCAATATCGAGGGTGTTCATCACGTACCCGGCGTTGATGTCTTCGCGCATGCTGAAGTCATTGGCCCGCGACTCCTGTGCATCGTAGTAATCGCCGGGGTTAAGGCCGCCAATCAGGTCTTTGATCGCCCCCCCGCTGATGCCAGGACCGAACTGGCCCAGTTGATAATGCACATTGCCCTTGTCGAACTGGGTCAAGTTCAACTGCGCGTCGTTAAAACCGGCGTCATCGAAATCTTTGTAAACCCAGGCATTGAGGTCATTGTCCTTGTGGCGGCGGCTGACCTTGCCGCCAAACTTGACCTGCGAGGCATACCCCTGAACGTCGTAGTCACGGGCCAGATCGAGGCGAAGGTTTTTCTCGGTGTCCCGGGTGTCCTGCTCTTCCCAGTCGACTTTGTCGAGGGTGAAGTTGGACGGGTCATAAAACCCTGTGCCAATAATCGGCCGCGGCTTTTCAGTGCCGTAAAAGCCGCTGTCGGGGAAGCTGGAGTTGCCTTTGAACGTGGCGCCCGCGATGTGCCCCGGACTGTCTTCACTGGACGTGCTGTAACCCGCCTGCCCGCTGAGGGTCCATAAGCCCATCATGCGTTCGCCACCGAACACGTAAGACTGAATTTCCTGGGTTTCTTCGCGCTGCTTGAGCTTGCGCTTGGCTTTGGCCTTGCCCAACTCACCCGCCGCCTGTGGTTTGTCGAATTCGATGCTGGTGGCGTTACGGGTTTCAGTGTCCTTGAAACGACTGTAAAGCGTGCGCAGGTACAGTTGGGTGTCGTCATCGGGCTTGTAGTCGAAGTTCAACCCGCCGCCGGTGCGTTCACGGCTGATGTCGTACACGCGCTGCTCGAAGCTGTTGAGCCGGGCGCCGTTGTTGAAGTCCCATGCGCCGCCGGTTTCGACGTTATCCGAACCAAAGTCCCGTTTGTTCCAGCTCAGGGCAGCGGCCACACCGAAGTTATCAATGCCGTCACCCAGACTGAAACGATCACTGATCGCCCCCGAAAACTCGGGACTGGTCTGGTGGGTGTTCTTGTTATAACCGGCCTCACTGCTGCCGGTGTAAAACAGCCCTTTGTGGTCGAACGCCGACAGGCTTTGTACGTCCACCGTGCCGCCCAACGAGTTGGCATCCATGTCCGGGGTCAGGGTTTTGATCACTGACAGCGATTGCACCAGTTCGGATGGCAGTACATCCAGCGCCACCGCCCGGCGCGCGCTCTCCGGCGAAGGCACAAGCGTGCCGTTAATGGTCACGCTGTTGAGGTCTGGCCCCAGACCGCGCACGCTGACAAAACGCCCTTCCCCCTGATCGCGCTCGACACTGATGCCCGGCAAGCGCTGCACGGCTTCAGCGACGTTGGCGTCGGGCAACTGCGCCACGCCGTCGGCGTGCACCACGCTCTCGATGTTGTCCGAGTGACGTTGTTCCTTGAGCGCCTGATCGATGCTCGCGGCCTGCCCGACCACTTCCACATGCTCAGTAGCACCTGTGGCAGCCGCGTCGGCTGCGCTCAGGCGTTCACTGGCAATCGCTATAGCCAGCGCACTGACTGTAAACCCGAACCACTGTGCCTTACTGCGACACTTGTACATGCTTGTGCTCCCCCAGCGTCCCGCGACCGGCCGGGCAAGTGGCCCGGCAATTGGTAGCGAAAACTAGGCACCGCGAATGACAGTGCTGTGACAGGGGGTGGCGCAACACCCCGAAATCAGCGGGTTTGGGCGCAGATGAGTGACGAAATGAGCTGATTTGACCTCACGCGGTGCGGTGTTGCTGTTCAGGTACGAGGCTGCGGTCAAGGCCAAGCCCCTGTGCTGACCTCATCACACTAACGGCGCCACCCGCGCGCGGCTCGACAGCCACTGCAAACGCTGTTGTTTAAAGAAATTTCTTGCAACACCTCTGAGCTGATTCGACCCGGCGCACCCGTCATACCGTTGTCACATTGCTCTGGTCTGCTGACCGGCACTACGTTTTGGTAGAACACATATGAGCGGGTTAAACGTGCTTAAACACCATCGCTGGAAACTCACCTTGCTGGTGCTGGGGGCCAACATCGGCTTGCTGCTCAACCTGGCTTTCGGCACCGCAAAACCGGTCAGTGAGTGGCAATGGCTGGACATCCTCGGCGAAGGCGGGACGGCGCTGTTCATGCTGTTCTGGCTCGCACTGGTACTCAAAAGCCGTCCTGCCGGACGTGTCACCAACTACCTGGCCAGCGGTTTGTGCTTCATGTTTTTCTCGTGGTGGATCGATGTGCTCGACGAGTTTATCCGCCTGCCCAAACACATCGGCTGGGATCACTGGCTGGAGTCAGCACCGATGCCGGTGGGCATGGTCCTGTTGACCATCGGCCTGTTCCACTGGCACCGCGAACAGTTGGCCATCAGCCAGCAAATGGAGAAACGCGAGCGGGTATTCCGGGAACATCGCCTGTTTGACAAGCTGACGCCGCTGGGTGGCGCCGATTACCTCAAGCGTCAGGTCAACGACTGCCTGAGCCAAAGCCTTGAGCACCAGCAGCCATTGTCGCTGCTGGCGCTCGACCTCGACCACTTCGCCGCGATCAATCAGCAATACGGCCACGCTGAAGGCGACGCCGTGCTGCAAGCCATCAGCCAATTGTTGCTGCTCAACCTGCGCCGTCACGACCTGCTGTGCCGTCTGGCCGGGGATCGCTTTGTGATGGTATTGCCCAATACCGGCGAAAGTCAGGGGCGCCTGCTGGCACTGGAAATGGAGCAGGCAGTGCAAAGTCTGGCGCATAAAACCCGTTTACAGGGCGAACGGGTCTACCTGTGCGCGAGCACTGCGGTGGTAATGGCGGTCGACGAAACACCGGACGCCCTGCTCAAACGCCTGAACCTGGCACTGGCCCGCGCCAAACCACCGAGGATCAAGCGCGCATGAGCCGGCCCGGCGGATGGTACGAAGCCGACACGCGTTTTATACCTGGGCATTACCAGCCCGCAACGCTGATTGATCTGGCACTGTCGCGGGACATCGACAGCCATCGTCTGCTACGCGGCACCGGGCTGTTTTACGAAGACGTTCTGGCAGGCACGACCTGTGTCAGCCCGCAGCAGTTTTTCAGCCTGATCGGCAATGCCCGTCGCCTGCTGGACGCTGACGACAGCAGTTTTCTGTTCGGCCAGCGCTTGTTGCCGGGGCATTACGGGCCTGCCAGCCACGCCCTGCAACAGGCGCCCAATCTGCATCAAGCGCTTGAAACCGTAATCCACCATCGCGCCCTGCTCAGCCCGCTGCTGACGCCGCGACTGATACTCGACGATCACTACGCCTATGTGTATTGGCTCGACAGCAGCGGCGCCCAGGAGCAAGCACGGTTTGTGCTGGAAGCCAGCATGACGGCGCTAGTGGCCATGAGTCAGTGGCTCAGTGGCGAACGGCTGCCCTGGGAATGCCGCTTCAACCATGCCGAACCCCGCTATGTAGAGCAATACTGGGTGCATCTGGGCGAGAACAGCCAGTTTGGCTGCCAGTTGGACATGATGCGCATCCCCCGGGAGTGCCTCACCCGGCCATGGCCCAACGCCTCGGCCATTGCACGGCAAGTGGCGTTGCAACACGCGCAGCGCGAACTCGACGGCCTGGGGTTCAGCACCAGTTTGCTTGACCGTTTATACGTGTATTTGCGCGAAAACGCGCACCGTGCGCCGAGCCTGGAACTCACCGCCCAAACCCTGGGCATGAGCCAGGCCACCCTCAAACGCAAACTGAATAAACACGGCACACACTTTCAGGCGCAACAGGATCAAGCGCGCAAACACATGGCGCTGTACCTGTATCAAATCAAAGGAATGAGCAACGAAGACGTGGCGCGCTACCTGAATTTCAGCGACCCGGCCAACTTCCGGCGCTCGCTCAAGCGCTGGACCGGTTGCACGCCCAATCTGATACGCCAGTTGTTTTCCTGATTCCAGGCATGAGGCTGCCTCAAGCCAGCAACCTCGTTACCTCGAACACGTGACGGGTAGTTACTGCGCCAATGCCTGCAACCTGGCGAGTTCCTCCACAGCCAGCGGTATGCCTTGCTTGAGCGACTGGGCGCGCGTCTTGAACCGACGATCGCCGGGCAGCCGCTCAAGGCCTGCCGCGTGCATCTGGCGCACCAGTTCAGCGCTGCGCCCGGCAAAACTGTTGCCCCCGGATTTGCTCGGGTCAATCACGATCAGTAACTGGCCGGTCCATGGCGTTTGCGCGCCGGGGTGTTTAGACCAGTCAAACTCGAACGAGAAATTGCCGCCGGTCAACGCCGCCGCGAGCAACTCCACCATCATCGACAGCGCCGAGCCTTTATGCCCGCCAAACGGCAGCAAGGCCCCGCCGTCGAGAATGGCCTTCGGGTCCTGCGTGGGCTCACCCAGGCGATCAACACCCATACCCGCCGGCAGGTCGTGGCCTTTACGCGCCGCAATTTGCACATCGCCATGAGCAATGGCGCTGGTGGCCAGATCAAAGACAATGGGATGGTCATCGGCCCGGGGCGCGGCGAAGGCAATCGGGTTGGTGCCAAACAAGGGTTTTTGCGCGCCATGGGGCACTACGCACGTCATGCTGTTGACCACGCTCAATGCCACCAGCCCCTCTTCAGCGAACGGCTCAACGTCCGGCCAAAGCGCCGCAAAATGGTGCGAGTTGCGAATGGCCAGTACCGCAATTCCGGCGCTGCGGGCTTTTTCGACCAGCAAGGAGCGAGCGGCGGCCAATGCCGGTTGAGCGAAGCCATTGGCCGCATCCACCCGGATAAAACCCGACGCGACATCTTCAACCTTGGGGGTTGCCTGCCCATCGACCCAATTACTGGCCAGCGAAGACAAATAGCCAGGAATGCGGAACACACCGTGGCTGTAGGAACCGTCGCGCTGGGCTCGTGCGCAGTTATCAGCCAGCACCCTGGCCACGGTGCCAGAGGTGCCGTGGCGCTCAAAAATCTGTTGCAGCAAGGCGGTCAATTGATCCAGTGACAGCGATTCAACGGCCTGCGGGGAAGCGTCGGACTGAGACATGCGGTGTGCTCCAATCTCGTTGTTATTGTCGTGGGTAACTATCCGGCGATGACAGATATCTGTCAATTGTTGACTTAATGACAGAAAACATTCACTTTCTGCAACGCGCTGAAATAAAAACAGGAACAGCAGCCGTGAGTCAGTCGATCAAACAACGCCTCGAAAGCAGCCTGTCAACCGCCGCCCCATCGGGTCGGGCGATTGCCAGTTACATGCTGGCCAACCTCTACGAGCTGCCTTTTCAAACGGCTGCTGACATTGCCGGCAAGCTGGGTGTCAGCGAGTCCAGTGTCGGGCGTTTTTGCCGGGCGCTGGGTTACAGCCATTTCAAAGAACTGAAAAACGACCTTAAAGACGACCTGGGGGATGGCCCCTGGCTGGTCGGTGATCGCCTGCAAGAATTCCGCCAACAATCAAGCCAAAGCCCGCAGGCGCTCCCGCGCAGCTTCGAGCTGGAAGTCGGTGCACTGGTCAAGGTCTACGAATACAGCCTGACCCCCGCGTGGCAAACCGTCAGTCAGCGCCTGGCCACACGCCGCAAAGTGTTTGTCGCCGGTTTTCAAACCGAGCGCGGCATCGCGGCCTCGATGGTGCATTTGCTGCAATACCTCCGCGACGGCGTGCACCTGGTGGACGGTGCGGCCGGGCATTACGCCGATGTCCTGTTATGCCCCGACAACGACTGTGCACTGGTGATATTCGAGGCACGGCGTTATTCGCGCCACGCCCAGCACCTGTGCCGCAAGGCCCGCGAAGCCGGTATCCCGGTGACGCTGGTCACGGACACCTTCTGCGACTGGGCCGACCAGTACGCCGATGAAGTGTTTCGCGTACCGACCGAATTCAACCTGTTCTGGGAATCCACGGCGGCCATGCTGTCGCTGGTGCACCTGTTGATTAATGAAGTCTGCAAACAACTGGGACCGGACGTCGAAAAACGTCTTGAGGCAACCGCGGCCTTGCACAACGAGTTCGTGGGCTACACCTCCTCACCCGGCACAAAACAATAAAACGAGGTGCTAGATGAAAAACGTCATTCGCTTTGCAAGTGCATGTGCAATGGTTGTAGCCGTAGCGTCCAACGCTCAGGCCGACAAACTGACAATCGCCACGGAAGGCGCCTACCCTCCATTTAACTACGTGGACTCGGACAACAAGCTGCATGGCTTTGACGTCGACATCACGATGGCCGTCTGCGAACGCATGAAAGCCGACTGCACCCTGGTGGCACAGGACTGGGACGGCATCATTGCCGGCCTGATGGCGAAAAAATACGACGCGATTGTGGCGTCGATGATCGTCAACGATGAGCGCAAGCAAAAAATCGCGTTCACCAATCATTACTACCGCACCCCGCTGTCAATTGCCGTCCCGAAAGATTCGGACATCACCGATGCGCAAAGTGACTTCAAAGGCAAAACCGTCGGTGCGCAAAGCGCCGCGACACAGAGCATTTATGCCGAAGAGCATTACAAGGACGCCGACCTGAAGTTGTATCCGACCCTCGACGAAGCCAACAGTGAACTGGCCAATGAGCGGGTCGATGTGGTGATTGCGGACAAATTCCCGTTGCTGGAATGGGTCAATAAAACCGGCAAGGACTGCTGCAAGATCATTGGCGACGTTAACGGCACGCTGGCCGACGCCGCGATTGCCGTGCGCAAAGAAGACAACGCCTTGCGCGAGCGCTTCAACAAGGCGCTGGACGAGATCGTCGCTGACGGCACCTACAAAAAGATCTCCAGCAAGTACTTCGACTTCGACATTTATTAACCTGTCCGCCCTCGTTTGAGGGCAGCCTGCCTAACGCCTTGCCCTGCGCGCCCAGTGTGCGCAGCGGCTCAATATCGGCCCGAATTTGTCCGGGGACTGGAGCATGCTCGATCAACTTTCATTGCTTTCCTTTGCCAGTGGCGGCTGGGGCTCGGCGCTGCTCGCCGGGTCGCTGGTCACCATCGCCCTGGCGTTGAGCTGCCTGCCCATCGGTTTACCACTGGGCCTGTTCGTGGCGGTGGCCGCGCGCTCCAAAAATCGCTGGATGCGCGCTTGGGCGACGACATTTTCCACCGTGTTTCGCGGGCTGCCGGAACTGCTCACGCTGTTGATCATTTACTACGGCTGCCAGATCGCCGCGCAAAAAATCCTTGCGCTGATGGGGTACGACACGCAGTTCACAATCAACACCTTCGTGGCGGCGATGATTGCCTTCAGCCTGGTGTTTGCAGCGTTCTCCAGCGAAATCTGGCTGGGTGCCTTTAAAACCATTCCAAAAGGTCAATTTGAAGCCGCCTCGGCGCTGGGCCTTTCGCCGTTCACAACGTTTCGCAAAGTGGTGCTGCCGCAACTGGCGCGCATCGCCTTGCCCGGTTTGTCCAATAACTGGCTGTCACTGCTCAAGGACACCTCGCTGGTATCGACCATCGCCCTGGTCGACTTGATGCGTCAGACCAACCTGGCGGTGAGCGTGACCAAGGAACCGATGTTGTTCTACAGCGTGGCGTGTTTCATCTACCTGTTCTTCTCGGCGATTTCCGGCCGCCTGTTTGCCTACCTGGAGCGCCATTTCAATCGTCATCAGCGGAGCGTGCAGCCATGAGCCTGACGGACCTGCAAAACCTGTTGCTCAGCCCCGACTTGCTGGAACGCTACGGCCCGCGCTTTATTGACGGCTTGTGGGTGACCTGCAAACTGGTGGGCATTTCCTTCACCCTGGGCGCCCTGCTCGGTTTGTTGATTGCCTTGGGTCGCCTGTCGAACAGCCGCTTTCTGCGCAGTTTTACCGGTGCCTACGTGTACTTCTTCCGGGGTTCACCGCTGCTGGCGCAACTGTTCTTGCTGTACTACGGGCTTGGCTCATTCAAAAGCGTGTGGCAAGACGTCGGGCTCTGGTGGTTCTTCCGTGACGCCTGGCTGTGCACCCTGCTGGCGTTCACCCTCAACACCGCGGCCTACCAGGCCGAGATTCTGCGCGGCGCCATTCTGTCCGTAGCCCAGGGCCAGCGTGAAGCCTGCAAAGCCTTGAACCTGTCGCGCTGGACCACCTTTCGCAAAATCGTATTGCCGCAATCGCTGTTGGTGGCCATCGGCCCGCTGGGCAACGAACTGATCCTGATGATCAAAGCCAGCGCCATTGCCTCGCTTGTCACCATCTATGACCTGATGGGCGTGACCAAAATGGTGTTCTCGCGCAGCTTCGACTTTCAGGTCTACCTGTGGGCCGCCGTGCTGTATCTGGTGATCGTGGAAGTGGTGCGCCGCAGCCTGAAACTGATCGAAGGTCGACTCGGCCGTCATTTGCAGTAAGCCCATTGTCCGGGCTGCAAACACGGCCCCCCGTTTCAAGGATTTGACTATGCATTGCGACACCATTGTTCTGGGAGCCGGCATCGTCGGCGTCAGTACCGCGCTGCAACTCCAGGCCCGAGGGCGCAACGTGGTGTTACTTGACCGGGCCCAGCCCGGTTGCGGAACCAGCCACGGCAATGCCGGGTTGATCGAACGTGCCAGCGTGATTCCTTACTCGTTCCCGCGAGAAATCTCACGCTTGCTGCGCTATGGCCTTAATCAACAATCCGATGTGCGCTACAGCCTCAAGCACCTGCCCAAGGCCGGTCCCTGGCTGATGCAGTATTGGCGCCAATCCGGGGCCAAAGGGCTGGCAAAGGCCACCCGCGCCATGTTGCCGCTGATCGAGCGCTGCGTCACCGAGCACGACGCGCTGGCCGGGCCTGCGGGCATGACCGGCCTGATCAAAGACAGCGGCTGGGTAGAGGTTTACCGCACCCGAGACGACTTCGACAAAGCCCAGCGCGATGCCGCTGCATTGCTCGAATACACGCTCAACTACCGGGTGCTCGGGCAGGCCGAGGTGCATGCACTGGAACCGGGCTTGCACGAGGACGTGATCGGCGGTATTCACTGGCTCGACCCCAAAACGGTCAGCGATCCGGGCGGACTGACCCGTGGTTACGCTGAACTGTTCATCAAGCGCGGCGGGACCTTCGTCATCGGTGACGCCACCAGCCTGCGCCCGACCGCCGGCCAGTGGCAGGCTGACAGCCATAAGGGGCTGATCGTGGCCAACGAAGCCGTGGTCACTTTGGGGCCTCAAGCGCGGGACATATTTGAACCGCTTGGCTACCCAATTCCGCTGGCAATCAAGCGCGGCTACCACATGCACTACGCCGCGAAAGACGGCCACACCATGCAACACCCGATTCTGGATTCGGTGGGCGGCTATGTGTTGGCGCCGATGGTGGGCGGAATACGCCTGACCACCGGCATCGAATTTGCCGACAGCGATGACCCGATCAACGAAATCCAGCTGCGCCGTTGCGAAGAACGCGCCCGGCGCCTTTACCCGCTGGGCGAGCGCCTGGACGCCGAACCGTGGCTGGGCCGCCGCCCCTGCCTGCCGGACATGTGCCCCGTGATTGGCCCGGCCTCGCGCCATAAAGGCCTGTGGTTCAACTTTGGGCATGCCCACCACGGCCTCACCCTTGGCCCCGTGAGCGGACGCCTGCTGGCAGAAATGATGACCGGCGAATATCCCTTCACCGACCCGACACCCTACAGCGCCGAGCGCTTTTACTGATTACTGGAGACACACAATGCATGCACAACCTGCTTACGTTCACACGCCCGTGTCTCCCTCATCGGACACCCGAAAGGTAGTCGTAGACATCGCTGGCCTGAACAAGTACTACAGCGCCTTTCATGTCCTCAAAGGCATCGACCTGAAAGTCCGCGAAGGCGAGCGCATCGTCCTGTGCGGCCCGTCGGGTTCAGGCAAGTCCACCTTGATCCGCTGCATCAACCGGCTGGAAATCGCTGAAAAAGGCAGCATCCTGATCAACAACACCGACTTGTCCCACACCACCCGTGAAGCCGCCAGGGTGCGCAGTGAAATCGGCATGGTGTTCCAGCACTTCAACCTCTTCCCCCACATGAGCGTGCTCGATAACTGCATCCTGGCGCCCATGTCAGTACGCGGTCTGTCGCGCAAAAAAGCGGTTGAACTGGCCCAGCACTTCCTGAACAAAGTCGGCATTGCCAGCCAGGCCGATAAATACCCCAGCCAATTATCGGGGGGCCAGCAGCAACGCGTCGCTATTGCCCGCGCCCTGTGCATGGAACCGAAAATCATGCTGTTTGACGAACCGACGTCCGCGCTGGACCCGGAAATGGTCAGTGAAGTGCTCGACGTCATGGTCAACCTGGCGGGCAGCGGCATGACCATGCTCTGCGTGACCCACGAAATGGGGTTTGCGCGGCAAGTGGCCGAACGCGTGTTGTTCCTGGATGGCGGCATGATCATCGAAGACTCGCCGCCCAACGACTTCTTCAACGCACCGAAAAGCCCCCGGGCCAAGGCCTTTCTTGCGCAAATCGTGCATTGACTTGACGCTGTTGCGGGGGCACGCCGTTTTTCGGCTGTAGGCTGGCAGCGGTGCGCGCCCGTACACACAGCCTGTCGAGTTTCATGTTGCAAAGCGGATTAATACCCAACGTGCTGGTAAGGTGTGCGCCGACTTTTCGCCGCCTGCCGCACCTTGCGCAGGCGGCTGCATTTCCGTTTTTTGATGTGAGGCACCCCAACCATGCCCGAGCCGATCCCGCTCAAAGATCACGACACCGAGAAACGGCTGGTCAATAAAAGACTTATCGCGTGCGCTGCATTGGTACTGGCGATCAGTTGCGCGCTGGTGGGCAGGATGTATTTCCTGCAAGTCACCGAGTTCGACTACAACTCCACTGTTTCCGAAAACAACCGCGTGCATGTGTTGCCGATCCCGCCCGAACGCGGCTTTATCTATGACCGCAATGGCGTGTTGCTTGCCGATAACCAGCCCAGTTTCAACATGACCCTGACCCGCGAACGTGCGGGCGATACCAGCAAGGTGCTGGATTCAGTGATCAGCATCCTGCATTTGCCCGACGAAGAGCGCGCCGTATTTGCCAAAGCGATGAAACAGGCACGTCACCCGTTCGACCCGTCCACCCTGCTTTACGACTTGACGGAAGAACAGATCGCGCTGCTGGCCGTCAATCAGTACCGCTTGCCGGGTATCGATGTGGAGGCGCAGTTTGTCCGCCACTACCCTCAGGGCGATCATTTTGCGCATTCGGTGGGTTATGTTGGGCGCATCAACGAGAAAGAAACCAAGCAACTGGACCCCACCGAATACCGGGGCACGCAGTCGATTGGCAAGACAGGTATTGAACGTTTTTACGAACCGGAGCTGCACGGCAAAGTCGGCTTTGAAGAAGTCGAAACCAATGCCCAGGGTCGGGTCATGCGGGTGCTGCGCCACACCGATGCGGTGCCTGGCAAGAACATTGTGCTCAGCCTCGACATCAAGTTGCAGCAAGCAGCCGAAGCAGCCCTTGGCGACCGCCGAGGCTCGATCATCGCCATTGACCCGAAAACCGGTGAAGTGTTGGCAATGGTGAGCAAACCAAGTTTCGACCCCAACCTGTTCGTCACCGGCATCAGCACCAAAGACTATTCCGGTTTACGCGATTCCATCGACAAACCCTTGTTCAACCGGGCACTGCGCGGCCTGTATGCGCCTGGCTCGACCATCAAGCCTGAAGTCGCTATCGCCGGACTCGACAGTGGTGTGATTTCGGCCTCTACCCGGGTGTTCGACCCCGGCTATTTCCAACTGCCGAACGTCGATCACAAGTACCGCAACTGGAACCACAGCGGTGATGGTTGGGTGGACTTGAATGCTGCAATCATGCGTTCAAACGACACGTACTTCTATGATCTCGCGTCAAAACTGGGCATTGACCGCATGCACGACTATTTGTCGATGTTTGGCGTGGGGCAGAAAGTGTCGCTGGATATGTTCGAAGAATCGTCTGGCCTCATGCCGTCGCGTGAATGGAAACGCACGACCCGGCGCCAAGCCTGGTTCCCGGGCGAAACGGTGATCTTGGGAATTGGTCAGGGCTACATGCAGGTCACGCCTTTGCAGCTGGCACAGGCCACTGCGCTGATTGCCAATAAAGGTGTGTGGAACCGCCCGCATCTGGCACGCACCATCGACGGCGCGCCCCCGGTGGATGAACACCCGATGCCCGATATCGTGCTGCATGACCCCAAAGAATGGGACCAGGTCAACCATGCCATGCAACTGGTGATGCACGATGCGCGGGGTATCGCCCGTGCTTCAGCAGCCGGCGCGCAATACCGGATTGCCGGCAAGAGCGGTACGGCGCAAGTGGTGGCGATCAAGCAAGGTGAGCGTTACAACCGCTTGAAAACCGCTGAACGCAACCGCGACAACGCCTTGTTTGTGGGGTTTGCCCCGGCTGAAGACCCGCAGATCGTGATCTCGGTAATGATCGAAAACGGCGAAGCGGGTGGCCGTGTTGCAGGGCCGGTGGTGCGCCAGGTGATGGATGCGTGGCTGCTCGACAGTCAGGGCGGGCTGAAACCGCAATATGCCAGCCCGCAGGTTAAACACGGTAACCCGCATGTGTGAGTGACCGTTCCAGCTTCACCCCGGCACTCTTCCTGAGGAAGAGGCTCGGGGTGAGGCCGTGTTGAGCTTAATACCGCGCATCCGCAGGCTTGCCGCCATTAGGCCAGTCCTTGACCTTGTCCGGGAAGTCCGGCCGCGGCTGATGGGAGAAATACTCCGCCACATCCACTGCGTCCTGATCCGACAACCCACCCTGCCCCAACGGGAACCGCTCATGGAACCCAATCGGCATGTTGCGTTTGACAAACGCCGCAGCGGTGTAGGTACGCGCCATACCGGCGCCGATGTTGAAGGACTCCTCGCCCCATAACGGCGGGAAGATAAAGCTGCCGTCAGCGTGTTTCAAACCTTGGCCCTGATCGCCGTGACACACCGCGCATTGCTGGGCGTAGACCGCTTTGCCGTTGGCAGGGTCAGGCTGGATCGCCGGATCAACCTTGCCCACCCCTCGCCCCGCCACCTTATCGCCGGGCGCCGTGTTCATTTTCATCCAGTCAAAATACGCGACCATGGCCTGCATGTCGGGGGATGTCACGGGCAGCGGCTTGCCGTCCATGGAACGACGGAAACAGCCATTGATGCGATCTTCCAGCGTGATCTGTTTGCCTGCGCGCGGCGCATAACCGGGGAAGAATGCCGAGACACCAATAAACGGCGAACCGTCCGCTACCGTGCCCGCGTTCAAGTGGCAACTGGTGCAGTTCAGCGCATTGCCCACGTTGTCCGGTAACAAGGCTTTGGTTTGCAGGTGCAGGCGCATGCCGCGCACCACTTGATCGGCATTCGACGCTGTCAGCAGGTTGGCCAGGCGCGGTGTGACAAAGGCCGAGGCGTTCGCGGTGTCCGGGTTCAACTGTTTGCGCAGGCTGGCCACTTGCGCGGGGTTGATCGCCGGTGCGTCATTGCCCCAACTGCTGCGTACAAAACTCAGGATCTCGGCAATCTCGTCATCGGCCAGCCGGGCAAATCCGGGCATGGTCCAGACCCGCGGATGGGTTGCAGTCTCGGCGGTTTGCCAGCCGGTCAGGGTGATATGCAGCAAGGAGGTCGGGTTGGCCGCCGTGATGCCGGGGTTGCCGTTAAGCGGTGGGAACATGCCTTTGACCCCGCCGCCGTCCGGACGATGGCAGTCCGCGCAAAATTGCGTGTAACCAAGGCCGCCCCGGGTGGTGAACAGCGTATCTGGCGCTTTGGCGGGCTCATGGGCCACTGCCGGCATGGGCAAGTCATCCTTGCCTGCGGGCAATGACTTCAGGTAACTGGCAATCGCCGTCAGGTCCGCCTCGCTGAAATGTTGGGTGCTGTGGTGGATCACGTCCGCCATGTTGCCTGACACCGTCGCAAAACGGTTTTGCCCGGTTTTGAGCAGTTGCACGGTGTCTTCTACGGTCCACAGGTTGCGCAAGCTCAACGCCCGCCAGGCTTCAACCGTCTCCCCGGCCAGGTAATGCTTGCCGCTGCTGCCCGCATCGCTGAGGGCTTTTTCCTGAAACGCCAGCCCCCGCGGGGTGTGGCACGATCCGCAATGCCCCAACCCTTGAACGAGGTAGGCACCGCGATTAAGGACCTCGCTTCTGGATGTGTCAGGCGTGAACGGCTGGTTGTCGACGAACATCCAGTTCCACAGCGTCAGGCCCCAGCGCTGATTGAACGGGAAGCTCATGTCGGACTCACGGTTCGCCTGTTTGACGGGGGACATGCCCTGCAACAGGTACGCGTACAGCGCGCGCATGTCGTCATCACTCATTTTGGCGTACGACGGGTACGGCATGGCCGGGTAGAGATTCTGGCCCGCCGGGGTCACGCCTTGACGCATCACGTTGTCAAACTGTTCAAAACTGTACTGACCAATCCCTGTCTCGGGGTCCGGCGTGATGTTGGTGGAATAGATCGTGCCCATGGGCGTTTTCAGCTCCAGCCCACCGGCCATGACGGCCCCGCCCTTGGCGGTGTGGCAGGCAATACAGTCACCGAGCTGCGCCACGTACTGGCCGCGCTGCACAACATCGGGGTCGGGAGGCTGAGCGGCGGCAGTTGCCGGGATCGGCTCGCTGGCGGACGTGTAGCAGGCGTAAAGAAACGTCAGGCCGACCGTGGCCAGACGCGCAAACTTGAAAACCATGGCGATATTCCTTTAAGGCACCGGCTTGGGGTGGTCCCCTCGGCACGGGCCGTGCTCGTTTTTTGTTATGAACTCCTCACACTGATCTTGTAACCGCTTTTGCACCCGCCGCCCTTGACCCGGATCATGCAGGCACACTGGCATGAGCATTGCTTTGTTGCTCTTTACTGCGCCCCTCGCGCAGAAACGCCTCGGCCCCGGTCATGGCGCACGTTCTGCGAGGGCTGCGGGAACCCCGACGCTAGACGCGTCCTGGATCGTTAAGAGGAAACGTTAGATGGCAAGGTCTGTAGCAGATCCGGCGGTCAGTCATGCGCCCACAAAAACCGTGGGTTTACTGGTGATACCAAACTTCACCACCATTGGCTTTGCGTCCACGATTGAAACCTTGCGCATGGCCAATATGGCTGCTCGCCGCGACATGTTTCGAACCCTCATCATCGGCCCTGGCCTGGAACCCGTGACCGCCAGCAATGGCATGCGCATTCTGCCGGACTGCGCGATGCAAGACGCCCCCAAGCTGGACATCCTGCTGGTGGTAGGCGCCAATCCGATCGTGTCCCACCTCAGCAGTCGTCCGTTGCTCAATTGGCTGCGCAAACTGGCGCACGAGCACGTTGTACTGGGCGGCATTTGCACGGGCAGTTACTGGTTGGCCCGTGCGGGGTTGCTCAAGGGGTATCGCTGCACCATTCACTGGGAAGACATCGAAACCCTCAAGGACCACTTCCCGGGGATCATCATTTCCAATCAACTGTTCGAGCTTGATCGCGACCGTTACACCTGTTCGGGGGGCGTCGCGTCGATGGACATGACCTTGCAATTGATCGCCCGCGAACCCGGCGGCCGGGAGATTGCAGCCCATGCGGCGGAGTTGCTGCTGTGTGATCGGGCCCGCAGTGCCCAGGAGCAACAGCGCGTGCCGTTGCGCCAGAAGCTGGGGACCTCGCAACCCAAACTCAGCCAAGTGGTGGCGATCATGGAAGCCAATCTGGAAGAACCGGTAAGCCTGGAAGAACTGGCGCGCTTGAACGAAGTGTCGATACGCCAGCTGGAACGCCTGTTTCACAAGCATTTGCAGCGCACCCCCAGCCAGTACTATTTGGAGCTGCGTCTGGCGCGGGCGCGCAGCCTGTTGCTGCGTAGCGAGTCACAAGTGCGCGACATCGCCCTGGCCTGCGGTTTTGTGTCGGCCGCGCACTTTTCCAAGTGCTACAGCCGACTGTTTGGGGTGTCGCCGATTGGTGATCGCAAGCAGGTTGCACTGCATTAATCGCTGAACCGTCATGAGCGAGCAAGCTCGCTCATGTGCTCAGTCCTGAAGGGCTTTGTGCGCTGTTTCGCGGCTGGCGAGCATGGCCACCAAGGCCACGGCGGCCGCTGCCAGCAAATACCACGCCGGGGCCATTTTGTTGCCCGTCATGTGAATGAGCCAGGTTGCAATGAAGGGCGCCGTGCCGCCAAACAACGCGTTGGCAATGTTGAAACTGAACGCAAAGCCGCTGAAGCGCACACGGGTGGGGAAGATTTCAGCCAGAAAGCACGGCAAAGTGCCGTCGTTCATGGCCAGGATGGCGCCGAAGGCAATTTGAATCATCAGAATCACGATCAAAGAACTGTTGCCCAACAAGCTGAACAGTGGAAACGTCAAGCCGAGAAACAACACGGAGGCCATCACCAGCATGGTCTTGCGCCCGAAACGGTCCGAGAGTTTGCCCATCAGGAAGATCAACCCGATATAAGTCGCCAGTGACACGGTGGAGGCAATAAAGGAATCACGTTCGCTCATGCCCATTTCCGTGGACAGGTACGTCGGCATGTAGCTGAGCAACAAGTAGAACGCCACCGCGTTCAGGCACGTCGCACCAATACCGATCATCACGCTGCGCCGGTGCACCGTCAGCAATTCACGAATCGGCGCGTGGGTGGCACATTCCTTGGCTTCCAGGCGTTGCTCCATTTCCAGAAACTTGGGCGAATCCTGCAAGCTCATACGGATGTAGCGCCCCACCAATCCAAACGGCGCAGCCAGTAAAAACGGCAAACGCCAGCCCCACTCGTGAAGCGTTTCGACGCTCATCCATTCATGTAACGCCGCTACAAACACTGCCCCGAACAGCAGACCGGCGGCGGTGCTGGCGGGCACGATGCTGGTGTACAACCCGCGTTTCCCCTCAGGGGCGTACTCCGCCAGAAACGCCGAGGCCCCAGCGTATTCACCCGAGGCCGAAAAACCCTGCACCAACCGGATCAACAACAGCAATGCTGGGGCCCATAATCCGATCAAGTCATAACCGGGCAGGATGCCAATGCAAAACGTGGACACGGTCATGATTAAAATTGACCAGGACAGCGCACTGCGGCGCCCGTACTTATCGCCAAAATGGCCCCATACCAGCCCGCCAACGGGGCGTACGACAAACGACAGCGCAAACACGGCGAAAGTGGCCAACAGCCCGGTTGCCGCATCGGTTTGCGGAAAAAACGTCAGGGCGATGATGGTGGCCAGATAACCGTAGGCTGCGTAGTCGAACCACTCGACAAAGTTGCCCATGAAACTGGCCGTGGCAGCACGGCGCAAGGCTTTGCGTTCGCTGCTCAGTTCGAGCTGCTGTTGGGTGGTAAGCGGTACGCTGAGGCTTGTACTTGGGATACTCATCGAGCACCTCCAGTGAGTGAGGTGCGGGAGGTAACGGCTTGGCAAAACGTCGGGACACAGGACATGACAACTACCCTCATTCTGGTTGTTCTAGGCAGGGGTAATGGGTCAAAACGCACTGCGCGTCTGGGCGCGCATGTGCCAGTACCGGTTGGCCGCTGCCTGAACCTCAGGCTGCGGCCGCCGGGTTTAACGCTTGATGATGTTGTGTTGCGGGCCATACGGGAAGTGCGTGATGTTTTCGCTGCCGTCAGCGGTGACGATCAGGATGTCGTGCTCGCGATAACCTCCGGCACCCGGACGGCCTTGCTCAATCATGATCATCGGCTCGATGGACACCACCATCCCTGGCTCCAGCACGGTGTCGATGTCTTCACGCAACTCCAACCCGGCTTCTCGTCCGTAATAGTGGCTCAGGGTGCCAAACGAGTGGCCGTAACCAAACGTGCGGTATTGAAGCAAATCGTGTTCCAGAAATATCTCATTGAGCTGCTGCGCGATGTCGCAGCAGCGCATGCCCGGTTTGATCAGCTTGAGCCCGGCCTCGTGAACCTTGACGTTAACCTCCCACATGCGCAGGTGTTCATCGGAGCAATGGTCGAGAAACAGCGTGCGCTCCAGTGCCGTGTAATACCCGGCAATCATCGGAAAGCAGTTGAGGCTCAAGATGTCCCCCTTGTTCACGCGGCGTGTGGTGACCGGGTTGTGCGCGCCATCGGTGTTGAGGCCTGACTGGAACCAGGTCCAGGTGTCCATCAACTCGGCATCCGGGAACGTGCGGGCGATTTCGCGCACCATGGCCTGGGTCGCATGCAATGCCACTTCGTACTCCGGCACCTGATCGCGCAACGCCTCAACGACCGCCGCGCCACCGATATCGGCAATCCGGGCGCCCTGCCGGATGATCGCGTGTTCTTCGGCCGACTTGATCATGCGCATCCGCATGCAGGGCGCGGCAATGTCCACCAGTTGCGCGTCCAGGTAGCGGCCCGCCAGTTTGTCGCGGTTGAGCAGATTAAGGTGATCGAACTCGACACCAATGCGCCCCGCGCGCGGCAGTGCCTGCTGGATGGCGACGAAGAAGTTGTCGCGCTGCCAGTCGGTGTACACGATGTTTTCGGTGCCCACGGTGCGGCGCCAAGGCTGGCCGCCGTCAATGTTGGCGCTGATGGTCACAACCTTGTCCTGGGTCACCACCAACCCATAATTGCGTCCGAAGGAGCAATACAGAAAGTCGCTGTAATAATTGATGTTGTGGTACGAGGTAAACACCGCCGCGTCGATGTCGTGCTTGGCCATGTAGGCCCGCAGCTTGGCCTGACGGTTTGCATACTCATGAGCCGAGAAAGTCGGGGTCACTTTTTCGCCGTTTTTGATCTGAAGGGTTTTGGGCATGTGCATGGCATTTACCTGTGTCTGCGTCGAGGATCAAAAGCCGCCAGCGGGCGGGTCGTTGAGGGTCATTCGAACAGAAGCCAACGCGCTTTTTTTGCGCGAATCCGACCTGTAATTGGTCAGATCCGCTCTCATCCGTTGTCGCGGCGAAACCGGTTGAAACCGACCGCCATTGCACAGCCTGGGCAAGGCATTGGGTGCAGTGCGATTAATTGCCCCCGGCCTGACCGGGATCACGGGCGTCTTCACGCATCCCGCTATACTCCGGGCGGCCTGAATCCCCAAGGAAGGACGGATTTGAGCCTTGACCCTAACGCTTTGATGATTGGAGGAAACCCGTGAAGAACTGGCACTGCCTCGTCGGTATCTTGCTGATCACCGCACTGACACTGTTGCTGGAGATACCTGCCGACACCTGGCTGACCTCGGCCACGCTGAGCTTGATCCTCGGCACCACGGCCCTCGCGTACATGGCCGTTTCCTGCCTGTTGGCCAGCCGATGGCGAGGGGTAGAAAATCTGTTTGGCGGCTTGGACCGCGTCTATGACACACATAAATGGTTGGGGATCTGGGCGCTGGTGTTCGCGTCCTATCACTTCGTATTCAAAGCCAATCTGGACGTGTGGAACAGCGTGCCCATTCTGGAAATGTCCAAATACTGGACGCGCATGGTGCGCCAACTGAGTTACGTGGCGCTGGGCATGATCGTGCTGCTCGCCCTGAACCGCAATATCCCCTACAGCGTATGGCGTTGGTGGCACAAACTGTCCGGGCCACTGTTTCTGATCGTCATCCTGCACTGGCTCAGCTTCAAGTCCCCCATCACCCTGTTCAGCCCTGTCGGCATCTGGCTAAGCGTGCTCTGCGGCCTGGGCGTGGCGGCGGCGCTTTACAAGCTCCTGCTCTACCCGTTTGTGGCCCGTGCCGGGGAATACAAAGTGATCAACGTGCGCAACGATAAAGGCGCGCTGCACCTGACCTTCGCCCCAATCGGCAAGGGCTTTGCCTTCAAGGCCGGGCAGTTTGCGTTCCTGTCCTTTAAAGAAAAGGGCCTGCGCGAACCTCACCCTTTCACCATCGCCTGCGCCCACCGCGAAAACGGCCAGCTGGACTTTGTCATCCGGGCCTTGGGCGACTACACCAAAGCCCTGCATGACCAGGTGAAGATCGGCATGGTGGCCGACATCTATGCGCCCTACGGCCGCTTCAAACGCCCGGTCCGGGCAGCAAAAGAAATCTGGATTGGCGCCGGTGTCGGTATCTCGCCCTTTATCGCCTGGCTGCAAGACACCCACGGCGAGCACTTTGACAAAGCAACCCTGATTTACTGCTTCAACCCTGCTCGCGCCTTCCCGCCTGCCGAAGAGTTACAGAGCGTTGCCCAGCAACGTGGCGTGCACTTTTTGGCCAACAGCGGCGGCACAGAACAACTGGCCGATCACCTGCGCCAGTGCTTGAAGGGCGCCGCGCCCGAGACCGTGCATATCAGCTTCTGCGGACCAAAAGGGCTGCTGCAGCGGGTGCGCGAATTGATGCGTGATTGCGGCGTGCCGGAGCAGAATTTGCACGTGGAGTTGTTTGAGTTCCGCTGATCTGGCCTAGACAGGAGGCGCTGCCCTGGCAGCGCCTTTTTTATGGGCAGGCCAGGCGATTGATGTTAAAAAGCCGCCCACTGCTATCCCGTGCATAGCTTTCAGAGCCACACTCACGTGTTCGAATTAACCAGTTACATCGGACTGTTCATTGCCGCCTTTGGTGCAGCGTCATTGTTGCCGATGCAATCTGAAGCGGTGCTGGTGAGCATGTTGTGGTCAGGGCAGTACAGTGTGGCGCTGCTGTTGCTGGTGGCCACGGCTGGCAATGTGCTGGGGTCGGTGCTCAATTGGCTGCTGGGGCGTTCGGTCGAGCGGTTTCGTCACAAACGCTGGTTTCCTGTAACCGCGGCCAAGCTGGAGAAAGCACAGCGTTTTTACCGGCGTTATGGGCGCTGGTCGTTGCTGTTGAGCTGGGTACCGGTCATTGGCGATCCTTTGACGTTGATCGCCGGGGTGATGCGCGAACCGCTTTGGCGCTTTTTGCTGATTGTGACGCTGGCCAAAGGGGTTCGCTATGCACTGTTAAGCGCCCTGACGCTGGGGTGGATCAATGCTGGATAGCGGGCGCGCGCAAGGTGATCTGCGTGATTTCTGCCGGGCGCCCCAACCGGATCGGAAAGCCGTTCCACAACCCGGTGCCGTTGCTGACATAAAGTTGCATGCCTTCCACGTCATAAAGGCCTGACACAAACCCCTGATTGGCCCATTGCGCCAACAGGTGCGCGCCAAGGATCTGGCCGCCATGGGTGTGCCCCGACAGTTGCAGGTCAACACCCTGCCTGGCATTGGCCACGGCACCAATTGGCCGATGGCTAAGCAGAATCACCGGCGCGTGCTCGGGGGCATCGCGCAAGGCCGTGGCTACGTCGGGCAGTGGCAGCCTGAGCGGTGCAGCCGCCTTATCGGTGATGCCGGCCACCAACAGTTGACCGCCGTTATGGGTTACCAGCACGTGACGGTTGAGCAGCATCTGCAATCCCAACTGCTCAAACACCGGCAACCAGCGCACGTAATCGACGTAGTACTCATGGTTACCCGCGATGGCGAACACCCCATAGCGGGCGCGCAATTGTTGCAGCGGTTGCACATCGTTGGCGCGCGCTTGCGGGGAGCCGTCCACCAGATCGCCGGTGATCAGAATGAGGTCAGGTTGCAGAGCGTTAGTCTTATCCACCACCGCCTGCATCCACGGTGCTTGCAGCAATCGGCTGGCGTGCAAGTCCGTCAATTGCACAATGCGCAACCCGTCCATTTCCTGCGGCAAATGCGCCAAGGTGATTTCGATGCTTTTGATGTCCGGGACACGAATCGACTGCCACACACCCAGTAACGCCAAGCCGACACTGAGGATGCCCAACGCCGCATTAAGGCGCCGATTGCGCAGCAGTTCACGGCCACGTTGACGAGAGACCAGCCACGTCAACAGGCCCAGCACATCGCGCGCCAACAGCAGCAGCGCCAGTACGATAAGGCTGCCAAACGCCCAACCCAATGCCATCAGTACCTCGCCGGGTATTTCGGGCGAAGCCATGCTGCCAAACATATTTCGGGTAATCAGATGATGCTCGGCCACCAGCAACAGCAACACGCCCAGCACGCATTTGCTGAGGGTACTGACCCGTAGCGGCCAAATGAAACGCCCGATGACGTACAACGCGATAAATGCAGTGACCCCATGAAACATGCTTTATTCCCTGTCAAAACGTGATGGACAACTTCAGACGTGTCGACCCTGCCCATTGGGCCATGACTCCCTTTGCCTAGGCGCCATCCGTAACGGCCTGGCGAGGCGTTCCACCGCGTCAAACTGCGACCCTCTCGCAAAAAACTTAGACGGTGTTGCTCACCCATGGACATGGGGACGCAATGCCCGGAACGCCCTCATCAGGAGGCCCGACGCAACAGGCGTTACGGCCCGCCACCATCGGGCAGATCGGAGGAAAGCCGCTCAATCTCGACTTTTCCATAATTGATCTCCAGAAACGTCCTACAGTCTGCCTGAAACTTCTTGTCATAGGGTATTCGTGCAGCTGACAACCCTGGCAGATAAGAATCGTCAGCCCCCTATAACCACTGAGTAATTCTGTTCACGTTTTTTTATGCAAGACCGCTCGCTACCTTGTTTGGAGCTTGCAGAAGACACCCTGGCCTCAAAACCCTGTTATTTCGTTCAGGTTCTACTCAATAAATAAGCACCCAACATTTTACTCCTTAAGCCAAGAACCGATAGTTGAGGTGATTTTCACGCGGCTTCGTCAGCCCTTGTCATCACCTAACTTAATTTATAACTCCCTAGTACGTAGGAAGTGTCATGTCCAGGCGTAGCCACTTCAGAAAAACAACGTTATCAACTAATTTTGCAGCGTGAGATTTACAGCACTGCAAAAATATTACCTTCTCATTCAATGATTTGACACAACTAAGCGGCAACGCTCCATGCTGTCTATACATCCAAGGCATCTACCACCGCGCAACGGTGACGCGGTGGCATTTATATAGACGTGATCTAGAGTTCAATTAACACATTAAAACAACTGCAACCCAAACCTTATTTATACCTCCATCACCCGCCTGTCAGAATACGCTAAGGCTAACTATGAACCCCAATACAGCAACAGAAAATACGGTTAAAAACCTCTCTTATGAAGAGATTATTTATCAAGCACAAAACGCACCTAAAGTACTAACCAGCGTTTCCGCAGCCGATCAGGATGACGTCAGTCGAGCGCCTGGACTTTTACTCACAAAAGAGGAAATCATCAGCATCAAACGGTATGAAGCGGCCGCCTTGGAATTACCGAGCACGCTTGAAGATGTACAGAACTATCTAAACTACGGTGACGTGAATGACGTTGGTCCTGGCCTTGAATACAAAAACTTCCTGGACCTGTTCACCCTTACACGTAACCATGCCTTGCAGTGGTCTCCGCTGTATGACGAGATGAAGCTCACTGGCACCAAGCTCAGGATCTTTGCTCATAGCATGAGTGTCTATGGCGATTCTATAACTCAGCTCTATGACGGCATTCTCTCTGTCAAAAAACTTGAAAAACTCCTTGAAGTCAATCAGGTCGAAACGCTCGCCCAGTTAAAAGAAATCGAGGTTAATTCAGGTGAGAAATTTCCCGACATAGAACTTGAAAAAGACACCAAAAAAAATCTGGGCAGCTATTTGTCCACGATATTCGACAAAGTCAAGAACAACCTGGAAGACACCCAGAACGTCCACAAAGAACTCACCGATTTCAGCGACACCTTACACAATCGCGTAGTACCCAAAATAAAAACGCAATTACAACTGGTCAGTAACAATTCGGTCCAGGCCGACATTGAAGTCCTTAAAAGCGCAATTGACGCACGCTCTTTGCTCATTGATGAAAAAAGCAAAGAGTACAAAGCACTGGTAGAAAAATCGATCAGCAATGCGCTGTCTTTTAACTTGCCAGGCCTTGTAATGGGCATCTATGTAGGCGTCGAGGCGGACGGGGTCAGGGTCGAACGCAACCGATTATCTGAAGCACAAAAACTCGACATTGAAAAACTGAGCAAAAAAGACAAAACCCTTGCCTCCCTCCATCATATGAAACGGTACTTGCAAAACCTTCAACTTGTTACCTTTGACGCCGATGTGGCAACACAAAACCTAAGGCATGTCTGGAATGTCATATACCAATATGTAAAGCAATCGCAAAGTTCAATAGACACCATTAACGACGCCTTAAGCCTGGGGCTGTTTATGGCCGAATTCAAACTCGTCATTGACCCATGGAGGCACATTGAAAAAACAGCTGACATCTTCATTACTGTTTTTAAAGAGGCGGAAGAGGAATACAAAAAAAACTATATTAACGACAACCAACACTAACCCCCAAGGAAATGTAACATGACCACGACTACTTACCCTTCCGTTGACCTCACACTCATGGCGCAGAGCATCAGGTTGATGAGCGACCACGCCAGCAGTGCCGACGCCCTCTTTACAACACTTAATTACCTGCCAGCACTGCATGATCAATTTCAGACGTTAACGCTCAATATGAACAAGAGCGGCCAGGCGCTTCGTGACACCGCCCTCTCGGCAAAGATGGGCCTCGAAAAAAACATTAAAGAATTGAGCTATTTCGAGGCATCGTTAACCGGTGCGCGCACTGCGCAGGAAACAGCCGATACAAACACTGCACTGGCTAATCTACCGGCCAGAGTAAAATCCACTCTGTACGCGTCGACAGACGTACTGTCCCGTCAACTATCAAGCCTCAAAACGCCTTCAGTGCTGAATATGACGCAGGGCTACCTCGAAGAGTCTGAAAAGGATCTCGCTGACGCTAAAGCTGCCCTGGGTCTATTGAGTGAGCAAGAAGTAAAACTTCAAGAGCAGCGACAAACCCTTACCGCTGCCATTGATGTGCTCTCCCAGGGCGGCATTGAAAAAATTGGCAAGGACATAACGTTAACGCTGGAGAACATCACGGCGCTAGGACTTTCTCCTACTAACATACAAGCCGTCATGTTCGCGATCGAACAATTGAAAAAAACCATCGAACATATCGGTGAAAGCATTCGGTTTTTAGATTTGCTGCAACAACGAGACAGGCTGGTCACTAAAATTACAGCTCAACAAAAACTCATCACGCTTAAAAATGAACACGTCGTCTGCTTCAACGGCCAGATAAAATTCATCACCACCATCCATGCCATGCTCCCGCCATTGCAAGCGTTTGTTGGCGAATACCAGCGCATTATCGAGGCCTTTAAATTATTTACAACGCGCATTGACCTGGACCTTCCCGCAGAAGCACAACAATTTATTGAGTTTTTAACCCCTCTTTCAAAGCCTTGGTAAGGTGCAGCTCATCGAGCTGCTACTTTATTCGCCTTGGCAATAATTTTATTAAACGACTGTAGCTTTGCTCTGTGCCTGACGCCATAGCGAAGGGCAGTCGTTCTGCTGTTAGTGCCCCCCTAATGAATGACATATTAATCGAGGCGCACACCTGTGCTGCTTTAAAAGGTTACTTGTATTTTCTGAGCGAGTTCCCCGCTATTTCAGAGAAGATTCAAGCACGCTCAGATGCATACCGAAATAATGGCCATGAATTACGTTCTCCTCCTGATATGCCCGTACTGGCACGCACCGCATCGTCGAGTGAAAGTAATTGGCGAGCCATCCTCACATTGTTACCCGTACTGGGTAATATGGGCAGTCGACTATTCCGGCAACTACGGGATTTTGTGCAGACATTCGACCGCGAAGTGCACGCGCTCTCGAGTGCCGCAGAGAGCGCCTTGATCAAAGATCTTAATGCGCAACACTTCACACCTGTTTTATCAGGCACGCAAGAGCGCCTTGACCATACCGACATTGCGCACCTGCTGAAAAACCTGAGTTCACTGATTGAAGAATGTACCTTCACAGGCGTCACACTTGAGCAAATCGTTGAGGAAGACTCAAACCTCACCCACTCTTTTCTTACCCACTTCATTGATGCATTACGAACCGCTATCTGCGCCTGCCCCCCCTGCGTGTCGAAGTTCGAAATCTACTATTACGACGGCTTGTTCAGCACCGACATGATCGACAATCACCTGGCCCTGTATTGCCTGCCCGATGTCTGTACCAAACCCCACGACATTTATTTAAAAGCACTGCGCGAATTGCATGTGAACGCTCGCTTGGCAGGAAGCAGCCTGGGGTTTTTGTGCTCGCGCATGTTACTTTTCCTGAAGGATATTAACGGTGAAATAATATCCCTCCTCCCTGAAACACCTGTGCGACTGGCATGCACCACATTAAAACAGATCGATTATTTGCTCACAGATTTGAACAAGGTCAGTGACGCATTAATTTCACTCTCTTCAATATTAAATCCGTCGACGTCCATTACAAGCCCTACCAAAAAAACATGATCATAAGAAGCGCTCATCACGCATCACCGCTCCCCTCTCCCCTCTCCCACGTATTGATCGTGATGACCAATGCTGCATTGCAAACCTTTCAATGCGTTTTTAGCGTCTTCGCTGCTGTCCACTCTGGGGTTGGGTAGGCATTTAATGCTGATCGTAATGCCCAAGCCCATCCTTGGCTCCCATGCTCACGCCTCCACAGCCAACCTACCGATCAATGCGAATGGGGGTCGTCAATAACCGGCAACGGGATGATCTGTGCAGCGCCATGCCGCACGCCACGCTCAGCCATCACTTGACGCGCCAGCGTTGTGACCTCTTTGGCTGAACCCTTGAGCACCGACACTTCCATGCACCGGCCCTGATCGAGGTGCACGTGCAGCGTCGACAGCGTCAAGTCGTGATGTTCATGGAACACCGTGTTGAGCCGTTTAGGCAGCTCACGGGTGCCGTGGTCATACACATAGCTCAGGGTGGCAACGCAGCTGGCGTCGGGATGTGTGGCTTCGGGCTCCAGCAACCCGGCGCGCAACAAATCGCGAATCGCCTCGGATCGTCCTTGATAGCCATGGGTGGCGACGCGCTCATCAATGACGGCTAACAAGGCGTCGTCCAGAGAGATGGTGACTCTTTGCATGGATCTTGCCTCGCGTTTATGAACTTTTCACATAGACTTCATACCCGTTGCATGAAACCTAAAGTGCCATCATTAGAGGGAGCGCCAGTTTGAAGCAGCCGTCGATGAAAAAGAAGCTTGGCTTGTGGCTTATCAGCTGCTGCCTGTGCAGCGGTATCACCCCCACTCATGCCACGGACAATACTCCGACGCTTACCTACTCCTGGCCTGCCAATGCTGGGCCCCTTGACCCTCGGGGTTACTCGCCCAATCAGATGTATGCCCAGGCCATGGTCTATGAACCGCTGGTACGTTATACCCGGTCCGGGCAACTGGAACCCTGGCTCGCGACAGGCTGGAACGTGTCTGCCGACGGTAAGGTCTACACCTTCACCCTGCGCGAAGGTGTGACGTTCAGTGACGGCACCCCGTTCAACGCCGCAGCCGCCAAAGCCAACTTTGACGCGGTACTGGCCAATGCCAAACGCCATCAATGGATGGAACTGGTGAGTACTATAGACAGGGTTGAAGCACCGGACGCGCACACCCTGGTGCTGGTGCTCAAGCACCCCTACTACCCGACCCTGATGGAACTGGCGCAGGTGCGTCCGCTGCGTTTTGGTGCGCCGCACGCCCAAAAAGGTGCGCCCGTGGGTACCGGCCCCTGGACGCTGGTAGAAACCCGGCGCGGGGAATTCGATCGGTTTGCCCGCAACGATCAATACTGGGGCGAGAAACCCGCGTATGGCTCGGTGTTGGTGAAAGTCATCTCAGACCCTGACAGCCGCGCCATCGCCTTGCAAACGGGTGAAATCGACCTGATTCAGGGCGCCGACGGCGAGATTTCTTCCGGCACGTTCGTGCGCTTGCGCGACGCGGGCTTCAAGACTGCACTCTCGGCCCCCCTGGCAACCCGGCTGGTGGCGATGAACACTGCCCGCGTGCCGACCAACGATCTGGCGGTGCGCCAAGCAATCAATCAGGCCGTGGACAAAGACACCCTGATCGCCAAGGTGCTGTATGGCCTGGAGCCGCGCGCCGATGCGCTGTTTTCCAATAACCTGCCTTACACCGACCTCGGGCTCAAAGCACTGACCTTCGATCCGCAGAAGGCTCGCGAACGTTTGCAAGCGGCCGGCTGGACGCTGCCTGCTGGTAAATCGGTGCGGGAAAAGGACGGCCAACCGCTGAGCGTTGAGTTGGTGTTTCTGGGCACCAGCGCGCTGCAAAAAAGTCTGGCCGAGATCATTCAGGGAGAACTGGCCAAAGTCGGCATGCAGGTGCAATTGCGTGCGGAAGAAGACGGCGCGTTGGTACAGCGTCAGCGTGAAGGACGTTTTGGCATGATCTTCGCGGACACGTGGGGCGCACCGTATGACCCGCATTCTTTTGTCAGCTCGATGCGCTATGCCGGTCACGCCGATTACATGGCCCAGCGCGGCCTGCCGATGAAAGACGCCATCGACCGCAAGATCACCCAGGTACTGGGCGAAACCCGCGAGAAACAACGGGCCGAGGGTTACCGCGAGATCCTCACCACCCTGCAGGATCAGGCAGTGTATTTGCCAATTTCCTACCTCACGGCCATCAGTGTCAGCCGCAATAGCGTCGACAATGTGCAGTTTGGCAGCACGCTGTTTGATGTGCCGTTCGACGTCATGCGCCCAGCCAGCGGGAAGCCTTAATCATGCTGCGATATATCGCTTTGCGTCTGATCCTACTGATCCCGGTGCTACTTGGGGTGTCGCTGATCGTGTTCATCTTGCTGCATTTGGGTAACGGCGACCCGGCGCTGGATTACCTGCGCCTGTCGCAAATTCCACCCACAGATGCAGCACTGGCCGAAGCACGTCAGGCGCTGGGGCTGGATCGCCCATTACCGGAGCAATACCTGACGTGGATCTGGAACGCCCTGCACCTGGATTTCGGGATTTCCTACATTACCGGCCGCCCCGTGCTGGATGACTTGCTCTATTACCTGCCTGCCACTCTGCAACTGGGCGGCCTTGCGCTGCTGGCCACCCTGGCATTCAGCATCCCTCTGGGCCTGATCGCTGCCCGCTGGCAAGGTAAATGGCCGGATCAGGTGGTGCGGGTTGTGACCTTTATCGGGGTATCGATGCCCAACTTCTGGTTGGCTTTTTTGCTGATCGCTTTGCTGTCGCTGTGGCTCGGCTGGCTGCCGCCGATGGGACGGGGTGACGCTGCGCACCTGATCATGCCGGTATTGGCAATCGCGCTGATGTCGATGTCGATCAACGCCCGCCTGCTGCGGGCCAGCTTGCTGGACGTGCGTCAGCACCGCCACGTGTTTTATGCCCGAGCCCGTGGCCTGAATGAACGCCGCGTGTGGCGCGACCATATCCTGCGCAACGCCTGGATGCCGCTGGTGACCGCCACCGGTATGCACATCGGGGAATTGCTCGGCGGCGCGCTGGTGATCGAAACCATCTTTGCCTGGCCCGGCGTGGGGCGCTTTGCCGTGAGTGCTGTACTCAACCGCGACTTCCCGGTGATGCAGTGCTTCACCCTGCTGCTCACCACGTTGTTGGTGCTGTGCAATCTGGTGGTCGACATCTGTTATGCGTGGCTCGACCCGCGCACACGCTTATCGGGGGTGATGGCATGACGGCGATAGCGGTAACAACAGTGCCCCGCACCGGACGCGGACTGCACGTAGGGCTCACATTGGTCGCGCTGCTGTTGGTCATGGCGCTGTTCGGCCCCTGGCTGACGCCGTATGACCCGACGCTGGTCAATCTCGACGACCGCCTGCTGCCTGCCAGTGCAGCCCACTGGCTGGGCACCGATCACCTGGGCCGTGATGTGCTGTCGCGATTGATCGTCGGCACTCAGCTGTCATTGGGCAGCGTGGTGTTGACCCTCGGGCTGGTCTTGATACTCGGGGTGGTAATAGGCGGCATCGCAGGCGTGATCGGGGGCAAGCTGGACATGTTCCTTATGCGCGTGTGCGACATGTTCCTGACCTTTCCGACACTGGTGTTGGCGTTCTTTTTGATCGCCTTGCTCGGCACCGGGCTGACCAACGTCATCATCGCTATCGCCCTCTCGCACTGGGCGTGGTACGCGCGGATGGTGCGCGGCATGGTGATCGCCCAGCGCAATCGCGATTACGTACTGGCCTCGCGCCTGGCTGGGGCCTCGCGCCTGACCCGCTTACGCCAGCACATCATGCCCAACGTGGTCGGGCAATTGCTGGTGCTGGCCTCGATGGACATCGGGCACATGATGCTGCACGTCTCCGGGTTGTCGTTTCTGGGCCTGGGTGTGAGCCCGCCGACGCCTGAGTGGGGCGTCATGATCAACGATTCCAAGGAGTTCATCTGGACTCATCCGCAATTGCTGCTGTGGCCGGGGCTGATGATTTTCCTCGCGGTCATGGCCTTCAACCTGTTGGGCGATGCCTTGCGCGATCGCCTCGACCCCAGCGTTCTGGCGGAGATCAAGGAATGAAGGACACATTGACGCTACAGGGGCTGACCCTCAGCCATCAGCAGCGCACGCTGGTGGACCGGGTCGACCTGACCCTCAGGGCGGGCAGCATTCATGGGTTGGTGGGCGGCAGCGGATCGGGCAAGTCGCTGACCTGTGCCGGCATCCTCGACCTGCTGCCCCCCGGCGTGCACCGCACTGGCGCAACGCTGCACCTTGACGGACACCCGGTGCAACCGCACCAACTGCGCGGACGGGCTGTGGCGCTGGTGCTTCAGAACCCGCGCAGTGCGTTCAACCCGGTACGTTCGTTGCGCCAGCATGCGCTGGAAACCCTTGAAGCGCGGGACGTGCACGGTAAACCGGCGCACGACCTGATCCTTGACACGCTGCACGAGGTGGGGCTTAAGGAGGCGGACCGCGTGCTGGATTCGTTTGCTTTCCAGCTCAGCGGCGGCATGTTGCAGCGCATGATGATTGCCCTGGCGCTCTTGGCCGACAGCCGTTTCCTGCTGGCCGACGAACCCACCAGCGATCTGGATGTGGTGGCACAAGCGCGCTTTCTCGACCTGTTGGAACGGCTGGTGCTGAACCACAACCTTGGCGTGTTGCTGGTGACCCATGACATGGGCGTGGTGGCGCGCAGTTGCGAGCAGGTCAGCGTGATGGCAGAGGGCCGAATCGTTGAACACGTCGATGTGCACACATTGTTTGAATCCCCCCACAGCCCCGAGGCGCGCACCTTATTGGCCGCGCATCGCACCTTGACCCGGGAGGCCTACGCGCCATGAGTTTTCTACAGGTAGAAGGCATCCGCCACGGTTACACGGCAGGCGGCATGTTCAGTAAACGGCACCGGGTGGAGGTGCTGCAGGGGCTGAATCTGGAACTGATCGAAGGTCAAAACCTCGGCCTGTTGGGCAGTAGCGGCAGTGGCAAGAGCACCCTTGCCCGCTTGTTGATGGGGCTGGAGACGCCAGAACAGGGCCGCATCATCTTTCGCGGGGAACCGCTACAAGGCCCTGACAAGCCATTCCTGCAACAGGTACAAATGGTCTTTCAGGACGCCCTGACTGCCTTCAACCCCCAGCGCAGCATCGGCTGGAGCATCGCCGAGCCTTTGCGGCATCTGGCGCAAATGAGTGAACAGGCGTGCAAAAACCGGGTGGACGCGTTGTTGCTTCAGGTCAAGTTGCTGCCTGCGGACGGCGACAAACTCCCCGCCCAACTCAGTGGTGGCCAATTACAGCGCGCCGGCATCGCACGGGCCCTGTCAGTGGCGCCTAAATTGATCATCCTGGACGAGGCCCTGTCCAATCTCGACCGAGTGCTGCAGGTGCAAATTCTCGAACTGCTGACTGACATTCGCCGTGAGTCGGGGACGGGGTTCTTGCTGATTACCCATGACTTGAGCCTGGTCAAACACTTCTGCCAACGCGTGGTGGTCTTGGCCGAAGGCACGCTGGTGGAGGACCGCGAGGTCACACCGCACCTGTACTTTGAGCACCCGGCGGCCTGTGTGTTGCAGGACGCCGTCTTGCCCGCCCGACCAAAAGCACGGCGGGCATCGCTCAACCCTGTCGATTCGCCCCTCGCCCGCAGGACCGAGGCAGGCGAGCGTCAGGCTTGAGCCGCAACAGCCTCCGGCGCAGACGCGTCAGAGGCTGGCCCATTTATTCGGCAGGCGGGTTTTGCCCTGCCGAACGGCTGATGCGGTACATGCTCACGCAATAAATGGCCAGGGCCACACCGGCCAAGCCGCCACCGGTGACACCAATGTAAGAGAAGCCCGCGTGTACACCCACCCAACTACCCAGCAGGGCGCCACCGCCAATGCCGATGTTGTAGATGCCGGAAAACATGGCCATGGCTACGTCTGTGGCGTCCGGCGCCAGCGACAATACCCGCGACTGCAGTGCCAGGCCGAAACACATGATGGCCATGCCCCAAAACAGGCTGAGGGTTGCCAAATACGACTCTTTGCCACTCAACGGCAGCAGCAGCGCCAGACACACCGCGAGCACCGAGACCGCCACGATCAGAAAGCGCTGCGGGCTATGGCGATGCAGCACGCTGAATAGCAGCGAACCGATGATCCCTGCGCCACCAAACAACAGCAGGATGAGGGTCACCACATTCCCACTCATCCCGGCAACGGTCTGAATAAACGGCTCAATGTAGCTATAAGCGGTGAACTGCGCCGTGACCACCAGCGCAGTCAGGATGTACACCGCCACCAAGGCCGGACGTTTGAACAACACCGGTAAGCTGCGCAGCGAACCCGAGTTCTGGCTGGGCAGCAACGGCAGGCTACGGGCCAGCCAAAACACCAGGGCCAGCGCCAGGCCCGCAATTACCAGAAATGTCGTGCGCCAGCCCATCGCCTCGCCCAGCAGCCGGCCAAGGGGAATCCCCAATACCATCGCCAGCGACGTCCCGGTGGCCAGCAACCCCAGCGCCTGCACTTGCTTGCCTTCTGGCGCCAGCCGCACCGCCAGTGACGCTGTAATCGACCAAAACAGGGCATGGGACAACGCTACCCCGATACGGCTGAGTAACAGGATGCCAAAGTTGGCTGCCAGGCTGGACAGCACGTGGCTGGCGATGAACATGCCGAACAGGATCAGCAGCAGTTTGCGGCGCTCGACGTTGCGCGTCAGCAACATGATGGGCAGTGAGGTCAGTGACACCACCCAGGCATAAATCGTGAGCATCAACCCGACGCTGGCGGTGGTCATGTCGAAACTGGCGCCAATGGCGCTCAGTAGCCCTACCGGCACGAACTCGGTGGTATTGAACACAAACGCGGCGAGCGCCAGGGCGATGACCGGTTGCCAATTGGCAGAGGATGAAACGTTGGGAGTGCTCATTTAAAGAATGTATTACTCGCTATCGATGATCGAACAGGTCCTTGGGGCGACCTCCCTGGCACACACGTCCTGCATTCACAACACGTGCCAGGTGACTGGGTTGACGGCCCGAGGCAAAACAGTGCGGCATTCTATAGGCTTCTCAAAACGCCGTTCGTGCCCATTGATGTTAGCAGCGAGGCATTTTGTCACACGCAAGAGACCTCGGCGGTGGGTAGGTGACGTTATCACCCACTGCGGATGGGGCTCAGTAAGTGCCTGAGTCGGCGGGTCAGAGATGCTACCCTGCGCGCCTCAAAGATCTGGCCATCAGCCAGGCACCTATCGACCTGTGCAAATACGCGCATGCTGGCGAAAACGGCAACGTTGCTCGCGAGCCTGTGGGTGGGTGCAAGGCCGGGACGTTCAGGAGTTTTCATGGGTAAGCCTTTGCCGCGTTTTGCGTTCAATACCTTGAGTTTCAGCCTGCTGGTTGCCAGCGCTTTTCAAACGGTGCATGCCAGCGAAACCGAGCTGCCTGCCATTTCAGTGACGGGCGAAGACAGCGTCGGGTATCAGGCGCAAACCGCATCAGTGGGCGGATTTGAGGCGGCGCCCTTGCTGGACACCCCGGCGGCTGTTTCTGTGTTCACTGAAGCGCTGATCCAGGATCAGCAAGCGCGCTTGCTCAGCGATGTGTTGAAAAATGATGCATCAGTGGGCGAAAGCTACGCCCCTGTCGGCTATTACCAGAACTTCGTGGTGCGCGGTTTCTCGTTGAACGCGGCCAGCAGTTACAAGATCAATGGGCGCACCATCACCGGCGAGCAAAACGTCGGCCTCGAAAACAAGCAGCAAGTGGAGTTGCTCAAAGGCCTGTCCGGCCTGCAAAGCGGTGTGTCGGAACCCGGCGGGCTGGTCAACTACGTGACCAAGCGTGCCGCCGATGTGCGTTCGGTGACGGTGTCCACCGACGACCGGGGCAGCGGCTACATTGCCACCGATGTCGGCGGCTGGTTCGGCAGTGAACAACAGTTCGGCCTGCGGGCCAATGTGGCCCATGAAGACATCCATTCTTACGTTGAACACGCCAACGGCCAGCGCGACTTTGTGTCTTTGGCGTTCGACTGGAACATCAACCCCGATATGCTGCTGCAACTGGATGCCGAGTACCAAACCACAGAACAACGTTCGGTGCCCGGCTACCAGCTCTTAGGCGGTACAGAACTGCCGCGCCATGCCTCGCCGAAAAAACTGCTTGGCCACCAAAGCGGCTCAAAACCCGTGACCATCGACTCGCTGAACCTCAACGGCAACCTTGAGTACCGCTTCAGCGATAACTGGAAAACCACGTTCAGTGCGTCGCGCAGCAACGTCGTCATTGACGACTACAGCGCCTTTGCCTGGGGCGGTTGTACGCAGGGTGACGCCTGCTCGCAAGGCAACTATTTCAGCCCTGAAGGCGGTTACGGCATTTACGACTTCCGCAGCCCCGACGACACCCGGCGCAATGACGAGGTGCAAGCCACCCTGAGCGGCGCCTTCAACACCGGGGCGTTAGGCCATGAGCTGACAGTGGGCAGCAGCGCGTTTCGTCGTGTGGTCAATAACCGGGAGTCGATCATGGCGTGGATCGGCAGCGGCAACATTGATGCCGAACCCGAGCAATTCCCCCGCTACACCGGCGCCCTGAACGACAGCCAGCGCCGCCTCGACAGCCGCCAGTACGGGGTGTTTTTCAATGACCGCATCCGTTTCAATGAGCAGTGGCAGACCGTGCTGGGCGGGCGCGAGGTGCGTTTGGACGAAAAATCCTTCGACAGCAGCGGCGTTACCACCCGCCACACACGGCGTTATGAATTCTTGCCGCAGGCCGCACTGATCTACAAACCGCTGCAAAACCTGTCGCTGTACACCCGCTACAGCAAAGGCTTGTCGCTGGGCGGCACGGCGCCGTGGTTTGCCAGCAATGCCTACGACATCTTGCCGCCCAGCGTTTCACGGCAGATTGAGGCCGGGATCAAATACGACTGGCAACGCCTGAGCCTCAGCGCGACGCTGTTCCAGCTGCGCCAGGCGTACCAGTATTCCCAGCCTGACGGCGCCGGGCATTTCACCTTCGTGCAACAGGGCGAGCAGAAAAACACCGGGCTGGAACTGGCAGCCAATGGCTGGGTAACTCAACGTCTGCAGGTATCCGCAAGTGTTGCGGCGATCCGTGCCCGGGTTTCGGGCAGCGGCACGCCGGACTACGAAGGGCACCAGACCATTAATGTCCCGACCCTACGCGCCAGCCTGTATGGCGACTACGCCCTGCCGTGGGTCGACGGCCTGGCGTTGCTGGGAGGCGTGCAATACAGCGGGAAAAAATACGCCAACCAGCAGGGTAATGTTGACGCTGCCAGCTACGCCGTGTTCAACCTCGGCAGCCGCTACAGCACGCGTATCGAGGGGTATGACACGGTGGTGCGCCTGACCGTCGACAACCTGTTCGACAAACGTTACTGGCGCGATGTCGGGGATTACATGGGCGACAACTACGTGTTCCAGGGCGCGCCCTTGACGGCCCGTTTGAGTGCCACGGTCAATTTCTGAGGGGCAGTTGCACATCACCCGATAACGACCTGTGCACGGAGGCAGGCCGGTGTGCACACCGGCCTGCCCGGTAGTCAGCAAAAGATACCTGTAAACACTTAACTACCGCTTGCCCCACGCCAAAACCTCTTACGTTGAGATTTTGAAGCTCAACGGCAAGGGGCCACCTGTGAACCATCAAACCTTACCCATCATTGAACGCATAAGCGTTTATGAACTCGCCGACGCGGTCGGCTTCGTTTATGTGGAGCGCAACCCGCCCGTGGCAGCCGAGCTGGCCATGGACCTGCTCAGCTATTTGCTGCAAAAGCTCGAAAGCCCCACGCTCACACCCGAGCACTGCGCTGACCGGCTGTTTCTGCTGACATTTTGTACGCAAGTCGCCGTCAAGGAAGCAGTGGCCAGGTTGCTGGCTGTCCCGGCCAACACCGTAAAACACCCTGACGTCGGCGCGCTGCTGCTTAAACTTGCCAATTTGATCTGGGCGGCCAACGCCGGAGACACCCACTATCCCGGCACACGCCCCGAACCGGCATTACGAACACAATTCAAAAACGGGATCATTTCCCGGTTGTCGGCACTGCCCCGCCCCCATCCTGCAACCCTCTCGTTCATTGCCAACATCCTGGACAGGCACTGCACCCGCACGACCCAGAAACTGGCGATCGATTCGCTGACGACGTACAACCCCCTGCCTGGGTTGCTGGCCGCGCAGCCCAGCCTCCTTGATTGCGTACGAGCCGAGCTGGGCGCCGCCTTTCCTGCACTGCCGGCAGGCTTTCTGCTACCTGACCTGCAAAGCGTGGTATTTACTGACCACGTCAACCCGACGCTGCCCGTTCGAACACTGGCAACATTGATTGAGGGTTCCCAGGCGAGCCCCACGGATACAGCCACCGGTGCCCATCCCACTCACATCCGGTTCAGGTCATCGGACGCCACAAAGGCCGAGTCAGAGATCGCCGTTAGCCCGCAGCAATACAATCACTTCATGCAGCGACTCAAACAACTGAGTACTGCCTATGTCGAAACCCTGAACACTTACTGGGCTCGTCCCTGCGCTGACAATGACGTCCCCCCCTGCTCAAATGAGGACGCATTCGTTCAGGCGCTGAAGGGGCAACTGGAAACCGAAATCCGGTTGCTGTCCGCAGACGGCTCCCTTTCGCCCGACGGTGCTGCCTTGATACGTCAGGTGATTGATCATCCGGTCGCCGCCGACCGCGCAGCGCGGCCTGGTTCTGCCCACGTCAAAGTGGTGCGTCTGGCTATCCAGAACGTCAGTACTCAAGCGCCTCGCCTACTGTCTTCAGTCCTGGCTTTCATGCAGGACACACCGGGCACTGAGTCGACAAAGGCCATTGTGTATTCGCTGCACAAGGGCCTTGAGGAATTTGACACCCCACAGGCCCTTAAAGATGAGATGAATCGCCGCTTCAACAACCGCGATGAACTTCGCGCCTGGCTACCCTGTGTGGACGCCCACGATTACGCTGAAACTGCATTCTTCAGCGAAGACAGCCCTAAAAAACTCAGGACACAGACCCTGACCGGCGATGCCTTCAAAGAATGGGCGGCTGACCAACGGCAAAAACACGGCAACGACATTCAATACTTCTTCAAACACGCGACAGTGCTTGGTTTGTTCAGGTCACCGCAAGCGCTGGTTCAAAGGCTGGATGACGCCATACAGCGCAGATCCTACCTGCCGGTACACAACGTGTTGGCAGCTCGAACCGCCAAGCTGCTCGACCGTGTGACACCTGAAGAGATCGCGCGGGCCTTTTACATTCAGCAACATCCGGATCAAGCGTTACCTGTCAGCGCCCAGGTGCCGATCATTGATCTGTCAGCGGTATTTACCGCCCCGCCGCGCATACAAACATTGACCCGCGATACCGAGTTTCGCGCGCTGACCCTTGAAGTGTTCACCTCGCCCACTGCGCAGGCGGTCCTGCGCGGGGTGATGGGCGAGCTGAGTGACTATATTCCCAATGCCCAGACCGTGAGCGGGCAATCCGCATTGACACTGACCCATAAATGCACCCGCCACGATCGTTCGGTGCCGAGCATCAACAGCCGCCATTACAGGATTTTTTTTGCCGCCCAGCAGTCGATTCGTAATGCCCGCTTTTTTTCCCCTGAATACCACTTCTTCACGTCCAGCCTGCTGTTGACCGACGCCAAAACACTCTCCGCACACAGCCCTGAAGTCGCTGTTCAACCTCACGACATTGACAAGGCACGGCAGGTTTCAACGACGTTGTCGTCAACCGTGCATGGCCTGATCGGTGGTGGCCTTAACGTGCCTGACCTTGCGGCGCTGGCCGGTGCGCTTGAGGTCGATACGCTGTTCCCCGATCCCTCAATAGCGGGCTCGGGTCTGCAAGGCGCAACCCTTAATCAACGCATGACCGTGCTGGTGGATTCACCCGCGTTTCATCGGCTGGAAACAGCCCTCCTGAGCGCAGCGCCCTGGACAGACATTGAACGAAATAACGCGACTCCCGGCCTGATCAGGGCATTAACGGTCTCGACCCTCACCGACTACCTGTACCCGCCGGCAACTCACTGGCAAGGGCATCTTTGCGGTTTTAACCTGAATGCGCCCAGGCTGGGAAACCTGACGCTTGAGGCCGTGCGCACGCAACTGATGGAGCACCTGCGCAGCACGCTCAAATGCACGTCTCATCAAGAAGTTGATCTCGCGCTGGGCGTGTTGGCACCGCGTTATTGCCCAGAACTGCTCATCTTTGACGCTCCCCATGATTTGCGTTACGCCAACAGCAAACAGGCCATCGACTTCAGGCATGCCGTTGCAATGGCTGAGTTGGCCTTTGCGGGAGCGGCCATTGATATGGGTTACGCGCGGCTTGTGCAACTGCACCAGTCGACCCTTTCCCAAACGCTTACCTCCGAGCAGACAACGGCCATCAGCGTATTGCGCAAAACACCTGTTCTGCACTTCGCCATGTGCAGGGGGGCTATTCCATTTACGCCGATGGCCGACGTGACCTCTGAAGATGTAATGACCGCGTTCCAGTACACGACCGAGCTTGAGGAGGAACATGCCCGGGCCATGACCTCGCTGGTGCAACCACCTCCCGATCGAAAAAAAATGGCGCTGCAGCAAATAGCGCAACACCACCCAAGACACGACCTTGACGTCAGGCGCGCCTTCACCGAGCCACAGATCCATCACTATTTCGTCAACCGGTTTAAATCTCGCGGCCGCAACATGCGCATGTCATTGCTGGAGAAATACATGACGTGTGGCCAAGACAGCGAATTCGATGATCAGGTACTGGGCTTTGATACCCGGGGACTCGCCGGCTGCACGCTCAACCGGGCCTTCAACACGGCCTACGATACTTACCAGGCAGAGCACCGTAAGGCTCTGGTAGTGAAATTAAGGCATGCGATCAATGACTTACCGGCGGAACAACGTGCTCAATTATTAAGCGCCAACCACTTTTTAAGTCTGGAGTTTGATGTCGAGAACAACTGGAACTACACCCCGTGCTATTTCGGTTTACTGGCCGTCAGTACGCACCCCACCGACTCCTATGTGTTCGAAGTGTTTTGCCCCTCCGGGACGATCAGGAAAGTAGCGCCTAACGGGGAAGGCATGGCGATGTATGCCTCGTTTGACCCCTCAGGCATTCTCCGGACCGGTCACACGATTGAAGGGCTGCCGCAACTGGACGTGGACGCTTACACCACAGGCATGACAGGTTCAACACGAGGCAGGCCCCGACTGACATTGAGTTTTACGTGGGAGCCTTCTGCAGATATGCCTCAGAACACGCGCATTCAGCGACTCAGCGAGTTAATGGTAGACAAGGTATTCAGTCTGGCCATCACGTCTGCCCGCCCGCTGTATGCCCATGTAACCCCTTACGAAGCCTATAAAAATGAACTTGCCGCCCGCACAGAACTGATTTTCAGAATGATCATTCCGTTCTACTCGCTCTACCGGGACATCGAAAACGACGAGGTGACGGCAGCCACCCTGTTCAGCGCCCTGCTTGAAATATTGGCTTTTGTATTGCCCTTCGGCAAAGCCCTGTTCAGTGGCTACCGAGCGTCCCTGATACTCGGCAAAATCGTGGTCAGAAGTACGTCGTTCGGCGTATCGCGGGCCGCCCTGTTGTCCATGCGGGCCGCCTACGGCTCAAGGGCTTTTGTCATTTCGTTGTCCAAAGGCATTGCCCAGGCCGCCAATCCCTTTGCTTTAGTCGGCTTGTTATTCCTGGGGGGGCTCAAAGGCCTCGGTTACTTGCAACGCACATTGTTGCTACGCGAAAAATTAAAGACCGTGCCTGCACTTGCACACCTCAGAACCCAACTGGACCCCGGACACGCATTGACGATTGCCTACGCGGGGTCCTCCATTCAGCCAACGAGCTTCGGCCCGTTGCAACGCGCAGTGAATCCGTTCAAACCGGACTTTTCCTAGGGCATCAGAAAACTGGATGTGCGCCAACAACAACGGTTTCACCAACCTGACGTTGATCTTTCCACTGCAACGTACAGTGATTACATCTACCACCTGGCCGGTAAGGACTACATAAAAATGCAAGGCAATGTGTTTGCCCTTGCACATACGCCAGGCAGTCGCGTTCCACATATTTACAACGGGGACCAAAAAGGCCCGGCCGTGCGTTTTGACACCCTTGCTCAAGAATGGGAACTGGTTGTGGCCGGTTTAGCGGGCGGCTCTCCGCCACGGGCTCAGCCACTGACCCGGCAGATCAGCCTTCCCATGGATGGCATCATCGAGATAGAAGGCGCGTATATGGTGAGCTACAAGGGGTACGTGTTGCCGGTTGCCTACGATGCCAACCTGGAAGCCTGGCGCCATCTGCGGGAAACGAGCCTCGGGGAGCCGGTCTGGCGCAGCGACATTGGGCAATGGGAAAAAGGATCGGTCGACGCCTTCAATACTCATAAATCGCGAACGCCTACACCGACCCGTCTGAAATCCTTCACGTTCCCGACCTTACCCAAAGTGCCGGAGAATGCCGTGGCGATCCCCACTAATATTCACTACATCTGGATCGGTACCCGCGCGCCTGAGCTGCACTTGATCAGCAATATTGCGACCAACCTGACACGCTCCCCCGGGTTCATTTCAACCTTGCACCTGGATGTCAGCGCCCCCCTTTTTGAAACCATCAAACAGCTGTGCAACGAGCGGGCGCCAGGGCTCATCGTTTCAAAACTTCAGGACGAACCGTTCTATGCCGTCTTCAAAACCAGCCCGAACGCTGAGCAATATGCGCTCATCAAAGAATCCGCCAGTCAGCTGTATGCTTCAGCCTGCGATGTGGTGCGTTTTCCGTTGACCAACTATTACGGCGGTATCTATATGGACCTGGATGACGTAATCAAAGGTTCTTTAAACGCTGCCGAGTTGAAAGCCGCGCCCGACGATCTGCTGTTAGGCAACCTCGTCACATTGGCGGATATAAATTTCCACGGTTACAACAGCAGTCACTTTGCCACGCAACCCAACAACCCTCTGCTAACGGCCATCAGTACCGAGATGCACAACCGCTTTATGGCCAATAAGACGTTTTACCTCAAACCCAGGCCCACCCTTGATGAACAGCTTTCATCACAGGCCCTGGAACAGGCGCGCAAGGAGTATCAGGCGTACTTCGAAACGTACTTTCGACTCACCGGTCCCACGCTGCTCAACGATGTGCTGTCAAAAGAGCGACGCGTTTGCTACGAAACGGCTTTTCAGGCGGTGCAAGGAAAAACCGTATTTGAACAATCAAGCGTGGCGGATGCGGTGTATCTCGAGAATCTGAATACCGCTTTTGACCATTACTTCCCGTTTGCCCGCAAATTTGAAATTGATACCGGCAGCGAACACTCGTGGAAAACAGCGGAGCAGACCCTTACAGGTTGAAGCGCCACACGTCATTGCAGGGCGGGGTACTCAGCGGCAAATAAAGGCCTGAAAGAGCGGCGTAACGGCTCAAGCCCGGGCACTGCGCTCGCGTCTGGGGGCCGCCGCGTTTGCATTTCTGTGGGACACATCGCATTTAAGGGCTCCCTGCGCAGGCGATGCAGTGTTAGTTTGGAAACGTTTTGTTGCAAGTCAACGTTCTACTGAACCATCACCTGCCAAGGAATGCCCCTGTAATGGATTTCTCCCTGAAAAAGCTGGCGGCCGCGACCCTCGTCATGGCCAGTTTGTCTTCATACACCACAGTCGCCCACGCCAATCTCACTCCCGCGCAAAGCGCGGCGATTCTGAAAAATTTCAGTGACGCCTCCGTCACTGATTTCAGACAGTTCCTCACCCGCCTGGGTGATAGCGATCTGGCCAAGGCGGACAACCTGAACGCCACGATCACCACCTTCCTCGACAACAAACCCCTCAATGCTGAGCAGCAGAATGAAATCCATCGCCTGCTCGGCCTGTACACACGGGTGAAGTACGGTAAGGCCGCGACCGAAACCCTGCGTGAGCTGGTGGCCATCCCGACCGTCACCGTTGAAGGTGTTCCCCAGCACCAGAACCCGGAATTCCTGAAGATTGCCGACAAGATCAAAACACTGGCGCACGCGTTCGACCTGAAATTTCGTAACGTGGATAACCGCGTCTATGAAATTACCCTCGACGGCCAGGGCGACGAGGTCGTCGGCATCCATGCGCACGCCGACGTAGTGCCGGTCACGCCTGAAAACTGGGTGCTCAAGGACGGCACGCGGCTTGATCCCTTCAAGGTCACGCTGATCGGCGACCGCATGTATGGCCGCGGTACAGAAGATGACAAAAACGGCATCGTGGTCACGCTGTATGCAATGAAGGTCATCAAAGAAGAAAAGCTGCCATTGGCACGCAATTTCAAACTGCTGGTCGACACCACCGAAGAAACGTCTGGCGACGCCATTCCGTATTACTTCGATCACAACCCGACGCCTCAGTACAACCTTGCGCTGGACGGCGGTTACCCGGTGGTCATTGCAGAAAAAGGCTATGGCACCGTGATGGCCAACTTTGCACGCCGCGCCGCGCAAGGCAAAGGTGCCGAGGTTGTCTCGCTGACAGGCGGCATGGCGACAAACCAGATCCCGTCGACCTCGGTGGCCACGCTGGTGACCGATCAACCTGAACAGGTGGCCGCTGAGCTGAACAAAGCTGGCGCCGCGTATGCCAAGCGCAACGGTGGCGATTTTGACATCAATGCCAAGGTCGTGGGCAAGGACGTACAACTGACGGTTACCGGGGTATCGGCCCACTCCTCCGAGCCAGAATCCGGCGTCAATCCGGTGGCCCGCATGCTGGACTTTATCAATGGCCTGAACGGCAGCGTCGCGCTGAAATCCAACTTCATCACCGATGCCGCCCGCTATGGGGCTGATAACTGGGGGCTGGATTACACGGGCAAGAAACTCGGCGTCGGGTTTTCCGATGCGTTCATGGGCCCGCTGACCACTTCGCCAACCTATGTCGGGCTGGACGACAAGGGCTTGAAACTGGCGGTTAACTTGCGTGTACCGAAAGGCAAATCGCCTGAGGTGCTGAAGAAAGAAATCGCGGACAAACTCAGCGCCTGGAGCCAGGCCACCCAAACGCCTGTGGTCTTCGATTACACCATTGCCGAACCGATGTACCGCAACCCGGAAGGCGAGTGGGTGCAAGCACTGCTGGCAGTGGCCACTGAGAACCTGGGCATGAAACACACATTTGAATCATCCGCAGGCGCTACGTCGGTGCATGAGCTGCCAAACGGCGTGCAGTTCGGCCTGGCCATGCCCAATGTCAAATACACCGGTCACACGGACAACGAATTCAAAACGGTTGAGCAGTTCATGCTGGACCTGCAAATCGTGACCGAAATGATGGGCCGTATCGGGCAGTTGCAAAAACTGTAAGGGGCAAGCCGAGGCGGCCTCGATTGCCGCCTCGCGCACCGTTTAAGTAACGCGTTGTGCTACCCCATGTTCCCGACCTCAGACGCCTTGTATGGGGTTTGCTGTGCAGAAAACACCGTTTGGCTGATATTGGCCGGCCTGAAAATGCGTGTCAGCAGCATCATCGAAAACACCGCTATCACCAGCACCCACCAGGCACTGGCAAATTCCCCGGTGAGCTGCCGAAGCCAGCCCGTCATCCACGGGGATACGGCATTGATCAAAAAGCCCGCACCTTGGACAAAGCCCCCGAGTTGTCCGGCTTCGCTCGGCTTGCGGCAATGATCGAGCGTCAAAATCAGGCTCAGTGCAAAACACGCCCCTAAGCCGAACCCGATCAAGGCAACCCAAAGATGCGGCGCCCCCAGCGGCCACAACACCAACCCGGCATAGCCCGACAGTTGGGCTGCCAGGCTGATCATCAATAACGGTCGCCGGTCATGGCTGCGGTGCGCCAGCGCGGGCATCACCAAGGCAGCGATAACCTGGAATACGGTCATGAACGCCAGCAGCGAGCCGCTGCGTGTCGCGCTCCAGTCCATTTGCACGTAATACGCGGGCAACCAGGCGACCATGCTCATGTAACCGCAGTTTACGAGTCCGAAGTACAACGCCAACAACCACGCCCGGCGCTTAAGCCACACACGTGCTGGCGCCGAGGCTAGCGGCTGGACGGCATCCGCAAAAGGGAGCCGCCACCACATGACCAAGGCCACCGCTGCCGGGATCAGCCAGATGCCCAAACCGCTCTGCCAATGCTCGAAGTGGCCCGCCACCCGCGGACTGACCAGCGCAGCCAATCCGCCACCGGCCATCAGCGATGCGCTGTACACGCCCAACGCCAGCGAAACGCGGTGCTGGAATTGACGCTTGATCAGTACCGGCACCAGTACTTGAATCAGCGCCACACCCAACCCGCCCAACAAGGCCGTGGCGATCAACACCTCGGCGTGCTGGCCATAGAAACGCCAGCCGCATGCCCCAAGGATCATTGACAGGCCCAACGCCACCCCATGGCGCTCGCCCAAACCAGCGTGCAGACGCGTTCCGAGCAAGGCCACGAGGCCCATGCACACCACCGGCAAGCTGGTCAGCCAGGCGCTGCTTTGAAAGCTCATGCCCGTGGCCGCACGAATCTCCATCAACAACGGGCTGACTGAACTGAGGATCGGGCGCAAATTGAGGCCCAGCACAATCAGCAAAGCCCACTGGGCAACCACCCGCCACGTGGCTTTATCCAGCCGCATGGCGCGCCTGCCAGTCACGATAAATAGCGATCATGGCCGGTTGCGCAACGTGCTCAACCGGCAAGGCCTGCTGACACAGCGGCAACGCCATCTGTTCATAAACGCGCGCAGTGGACAAACCATAGGGCTGCGCCTGTTCGTTGCTCGCGGCATACACCACCCTCGAGACGCCGCACAAATGCATCGCACTTAAACACATGGGGCAAGGCTGGCCACTGGCGTACATCACACACCCCGCAAGGTGTGGGCCCAAGTGTTGGCTGGCAGCGCGTATTGCCAGTAATTCGGCATGCGCGGTGGGGTCCTGACTGATATGGATTGAATTGGTGGCTTCGCTGATCACTTGACCGTCTTTCACCAACACGGCGCCGAACGGCCTGCCGCCTGCGGCTACGTTATGGGAGGCCAATTGCACGGCGCGTTGCAGGTAAAAATCATCGTCACACATGGCGAGTCCTCGAGCTGAGTCAATGCGCGCCAGACGCGCGCAGTAATTGGGCTATAACGCGTTGACCGCGCTGTTGGGCATGTTGTAACGGGGTCACCCCCTGGCGGTCAGGCAGATTCAGGTCGGCGCCAGCATCAATCAACTGACTGACAATGTGCTGATGCGCAGGCCCGCCGTCAGACAGCACAATGGCTTCCAACAAACAGGTCCAACCCAGCCGATTGACATGGTTCAGGTCAACACCCGCCGCAATCAGCAGGCGCACCGTTTCGACATGGCCACGCTCGCACGCCGGGATTAACGCGGTGCCACCATACCGGTTGGTGCTTTTCAGGTCTGCCCCGTGAACCAGCGCGAGTTGCAAGATCTCGTTGTGGCCGCTCGCCCCCGCCAACAGGTAGGGGCTGTCCTGGCTCAGGTTCTTCTGGTTAACGTCGGCCCCGGCGTCCATTAACGCCTTGGCAATCTCGATCCGGTTTGCGCGAGTGGCCAGCAGCAGTGCGCTGCTGCCATCCTCTGTAGGGGCACCAAGGTCAGCACCGGCAGTGATCAGCTGCTGCACCCTCCCCGGCTCGCCTTCCCTCACTGCAGCCAACAGATCGTTCTCATTCGCCATCACGACACCCATCATCAGCATTCCCACGGCCCATGCACCGTATTTACATGGCTGAACACCCATGTTCATGGCCTCTTATCAATTGCAGGGAAAACCAGTATGGTGAGCCCGCTTGGCATTCTGAAATTAAATATAAATATGCCCTCCAGTGGCATTGTGAATGGCGGTAGCGATGTTCGATCCGATCCTGTTGCGCAGTTTTGTTGCAGTCGTGGACTGCGCCAATTTCACCCGGGCAGCGCAGCGTTTGCACCTCACCCAATCCACGGTCAGCCAGCAAATTCGCCGCCTTGAAAGCAACCTGGGCTGCACGTTGCTGGACCGCGAACAACGGCACGTGAGGGCGACACCTGAAGGTGAACGGTTGTTGACCTATGCTCGCCGTATCCTGGCGCTGCAAGAAGAAGCGCGCGACGTGCTTCTGGACCTTAAAAGCGAAGGCGTTTTACGCCTGGGGGTACCGGAGGACTTTGCGGCTGAACGCTTGATGCCCATCCTCTCGCGGTTCGGCCGGGAGCATCCTGGCGTACGCCTGGAAGTCACCAGCGGATTAGGCCCCGAGCTGCTGCGTCTTTACCGTGAGGGGGAGTTCGATCTGCTGCTGGTCAAACAGATGGGGCAAGGGGTTGATTGCCTCGCCTGCTGGCCGGAACCCATGTGCTGGGTAGACAGTCGTGCCATGCCCGCGTTGGGGCGTGATCCGTTGCCGCTGGTGGCATTTCCGGTCGGCGGTTTGTACCGCAACGAGATGCTGCACCACCTGGAAGTCGCCGGGTGGCGCTGGCGCATCAACTACTCCAGCGCAAGCCTGGCCAGTGTGTGCGCGGCCGTGGCGGCGGGAGTGGGCGTCAGCCTGCTGCCTGTGCGGGTCATCAGTGACGAACATAAGGTGCTGGAAGCCGACAGTGGCCTGCCTGATATACAAGGCGTATTTCTGGCGCTCTACGGCCAAAATGGCCTCAGCCATGCGGGGAATCTGTTGAAGCGAGCACTGGTGGAACTGTGCGAAACCCTGGCACAGAACGCAGGTTGAACACGTGCAACAGGCAGGCACAGGGAGGTCCCCCAGGAGTTGGTCTACGTGTTGGCTCTGCACCTTGAGTAGCCTTGAACGCCATCCCGCTCCCAGACCTGCCCCCTCTGCCCGTCATAACCGGACTGGCAGATCCCATGGTCAAATCGGCCTGCTGAATATCAAACTGATCCAAGGGTTTACTGACAGCGAGTTAGACGTGGTGTCCCGGTGGCTACACAGGGTTAACGAGCGCTACAAATCATCGTGACACTTACAGCCTTCCCCCCAAACCACACTTAACCGGTGAGTATTTAAACGAATACACAACGGGAATAAGGCAGAGCCTGTAGCAAGGATGACAATTACTATATAAGACAATTCTTACTTAGTAATCAGACAATTATTTACTATTACCCTGATCACCCACTAATTATCTAAAAAGGGATAAAGCTTTTTTATTCAAGTACATCAAGGACCTACACACTACTTCATCGCGCGCCTGACACAACAATGCTCGTGACGATAACTTCGACGCCTTATAAGTGTTAAGATCACCCCCACTTCCAAGCACGCATGGGACATGCCCGTGATAAAGAAAACTGTATTGCCTCTGTGTATAGCGCTCATACTGATGGGTTGCCAGGCACAAACTTCCGTTCTGCCAAAAAGCCAGAAACTGTCAGCGGACAAAGTCGCTGAAATAGCGGCGACCATCGAGCGGACTTACCCCAAGTTGTCCACTGAAATTCGCGGTCAACTGTTGAATACCGTGGTGAAGTCTCTGGACAACATGGTGTTTGTCGAAGGCGGTGAGTTCCAGATGGGGGATTTTGGTTGGCCACATAATTTTGATATCACCAACATGTGTGACTGGCCTTGCGGTATGGACCCCGAGCGGATGGGCCCCTTGAGCATGGGGACCGATAATAAATTCGTTCACCCCGTCAAACTGAGCAGTTACTCCTTCTCCAAATACCAAACTACATTGGGCGATTTTGATCTATTCTTTATCGCACAGGGCAAACCGTTGTTTGATGCAGAAGACCGAAAGCGGGAAGAACTACAGGAGAAACTCTTCTCCCCCAACCTCCCGGCGCCCGTAAAAAGCTGGCAGGAAGCCAAGGACTATTGTGTCTGGCTCGGTAAATTGAGTGGCTACCCTGTGGACCTGCCTACTGAGGCTCAGTGGGAATATGCCGCCCGTAATAGGGGTCAATACGTGATGTTTGCCACTGACAATGGCAGTTTGGACTATGGGCGCAATTACCCCGAACCGGGCATAGGCCGTACTTTTTCCGTTGATCGCTTTGTTCCTAATCCCTTGGGCATCTATAACCTCACCGGCAATGCCACCGACTGGGTTAATGACTGGTACGACAAAGACTATTATCGTGTTTCACCGTTGATAAACCCTACCGGTCCCGATACGGGTACTCTTCGAATTCACAGGGGCTCAGGGTTTCTTGAAGATCCTGTACTTAGCTCTAGTACTGTGAGGCGGTGGAGTGATAAGCCGGAGAATGATGGGTATTACCCTGGCCATAGTTTTCGTTGCGCCATTCAGTCCAATCAACCTCTCTGACATAAATATGATGAGGTCGTATTTATAGCCCCCTCACGTTGCCTGAAACAGGAACATGCCCGTGATAAAGAAAACTGTATTGCCTCTGTGTATAGCGCTCATGCTGATGGGTTGCCAGGCACAAACTTCCGTTCTACCAAAAAGCCAGAAACTGTCAGCGGACAAAGTCGCTGAAATAGCCGCAACCATCGAGCGGACTTACCCCAAGTTGTCCACTGAAATTCGCGGTCAACTGTTGAATACCGTGGTGAAGTCTCTGGACAACATGGTGTTTGTCGAAGGCGGTGAGTTTCAGATGGGGGATTTTGGTTGGCCATATGACGATGACCCTAAAAATCTATGTGACTGGCCTTGCGGCGTTGACCCCGAACGCATGGGCCACATCAGCATGGATGGCGATGATGATTTTGTTCACCCCGTCAAACTGAGCAGTTACTCCTTCTCCAAATACCAGACAACACTGGCCGATTTCGATCTGTTCTTTATCGCTCAGGGAAAGCCGTTGTTTGATACAGAAGACCGAAAGCGGAAAGAATTACAGGAGAAGTACTTCTCCCCCAACCTCCCGGCGCCCGTGAAAAGCTGGCAAGAAGCCAAAGACTATTGTGGCTGGCTCGGCAAGTTGAGTGGGTATCCTGTGGACCTGCCTACTGAGGCTCAGTGGGAATATGCAGCCCGCAACCGTGGCCAGTATGTGGCGTTCCCTACTGACAATGGCAGTTTGGACTATGGGCGCAATTACCCCGAGCGGTCCATAGGCCGTACTTTTTCCGTTGATCGCTTTGTCCCTAACCCCTTGGGCATCTATAACCTCACCGGCAATGCCACCGACTGGGTTAATGACTGGTACGACAAAGACTATTATCGCGTTTCTCCGTTTATAAATCCTAGAGGGCCGGAGAAGGGAACACTTAGGGTCCTTAGGGGATCGAACTACCCCGAAGACCCAATTCTCAGTTCAAGTACTGTACGGCGCTGGGCAAAAGAACCTGTCAGAGAATATTACTCGCCAGGCCATAGCTTTCGTTGCGCCATTCAGTCCGATCAACCTCTCTGAGATAAACATAATGAGGCCGTATTTATAGCGCCCTCACGTTGCCTGAAACAGGAACATGCCCGTGATAAAGAAAACTCTATTGCCTTTGTGTATATCGATCATGCTGATGGGTTGCCAAGCACAAACTTCCGTTCTGCCAAAAAGCCAGAAACTGTCAGCGGACAAAGTCGCTGAAATAGCGGCGACCATCGAGCGGACTTACCCCAAGCTGTCCACTGAAATTCGCGGTCAACTGTTGAACACCGTGGTGAAGTCTCTGGACAACATGGTGTTTGTCGAAGGCGGTGAGTTTCAGATGGGGGATTTTGGTTGGCCACATAACTTTGATATCACCAACATGTGTGACTGGCCTTGCGGTATGGACCCCGAGCGGATGGGGCCCCTGAGCATGGGAACCGATAATAAGTTCGTTCACCCCGTCAAGCTGAGCAGTTACTCCTTCTCTAAATACCAAACAACCTTGGGCGATTTTGATCTGTTCTTTATCGCTCAGGGTAAACCGTTGTTTGATGCAGAAAATCGTAATCGGGAGGATTTACAAGAAATTTTTTACGCTCCCAACCTTCCCGCACCGGTAAAAAGCTGGCAGGAAGCGAAGGACTATTGCGGATGGCTCGGTAAGTTGAGTGGCTATCCTGTTGACCTGCCTACTGAGGCTCAGTGGGAATATGCTGCTCGTAATAGGGGTCAATACGTGATGTTTGCCACTGACAATGGAAGTTTGGACGTTGGTCGAAATTATCCTGTTTCAGGTGAATGGAAAAGGCTCACTTTTGCTGTCGATAGTCTGGTTCCCAACCCCTTGGGGATTTACAACCTCACCGGCAATGCCACTGACTGGGTTAATGACTGGTACGACAAAGACTATTACCGCGTTTCCCCGCTGGCAAACCCTGCTGGGCCCGAAAAAGGCACACTAAAAGTTCTTAGAGGATCTGGGTATGGTGAAAACCCGCTGCTTAGTTCAAGCACCGTAAAACGCTGGGCACAAGAACCGGTTAGAAAATACTATTCCCCTGGCTTTAGTTTCCGCTGTGCCATTCAATCTGATCAACCTCTCTAACAATAGATTATGAGGTCGCATTTGTAGCCCCCTCACGTTGCCTGAAACAGGAACATGCCCATGATAAAGAAAACTGTATTGCCTTTGTGTATATCGATCATGCTGATGGGTTGCCAGGCACAAACTTCCGCTCTACCAAAAAGCCAGAAACTGTCAGCGGACAAAGTCGCTGAAATAGCCGCAACCATCGAGCGGACTTACCCCAAGCTGTCCACTGAAATTCGCGGTCAACTGTTGAACACCGTGGTGAAGTCTCTGGACAACATGGTGTTTGTCGAAGGCGGTGAGTTCCAGATGGGGGATTTTGGTTGGCCACATAATTTTGATATCACCAACATGTGTGACTGGCCTTGCGGTATGGACCCCGAGCGGATGGGCCCCTTGAGCATGGGGACCGATAATAAATTCGTTCACCCCGTCAAACTGAGCAGTTACTCCTTCTCCAAATACCAAACTACATTGGGCGATTTTGATCTGTTCTTTATCGCTCAGGGCAAACCGTTGTTTGATGCAGAAGATCGTAATCGGGAGGATTTACAGGAGGTTTTTTACGCTCCCAACCTTCCCGCACCGGTAAAAAGCTGGCAGGAAGCGAAGGACTATTGTGGCTGGCTCGGTAAGTTGAGTGGCTATCCTGTGGACCTGCCTACTGAGGCTCAGTGGGAATATGCCGCCCGTAATCGGGGTCAATACGTCATGTTTGCCACTGATAATGGAAGTTTAGACTTTGGTCGAAATTATCCTGTCTCAGGTGAATGGAAAAGGCTCACTTTTGCAGTCGATAGTTTGGTTCCTAACCCTTTGGGAATTTACAATCTGACTGGAAATGCCACAGACTGGGTAAACGACTGGTACCACAAAGACTATTACCGCATCTCACAGCTCATGAATCCTAGTGGCCCTGATACTGGAACACTTCGTATTCTTAGGGGTTCAAGCTATCTTGAAGATCCTTTATTGAGTTCTAGCACAGTAAGGCGTTGGGCACAAAGACCTGACAGAGAGCACTATGTGCCAGGGCATAGCTTTCGCTGTGCAATTCAGTCAGATCAGCAGATTTAGTTAAGAAGTAATAAGGGCGCATATCATGCATCGCGCCCTTTTCATCAGCCTAAAATTTACACTAGCCCTTCAAACCGGCCGCTCCTCTGGGCAGCAACCAATATTTTCTCTTTACGCCAGGCATTGCTGGGAGACCAGGCTATCCGAACAGATTTATCTGATGTCTGGTTCATAGACAGGTTATCAATAAAACGGTTGAACTCATTTTGCTCGTACCCATCAAGTAAAGCGTTGATTCGCTCCAGACTGTTCATAGCATTGACCTTTGACGCGTCGCGCGAACAATGCTCCAGCACTTTGATGAATTGTCGCCAGCGACGCACCTCGGACAGAAGAATAACCAAGGCCTGCTCCTGCTTTTCATTGAAGCTACCAATGCCTGTGGCGATGACTCCTTCAGTTAACAAATAAACCATAGGACCAATAGTTTCTGGGGGAAGCACACTCAACGGAATTTTTTGCTCACGAATGCGCAAGACTTTATCGTCTCTATGCGCGATTAAATATTCAGCTAAAGATGCTGCTTCGAACCTTGTCACCCTCCTCTTTTGCCACCATCTAGCCATTTCACCACCCCCATATTCAAACACTTGCTGAAATGTGCCTATGCGAGAAATAGCAGCTTGATAAAGCCCTGAAGTCATATAACTGAAAGCCTCCTTTGTCACTCCAATAAGATGCCTGTAATCCATATCAGCCAGCGCATTACAAAACAGCAATGCCAACTTGCCGACTTGATCCAGTTCCACCACGGTGCCAAACCCGCCCCCGGCACCCGGCCCTAATACCACGGATCCTTTGCAGTTAAACGCCAACCGATCATTCGAAATACTGATGCCGAATTCGCCACTGCCGCCGATTCCTACTGCAGCATTACCTTCCATTTTCACCTCGGCCAATTTGACCCAATTGCCCCTCGCCGGCTCTGTAATCGCGTTGCCCCCTTCGTCAGGTTCAATCCATTCAAAGAAACCACTCAAGGCACCTCCGGTCTGAGCACCGGCAAAGGCATCACATTTGACCCCGACGTAACCACTGCGCCCGACCTCCATGGTCGGAGGCCCTAACAGCGCGGTGGCGCCTGCCGGTGTTTCGCTCGGTTTGTACTGGATGTTGACCCCCGTTTCGACCTGTGACTTGGCGCCGACAAAACACGACAGTTCCAACTTGCCGCCCAGGCGAAACACGCCCATCGGGTGAAGGACTTCTTCACCCAACGCATTGCGGTAGGCCATGGTGGCAACGTAGCCACCTTTATCAGGGAAATACCTGTCGAACGTGACAGACCCTTCACCCAGCGAAAACGCGGCGCTGCCTTTGACGCCGACATCAATATTGCCCTCCTCGGGCTCCCAGCTATTGACGCCAGCGCTCGCACTGGCCGCAAATCGCAGCGCGTGGGCCTCCGCAGAGACGGCATAGGGCATGGCACCGCTCTGATCGGTCGTCCATGCCACCTCTTTGTGCAAGGCGTTGAGCAAGTTGTCGGTCTGGCTGTTCCACAGCCCGATCTTGAGTTCCAGATTGCCCAGCGGCCCTGCCTTGCGGCCGTCGCTGATGGCTTCTTTGATGTCTTTTATCAAGTCTTTGGCCAACTGCTTGTTGAACGGCTTTCCCGCCATGACACGGGTCGACACGCGCACATGCCATGCGGTGATCTGCCGATAAGGGATGTAGTAACGCCGGGCTGGCTCGCCAAACACACTGATTTCCAGGACGCGTATCCCTGTTCTGCTCTGTATGCCACCTTCACGCCTGCTGCTGCGCCCCTTGCCATGCTTCGCGTCGGGGGCAGCGTCGTTCGCATGGGTCTCGCTGTCTGAGCTGACGGGGGTGACGGCATTGGACGCGCCTGAAGCCCGCACGGCTGTTGGCTGCGTTGCCAGTTGGGCTTGCAGTTTGCTGATCTGCAGGTCGAGTGCCTGGGTTTTTTTCGCCTGCAATGTCTCCCAGTTGCTTTCAACCCGCGTATGCAAGGCGCTGGCTGGCGAATAGTTCTGATACCAGTCACGCGCCTGCTGTAACGTCGCCAGTTCGCCTTCCAGGTCGTTCTCGGAGGTCAGCGGTGCGGCGTTGTCTGCCTGGGGGCCGGGCTCACGCACCAGCAAGCCCGCCAATTGCGCCTTGGCGCACCACACTTCTTTCACGCAGCGGGTGCAGGTACACCCGGCGTCAGGGGCCTGTGGTTTTTTACACTGCGTCACGGGCAGGCTGTTTGTGAGGTTCTGATGCAGTTCATCCATCAGGGCCTGAACCCTGGTGGTTTCTTGTTTCAACGCTTTGCACTGTTTTTCAGTCAGTACATAAAAGTAAGGGTCCCCGGTGATGTGCACCACTTCCACCAGCTCTTCATCGCACTCGGTCTGCCCCATGAGTGCGATGCAGGTGGCGCTCTTGTCATGTGAGGGTGGGGGCAGTGATGGTTGAGAAGGCGTGTCCGAGAGCCTCAACGCCCACCCTTCCCTGAGAAAATCCGGGTCCGCAATAAACGGGTTAAGGGCTTGCAGGTCTGCCATCTTGACCCCGAGCTGCCGGGCAATCTCGCTCAATGTATCGCCGTATTTAACGATGTACGTCGTGCTCATCTGTCGTTGTCCTTGTAGTTCAGAGGCGCTCTAGCGCATTGAGTTTGTCGCCAAGGCTCAGGGCTTCACGTGCCAGTAATTCGCTAAAAGGGGCGCGACGCCAGAAGCCATCGCCCTTGCGCAGTGCAAGCCTCAACCAACGCTCCAGGTCGGCCAGTTGCAGGTAGCCGGCCTGCCGGGCGGCAAGCAGTTGCCGATACACGAACGTCTCTGGCTCAGGCATCGAGAGCACGGCCTGATAATCCCGGGCCAACCGAACGGCGAACAGGTGCAGACGGTGCTGTTGCATCAGGTGCTGACGCTCAAGACTCAGGTGCAGCCAGCCAGGTTTGAGCCTGTGAACCTCGGCCTCAGGCCGGGGAAGGGACAGATGACGCCACCCCAGCTCGTTGCGCCAGGCCATGTCGGTGAGCGGTCCCATAAACTGCACACGCTCGGCATCATTGAGGCTTCGCAGCAACGGTTCCAGCCAGCGCGGATCATAAAAACGCATTAAGCGGGCCGGGGTGTCCTCACTGCTGACGGTCAACAGACTGCGCCAGTGCTCTACCGCGGGGTCGAGGTGTTGTTCATTCTTCAGATAGAACACGCACCCGGCATCGACCCGCTCCAGTAAGGCACTGGCATAGGCCAACAATGCCCCGTTCATCGCGCACAGCACGGCGAACGGTCCGGCGGATTGCAGACCGACATAAGGCGTTGTGTCAAACAACGGCACACAGCGCTCCAGGCCATGGCCCATGCGCTGTTCGACCTGTTCTTGCAGGGCCGGATCGAAACTGGCGTCCAGAATCACGCACACCATGCCCGGCGCCACAGGCGCCTGAAAAGGCGAGGGAATCGAAGTCATCATGCTGTCTGGCCCTGTTGGTGGATGGGGCAGTTGCCCGATGCGTCGAGCGCACAGCCTGGCAACGGCAGCAACGTGCCCACAAAGGCTTGCAGTTGGTAAAACGCCAGATCCGGCAGGGTCAATGCCGAAGGGACTGACACGCCTTCAAGCATGCCTGGCAGCACCGGTGCAGCGGCCGTCCCGCTGGCAGGTGCGCCTCCGAGCTGAATCTCGGTACTGCTGAAAATACCGCCTGCGCCAATGACGAGGTGTTCACCGCCGCCTTTGAGGGTGATGCTGGCCCCCGCATCCAGAATCAGCTGCGCGCCGGCTTTGAGATGAACCTGTTGACCGGCCTCGATCACGACCGTTTGCCCGACACGGGTATGGCTGTTGCCCGCGACCACTAAATGATCGTTGGCCTTGAGCTGCACCTTGCGATCGGCCGTGACGGTGCGCTGTTCTTCAGCTTCCAGCACAGCGATGCTGTTGCCTTTGATGGTTTCGCGGCGTTCGTTGCCGACCTCCAGTCGGCTGTCGTTCTCGACCCGCTGCTCCATGTCGCGCTGCGCGCGGACATAAATCAGCTCCTGGCCGCTTCGATCCTCAATCGACAGCTCGTTGAAGCCGCCACTGGCAGGCGAGCTGGCGCTGCGCATCACGGTTTTGGTTTTATGAGCAGGCAACGGGTAAGGCGCGCGCGTGACCTTGTTGGGCACGCAGCCGGTAATCAGGGGGTTGTCGGGATTGCCCTCCAGGTAGGTCACGACCACTTCCATGCCGACACGCGGGACCGTCACGGCGCCATATCCTTGCCCTGCCCAGCTCGATGACACCCGTAGCCAGCAACTGCTTTTATCGTTTCCCTGTTCGGCGCGATCCCAATGGAATTGGACCTTGACGCGCCCATACTCGTCGCAAAATATTTCTTCGCCGGCCGGCCCGGTGACACGGGCGGTCTGGCTGGCCAAGAACGATGGACGCTTCACCAGCGGGGGGCGGTAAAAAACATCCCAAGGAATCGCGCTAAAGGTGTTGCAATAGCCTTGCGTGAAGGCGTCGCCAGACGTCACGTCGCTGGTTATCGACTCCTCAAGCACTTGGGGCTGTTTGCCCACGTGACGAACCCCCAGCAATAACCACAAATCGTTGTAGTGCTTGCGTGGGTGTTCGCTCAGGTTGAGAAAGTGACCGCTGCGCAAGGTCGGCTGGTCACTCTCCCCCTGAGCGACTTTGTAATCCGCACGATGGCGTTCCAGCGCTTGCCGAACGATCTGCCGCCCCTGCTTTTCATTGTCGAGGGGTGCCGGAGAGCTGTAATCCTCAAGCGCAGGGGTGAACTCGGCCGTGAATTGGCTCTCAAGCAATAAACTGGGACGTTTTAAATCGTAACTGCGCCGTGTCGTCGTGGTGGTGCGGGAGCTGAAGCGCACTGAAAACTGACTGACAACCGGGCAATCGGCCACCAGTCCGTTGCCTGGCTGGTATTGAGTCGTTCCCAGTTTTGGAAAAAAAGTCTGGTCCTCGGTGAACACCAACAGGTGGTCCTGCGCACTGTGCTGGTGATGCCATGAAATTCCGTCTTCACTGCATAAGCGCTGAATGAATTCGAAATCGTTTTCACCGTATTGAGTGCAATATTCGCGCTCAGGGCTTTTATTCACATGAAATCTATACGCATGGGCTTGAATGCCATGCCCTTTAAGCACCTGGGCGATAATCTGCGTCACTGTCAGGTGCTGGAAAATGCGTTGGTTAACGCTGTACTGCAAGTAATACAACGCAGGCACCAACGTCAGGTGGTAACGCGTCAGTCGTTTACCGGATTCGCCCACTCGCACATCTTCAATACGGCCATGAATACCCTCGCCTTTCAGGCCGAACTGGAGAAACGCTGGCTGGCTGAGCAAGCGTTCCAAATCAAAATCAGGGTGCTCGCTCACCAACTCCACCTTGATCGCATACAGCGTACTGATCGCTTCAAATCCATCAAAGGCAAGCACTTTGAAATCGTTACGAACATAGGGAATCGACAACGTGAAATGCGCAGTATTGGCGGGCGCAAACATAGGTTTGTCCTTACGTTTAAACGTGAGTTTTTGTAGCACCCCGGCCACTCAGTGACCGGGGTGTTTTATTCATCAGCCCGCTATAGCCGCAACCGGTGCACGCCAGTCATCGGAACCGGACGTGCCCGACACTTCGTGGGTCCAGGTGATTTTGCGGTAGGTAAACTCCACGTCTTCTAGATGGGTGAAGTGCGAACTGGATGGATCCTGGCAGTTGTGCATGTAGTCCTTGATGTCGACGATGATCGCGTCTTCAAGTTTGGTGGTGAAGTAATGCTCTTGCGTACCGGCAGCCGAAGTGCGGTACCACTGGATAGTGATCTCGGTCAGGCGCTCACCCGACGTCAGTGCTGCCAGCAGCAGCGGCGACGACTTGTCGAAGACTTTGGTGATTTTCACCGGCTTGTGTACGCGCTGACCGGTCGGTTGGCCCGATTGCGGGTCGCGAGGAATGATCACTTCGTGGCTGAAGCCCTGAACCATGACCTGGTCTTCATGACCTTCCTGGTAGGTATTGCCGACTGAATCAGCCGTGAATGCACCGGCTGTGATAAGGCCTTGTTTAGTGCCCGTGACGGACATATACGCTGGAGTAGCCATTGATGATTTCCTTGTTTAATAAATGAGTGCCGACAGGCGAAAGTGCTTGCCGGACAACAAGTAAGCAATCAATATTCATGCCAACTAATTTCGATATTATATATATCAAACAGTTAGCTAAATCACTTAATAAAAGCAAGGTTAATAGACGCTAAAAACAGGTAAAAAGTGCGCAACTTCTTGCGCAGTACTGTGCAAGAAGTTGCGCACCCTTCTGCGCGCCCTTTAAATCAATACTTACAGGCATGTATCCACAGACTTATCCACATTTAGGTGTGCAAGAAGTTGCGCAGTCACCCCAAAAACACAACTTTAAAATGAGCGTTTACAAGCGACCAATCGCCTTGAATAAAACCGTTTATCCTCACTTCGCAGCTATCAAAATCAGATGTCCGCTAACGGATGTAAATGTAGGAAAAAACAAACAGTAGTCATAGAAGATCACACTCAAATAGAGTCATGTTTACCGCTGACAATGGACGTTTAGGCTACGGTCGCAATGACGGGCATAGGCCGTACTTTTCTCGTTAATCGCTTTGTCGCTAATCCATTGGGCATTTATAACCTCACTGACAATGCCACCGACTGGGTTAATGGCGGGTACGACACAGATTATTAATGTATGTCTTCATTGATTAACTCGGCTGGTCCCGATACTGGAACCCTTCGGATTTTTAGGGGGGCGAACTACCCCGAAGACCCAATACTCAGCGCTCTTACTGGACGGCGCCTTGCACCAGAACCGGTTAGAAACACTATTCCCCCGGCTTTAGTTTTCGCTGCGCCATTCAGTCCGATCAACTTTTCTGACATCAACGTAATGGGGTCGCACTTGTAGCACCCTCACTCTTCCAACCGCTAAAGCCAACCTTTCAACTCGGCCACTACGCTGCGCAGCAACCCATATTGTTTCCTTACGCCAGCGCTTCGATGATTGGCAATCTCCCGTGAACAGCGCAAAGCATTGGGAGGTGACCCACGCTGCCTACTGAAGACCGGCTAGTCCGAAAGAGGTAAGCACCGGCAGAACGGCTGTGGAACGATTAAATGCCCGGTTTCAGGTTCACGCGGGAGCCAAGCCAATAATAGGCAGGGATATTTTGAACATAAGCCAGGGAGATCACTCTTGTCGGACACCTTTGACTATATCGTGGTGGGTTCCGGCTCGGCGGGCGGCACCCTGGCGGCGCGCCTCAGCGAGGACGGCCGGTACCGGGTGCTGGTCTTGGAAGCCGGCGGCAGCCACAAGCATTTTTTAGTCCGTATGCCCGCTGGCTGGGGGGCGATGACTTCCAGCCCTACGTTTTCATGGATGCATAAGACCGAACCGGAAAAGTATGCGGGCGGTCGTCGCATGAAAATGCCCAGGGGTAAGCTTGTCGGCGGCTCGTCCTCGATCAACGGAATGATCTATATCCGGGGGCACGAGCACGATTACGCCGATTGGGTAGCGGCTGGGGCCACGGGCTGGAGTTGGCCGGAACTGTTGCCGCATTTTGTGCGGACCGAAGATCAGCAGCGCATTCACAATGCCTGGCATGGCCAGGGCGGTCCGCTCAGGGCGAGCGACCTGCCGACAGTGCACCCGCTGACGCACGCGATGATTGACGCCGCCGTACAAGCAGGCCTGGACCGGGTCGACGATTTCAATGATGGGCAAGCCAGGGGCGCCGGGGTCTTCCAGGTCAATTTCCGTGACGGCCAACGCTCTTCAATAGCCAGCAATGCTATAGAGCCGGCACTGCTTCGATCCAATTTAAAACTGGTGATGCGGGCTATGGTGCAGCGCATTGTCTTTGAAGACCGCCGCGCAACCGGCGTGGAATATACCCTGCCCGATGGCACCCTTCGCCACGCCAAGGCCCGGCGCGAGATTCTGGTGTGCGCCGGGGCCGTACAGTCGCCTCAGTTGCTGATGGTCTCGGGCGTCGGCCCGGCATCGCAGTTACAGGCCTTGGGTATCCCGGTTGTTGTGGACTTGCCCGGCGTGGGCGAAAACCTGCAGGACCATGTGAGTGCGCCGTTGTGCTGGAAGTTAAAACCGGGCGTACGCGGCATGAACAGCCGGTTCCGGGGCTTGGGCCTGGCAGGCTCGGTACTGCGCTATCTGGCGAATCGCACCGGGCCGATGACGAGCCCACCCGCGCAATTCGGATGCTACCTCAAGAGCGATCCAGATCTGGCGTACAACGATATTCAGGTTTTCGGCCTGCCAATGACTGGCCAAAGCGATTGTGACGGCGACAAGGCCGCACAACCGGACAGTTTCGAGGGTATGACGCTGGGGCCCTTACAGGGACGGCCGTTCTCACGCGGCCATATACGCCTTAAAAGCCGCGACATGGATCAGCACCCGGCGATTACCATGAACTACTTGCACGACGCCCGCGATCGTCGCGCGCTGATCTGGGCTTTGCGCTGGTTGCGGGACATGGCGAAACAGCCCGCGCTGGCCGGACTGATCGACACTGAAGTACGACCCGGCCCAGAGGTGCAGACCGACAAACAATGGCTAGCCTGGATGGAGCCTTTACTTACCACCGCCTATCATCCCGTGGGCACTTGCCGCATGGGCCATGCAGATGACCCGATGGCCGTCTGCACGCCTGATCTTCGTGTCCGTGGGGTAGACGGTTTGCGGGTAATTGATGCATCGGTCATGCCCAATCTAATCTGCGGCAATACCAATGCCACAACGGTGGTAATTGGCGACAAGGGTGCCGATCTGGTGCTGGGGCTCGCGCCGTTGGCACCTTTACACCTCTAATGGCCGTCCAGTGACGGGCGAGCTTGTTAATGACCACAAGGGGGTGATTGAGCTGAAGGTCGTCGCGCTGATGACTGAGTTTCTAGCCCGGCCACGCCCAGAGTCAGAAAACCACCGAGCGCTGACAGACCGACGTCGCCACGATCTTTCCGCGCTTAAGCACCATCAACCGCGCAGGCAGGTCGAGAATTACGTCGCCCACCGATCGCGTATCCAGCAACACCAAATCAGCGGCTTTACCCGGCGCCAGTCCATAGTCCTTGAGCCCCAGCGCTTTTGCTGGATGCGTGGTCAGCATCGACAACACCGTGGCTTGGTCATCCGCTCCGCCCAGGTGACAGGCCGGAAGCGCCAGTTGCGCGATATTCAGCAAATCGCCGGTGCCAAAGGGGGTAAAGGCGTTGCGGATATTGTTGGTGGCTAAACACACATTCACACCCCCGTCCCGCAGTGCCCGCACCGGCGTCAGTGTACGGCGTACGTTATGACCGTCGCTGCGCGCACCGAGGTGCAAGTCGGTGGCGGGCAGGCACATGACGCTGATGCCGGCCTCGCGAATCAAGGCAATGATGTCCTGCTGTTTGTGCGGCGGCACCGCGTCCAGGCTGGTCAGGTGACCGACACACACGCGCCCTTGATAACCGGCTTCGATCGTCTTGCGCGCGAGGTATTCAATGGTCATGTGCTCGGCGTTGTCAGCGAAGTCCTGATGGAAGTCGATGTCCTTGCCGTAGTGCTTGGCCAGATCGAATACATAGTCGATGTGTTCATGGGCCGAGTCATCGTTGTAGGGAATACCGCCCACGACATCGGCGCCTTTTTCCATGGCCTCAACCATCATTGCCTGCATGCCCGGTAGTTTCAGAATGCCTTCCTGCGGGAAAGCTACTACCTGGATGTCGATGACATCTCGCAACGTGTCACGCAGTTCCAGTACCACATCAAAACCGGTGAAGCCTTGCACCGGGTCGAATTCGGCGTGGGCACGTACGTGGGTGGTGCCGGACTGCACCAATGCACGCAGTGCTTGAGTCGACCGCTCGAGGATGTCGTCACGGGTCAATGTAGGTTTAAGTTCAGCGGTAACCGCTATGGCCTCTTTCAATGTGCCGGAGCGATTGGCCTTGCGGTGCATGATATTGGCTTTTTCCAGGTGCAGGTGCCCTTCGACAAACCCCGGGATCAGCACGTTGCTGTGGCCTTCGATTTCCTGCGTGGCGCGCACTGAAAGGGTCGGCGCAATCTCGATAATCTTGCCGTCGTGCACCGCCACGTCCATCAGCGGTTTGGCATCGTCGATGCGTACCTTGCGAAAGATTAAATCCATGCCGTAGGCCCTCTGTGTTGCTGCCCTCAGACACGTCGGGGCAACGGTAGAAAAACAAATAATTGGGGGTTCAACCGTTGGAACAGCCGTTCCCCATCACTCGGTATTCAAGAATGTGTTTCTGGCCCTTGGAGTCTTCATAGGTCATGCGCACTGGCACGACGGCGCAGACATTGGCGATTTCAGTGGTAGAAATAACGTGAGCGATGTCCAGGTGCTGGCTATAGCTGTAGTGCTCAACCGGTAGCGGCTCGTCGGCCATGGCCGCAGCGCTAAACACGCCGGCTATCAGTAGAAGTAACGCTTTCATGCTCAGAAGCTCTCTTCCTGATTGTCGGAAAAATGGAGCCCGGCAGCCATAAAGCGCCGGGTCCATGGGGCATTGATCAGAACGGTTTGGTCGGCAGGTACTTGCCATCCAGGGTAATGACCGCACGGGAGCCGCCGTCGGGGTCATCGACCTTCTTGACGTCCAGTTTGAAGTTGATGGCGCTGATGATGCCGTCGCCAAATTTTTCGTGAACCAGCGCCTTGAGCGTGGTGCCGTAGACCTGAATCATTTCGTAGAAGCGGTAGATGGTCGGGTCGGTGGGAATGCCGTTACCGATACTGCCGCGCAGCGGAATGCTTTGCAGCACAAGGACAGCGTCTGCGTCGAGGCCCAGGGTGTCGGCAACCACACGGGCGGCCTCGGCTGGCAGCGGGTGTTGACCGAGCAACGCAGCGGTGACGAAGGCTTCATGCAGGCCGGTGCCTTCGGCGATTTGTGCAAACGACAAGTCTTTGCGGGCCTTGGCCAGCAAGATGACGTCGGTCAGGGCATGGCGAGCGTTTTGGTTGATGTGTGACTGGATCATGGTGGGTTCTCCGTGGGTAAAAATCAGGGTTAGTGCGAAACAGCGCGAACTGTCGGGTTTTCGGCCAGTGGCACGAACGTGCCGGTGCGACGATCGAAGGCCTGGATGCAGCCGCTTTCGATGTCGTACACCCAGCCATGCAACGTCACGCGCTGTTCTTCGAGTGCGAGGCGTACTGAAGGATGTGTCTGGATATTGGCCAACTGGGCGATGACGTTTTCCCGCACCATCGAGGCGACTTTGGCGTGCTGGTCGACGTGCTGACGGGCCTCATTGACCACTCGACCGGAATCGGCGTAGCGCAACCAGCCGGCCACGGCGGGCATGTGATCCAGGCACTTGCAGGTGGCGATGGCGGTCATGGCACCGCAGTCGGAATGCCCGCAGATCACGATGTCGCTGACTTTCAGGGCGGCGACGGCATATTCCACCGAGGCCGACACGCCGCCCGGCTCAGGGCCATAGGACGGGACGATGTTGCCAGCGTTGCGGATGACAAACAGGTCGCCCGGTTCCCGCTGTGTGACCAGCTCCGGTACCAGCCCGCTGTCTGAGCAAGAGATGAACAACGCCCGTGGGCTCTGTTGGTTGGCCAGGCCTTTGAATAGGCCGGCACGTTCCGGGAAGGCATTGCGCTGAAATTTAAGGAAACCGTCGATGATGTCTTGCATGGGTGACTCCGTGGGTTCGCGATGCGATGAAGCAGAGGTTACGGAGAACGTGAAATAAGGTAAAAGACTGATATATGATCGCAAGCATTAGATAATCTTATAGGTACGACCATGCTCGCGCGTCATATCCAATATTTCCTTGCGGTCGCGCACCACCAGGGCTTCACCCGTGCAGCGGCGGCATTGCATGTCTCGCAGCCCGCGCTGTCACAGCAAGTGCGGCAACTGGAAGAAAGCCTCGGCGCGCAGTTGTTTGATCGCACAGGTCGCAAGACGCGCTTGACCGATGCCGGAGAGGTTTACTTGCGCTATGCCCTGCGCGCGGCCCAGGAACTGCGCGAAGGCCAACGGGCGATCCATGATGTGGGCGATCTCAGTCGAGGAACGCTGCGCATCGCAGTGACGCCGACCTTCACCACTTACCTGGTCGGGCCACTGGTACAAGCCTTTCACTGCCGCTACCCGAACATTGTGCTGAACGTGCAAGAGCTCGCCCAAGAGCACATGGAGCACCAACTGCTGGCTGACGAACTGGATGTGGGCATTGGGTTTGATGAAGTGCATGCGCCAGACATCGAGGCCTTTGCACTGTTGGTAGAAACGCTTGCTTTGGTCGTGGGGAGCCAACACCCGCTGGCCGGGGAACAGACCATCGGGCTGGAGACGTTGAATGCGCAATCTCTGGTTCTGCTCAGCAACGCGTTCGCCACCCGCGAGCAGATCGACCGCTATTGCACCCAACATGGCATCCGCCCGCGCGTGGTCATGGAGGCCAATGCGATTGGTGCATTGATTGAGGTGGTGCGCAGAACTGCACTGTCGACCTTGCTGCCTGCCGCCATAGCGCGGGCGCACCCCGCGTTAGTCGCTGTTGAGCTGGGACCGCACCGGTTGGAACGCACGGCAGTATTGATGCAGCGCAAGAATGGCTATCAATCCTCGGCGGCACGGGCATTTATGGCGCTGGCCAAGGAAGTGGCCAGCGACCTGACGGCCAATTCAAAATAGCGTCTTTCGGATAGTCAGTGGCTCAGGGAAAGGCGCAGGTATTAGCGTGCGGAAGTAGTGATAGACCCCACCCTTCAGGCCATTGGCGCGCATGCCCTGAACGTTATCGATAAATTTGGGGTCGGTAGAGCTGCCGCCCTGACCGATAGAGCGCGACCCCAGTGACGGCGACACAGGGTTGGCAAAGATACGTCGTATTTAAGACCGCGTACGTGGGCGCCTTTCTTTGAACGAGAGTGCGCGATGTTCGATCCAGCGATCAAACAGGCCAAGGAAGGGGTGAGTTTGTGTCCGCCGGTCGGCTTAACAGTTGCGTCGGCGCTGCAACTGAGGGGTGTCGTCATTGCCGATGGGCTAGGCGTGCCGGATGGGAGCCTCTATAAGAGCCATGCTCTAGTCTCCTGAAGGTTGATTTCAGGACTAGATATTCAGCACATGACTGGTCAGGCTCGCGCAACAATCCGCTCACGAAGCCATCACGAAATGGACTGACTTAGTCGAGCTGCCGTGGTTTTTAATGGATTCTGGCGGAACGAAAAAAAGACGCCTAAGCGTCTATTTTCAATGACTTACAGAATTCCATGGAACTCTGTAGATCGATATTTGGAGCGGGAAACGAGACTCGAACTCGCGACCCCGACCTTGGCAAGGTCGTGCTCTACCAACTGAGCTATTCCCGCGTCTTGGTGCTGGGCATTCTATAGTTTTCAAAGAATGCGTCAACCCCTTGATTCAAAAAGTGTTATTTATTTTTCAGATGTGGTCTTCAAGTGCGGCCAGGCAGCCCGCAGATATTGGAGCATCGACCACAGGGTCAAACCCGCAGCCACAAGCAGCAGGCCGTAGCCTACCAAGACCCAGAAACTGAAATCCGAAGGGTTGGCCAACAGAATGACCAGCGCCAGCATCTGCGCCGCCGTCTTCCATTTGCCCATGTTGGACACCGCAACCTGAGCACGCGCGCCCAACTCGGCCATCCACTCACGTAAGGCCGAGATGACAATTTCACGACCAATAATCACTGCGGCAGGAAGCGTCAGCCAGACGTTGTGATGCTCTTGCACCAGCAACACCAAGGCCACCGCCACCATCAGCTTGTCGGCCACCGGGTCAAGGAAGGCACCAAATGGCGTGCTTTGCTCCAGACGCCTTGCCAAATAGCCGTCCAGCCAGTCTGTTGCAGCCGCAAAGGCGAAGACAGAACTTGAGGCGACATAACTCCAGCTGTAAGGGAGGTAGAACAAAAGAATGAAGATAGGAATCAGGAGAACGCGTAGTACGGTGATCAAATTAGGGATATTCATCGGCACAACTGGCTACGAGGTGAGGTGGCATTCTACTCGCTGTGCAGGTTTGCATAAATCAACTCAGCGAGCTTTTTACTGATCCCGGGTGCTTTGGCGATCTCCTCGATGCTTGCACGAGACAGCTCTTGTAATCCACCAAAATGTTTCAATAAGTCTCGGCGGCGGGTTGGGCCGACCCCGGCGATACCTTCGAGGGTAGACGTTCTGCGTGTTTTACCGCGGCGGGCCCGGTGCCCGGTGATGGCAAAACGGTGAGCTTCATCGCGAATCTGCTGGATCAAATGCAGTGCGGGCGAGTCCCCTTTTAACGTGAACTCGTGGGCGGCGTCGTTCAAGTACAAGGTTTCGAACCCGGCCTTGCGCGTCGTGCCTTTGGCAACACCTAACAAAATAAGGTCTGGAACTGCCAGTTCATTGAGTACATCCCGCGCCATGGACATTTGTCCCTTGCCGCCATCCACCAGCAAAATGTCCGGCAACTTGCCCTCCCCCTCTTTGAGGCGGCTAAAACGTCGCATCAACGCTTGATGCATCGCGGCATAATCGTCACCCGCGGTCACACCTTCAATGTTGAAACGCCTGTAATCCGACTTGATAGGGCCTTCCGGGCCAAATACGACACAGGACGCAACCGTCGCTTCACCGCTGGAGTGACTAATGTCGTAGCACTCCAGCCGCTGCGGAATCTCATCCAGCTTAAGGACCTTGGCCAACGCCTCAAATCGGGCTGCAACATGCTGACGATTGGCCAGACGGGCGCTCAACGCCTGTTCAGCGTTGGTGACGGCCAATTGCTGCCAGCGGGCACGCGTTCCGCGCACTCGATAGCTGATGGCTATTTCCCTGCCCCGCAGCTCATCAATCGCTGCACTGATGGCTTCAAAGCTTTCGTGCTCGACGTTAACAATCAGTTCGCTGGGCAAATCGCGCTCAGGGCTGCTGATGTAGTACTGCCCGAGAAAAGCCGCCATCACTTCAGCGACTTCTTCCTCGATCCCGACTTGCGGGAAGAAATTCTTGCTACCGAGCACCCGTCCACCGCGCACATTGATCAAGTGCACACACGCCCCGCCTGGGTTAACGAAGGCTGCAATCACATCCACATCGCCATTACCGCCCTCCATGCTCTGCTGATCCTGGACACGGCGTAACAAGGAGATTTGATCGCGCACTTGGGCAGCGCGCTCGAAATCCAGCGCGCTGGCAGCCTGCTCCATTTCAGCATTCAGTTCATCGGTCAGTGCACTGCTGCGCCCTTCCAGGAACATCACCGAGTGGCGCACGTCTTGTGCGTACTCCTGAGGATCAACCAGACCTACGCACGGGCCTTTACAGCGTTTGATCTGATACTGCAGACAGGGCCGGGTTCGGTTTTTGAAGTAACTGTCTTCGCATTGGCGCACCAGAAAGGTCTTTTGCAACAGACTCAAGCTTTCTCGAATCGCCCCGGCGCTAGGGTAAGGCCCAAAGTACTTGCCCTTAGGCTTTTTGGCTCCACGGTGGATACTCAATCGGGGGAATGGACCATCGGACAAAAAGACATAGGGGTACGATTTGTCATCACGCAGCAGAATGTTGTACGGCGGCCGCCATTCCTTGATAAGGGTCTGCTCAAGCAACAAGGCTTCGGTTTCGTTGGCAGTGATCGTGGTTTCGATCTGCGCAATACGCCCCACCAAGGCAGCAGTCTTGGGCGCCAGCCCCGTCTTGCGGAAGTAGCTGGCCAAGCGTTTTTTAAGGTTCTTGGCTTTGCCGACATACAGCAGGCGCGCCTCGCTATCAAACATGCGATAAACGCCGGGCCGACCGCTGCAGGTCGAAAGAAAGGCACTCGGATCAAACACGTCAGTCATTATCAACCGGCATCTACCATGCCATGTCGAACTGCCAGCAAGGCCAGTTCCACATCACTTTTGACGGAGAGTTTTTCGAAGATTCGATAACGGTAGGTGTTGACCGTTTTAGGGGACAAACAGAGCTTGTCCGAAATGACCTGGACTTTCTGGCAGCCCACAATCATCAAGGCAATTTGAATTTCACGTTCGGATAATGCATCGAATGGGGAATCGCTAGCAGGCTGAAATGACTTGAGCGCCAACTGCTGCGCGACTTGCGGGCTGATGTAACGCTGACCGGCAAACACTAGCCGGATGGCCTGAACCATTTCGGCCAGACCTGCTCCCTTGGTCATATACCCTGCGGCGCCCGCCTGCAGAAGACGCGTCGGGAAGGGGTCTTCTTCACACACGGTCACGGCGACTACCTTGATGTCCGGATGGCTACGCATCATTTTTCGCGTCGCCTCAAGACCACCAATGCCTGGCATTTTAACGTCCATCAAGACGACATCTGGCTTCAGTTCACGAGCCTTGATCAACGACTCTTCACCGGACTCGGCCTGGCCGACGACCTGGAGGCCGTCGATATCCGCCAGCATTCGTGTGATGCCTGTACGCACAAGATCATGGTCATCGACCACTAGAACCCGAATCAAGTCGACACCTCGTAAATTGGTCTTCTTTGGTTGCCGACACCTTAGCAAAAAACCAAAGCTCCAACCTACTTACCTGCACCGCCCTTCCCTGGAGACACTTAAAACGCTGATAGACACCTGCTAGGCGTCTGTTGGATCAGGACGAATCTTGCTCGCATGTATGATAGACAGGTCGGCCAGTGTTGTCGTTAAACGGCGGATAGCATCCTGATCTTCTTTTTGCAGCACCCGATAGCTGACCAAAACCTTTTCTTCGACCTGACTCAGATTGTCCATAAGCGTCGGGGTGGGGCTACCTGTCAGTACATACAACACATCCACGCCGCGCTCTGCCACCCGCGACAGATAATCGGCCTTGGGCGCACGATCACCATTTTCATATTTGCCCTGGGCATTAGCTTCAACGCCACCGATCATGCCAAAAGCTTTCTGCGACAAGCCCAGCCGCTCTCTCTCTTGCCTCAACCGCGAACCGATTCCACTCATTTGGATGTAAGTTCCCATTTTAAACACCCGCTAGGATGGTATAATCAAAAAATATTAAACAACTTTGAACGGTTTTGAACTATGACCGGAATTCGTACTGCCGCACAAGCCAAGGCATGGCTGGAACATCAGGGAAAGTCGGTTCAAGAGTTTGCTCGAGAGCACGGCGTTGATCCCGCGACCACCTATCAAGTGCTCGCTGGGCGCAAAAAAGGGAAACGTGGTGAAGCCCACAAAGTGGCGGTACTTCTGGGCATGAAAGACGGCATCATTGCCACTTCTTCTGAAGCGAAATGCGATGAATTGCTTTGAGTATGCGCTTAATTGGGAAGACCACCCCATTTTAGAATTGACCCCACCCAGGCCCTTGTCTATTGCTTTGCTATAACCCCCCTCTGCCTCGGGGAATGCGGTTCGGGCCTTCACTTGCTAAACCGCTTATAGCCCCCGGAGTCATTACCCATAGAATTTTTTGATTGAATCTGTTGACTGGCCTCGCGTAAGCTTCAAGCCATTCATCGGAGAACAGCCATGTTGCGCGAAGCCACCACAGCCATTTGCCAGATCACCAGCGATTTATGCTTGGTCGGCGCTGTGCGCGCGAACAACACACACTCTGCTGTACGATTTTATTTTGGGTATTGGTTTAGCCACTGGCGCGCCTGATACCCAATCGGCGCCCACGTTTCAGGGGTCGCCTACCAGAGAATTCTCACCCCCGGTCGGCTACCCGACCGGGGGTTTTGTTTTTTTAGCCCCTGATAATTTATTGAATTTGAGGATTTACCCATGAACTACACCACCTATTACCGCTTCGACCTCTGTGCTGCATGGCGATTTATCAACCGTCGTTCGGGACAGTCTGCCGCCTCCGAACGAAACCACTTGGGTGGCACGCATCCCCTCATAGCCAATACGGCCCATTGTCGAACACCCCACTAGGGCTGAGCGCGCGGGAAAACCCGCAGCCTGCCCAGGAAGCCAGAATCATGAACGCCATTGTATCCGCACTGAACGTTGCTCCAACCACTGCAAGCCATGCGATGACCCAGCGCCTGCCAAGTGCAGCCCAGCTCAAGCAGCAATTACCCCTCAGCGAACCCCTGCATAAGCTGGTTCAGGCCCAACGCCAGGCCATCCGCAACATTCTTGGCGGTGTAGACGATCGCTTATTGATCGTCGTCGGCCCCTGCTCCATCCACGACCCGCAATCCGCCCTCGAATACGCCAGCCACCTGGCCGCCCTGTCCCGCGAAGTGAGCGAGGATATGCTGCTGGTGATGCGGGCCTATATTGAAAAGCCACGCACCACCGTCGGCTGGAAAGGCCTGGCCTACGACCCTCACCTGGATGGCAGCGACGACATGACGCATGGCCTGACGCTGTCACGCGAGTTAATGATCGAAATGTTACGCATGGGGCTTGCGGTCGCGACAGAACTGCTGCAGCCGATTGCTGCTGGCTACTTCGACGACCTGCTGGGCTGGGCGGCCATTGGCGCTCGCACGACCGAATCGCAGATCCACCGGGAAATGGCCAGCGGCCTGGACCTGCCCGTGGGCTTCAAAAATGGCACGGACGGCGGGGTAGCGATTGCGTGTGATGCCATGCGCAGTGCAGCACACAGCCATCGTCATTTCGGCGTGGATGAACAGGGCCATCCGGCAATCGTTTTGACATCCGGCAACCCTGATACTCATCTGGTCTTGCGGGGTGGGCACAGTGGCCCAAATTTCAGCCACACCCACGTGGCCAACGCCCGCGCAGGGCTGGAGAAAAACGGCATTCCCGCGCGTTTGATGGTCGATTGCAGCCACGCAAACAGTGGTAAGGATCCTCTGCGTCAACCTGATGTATTCAACGATGTGCTTGAACAGCGCCTGGGCGGGGATCGGTCCTTGATCGGGATGATGCTCGAAAGTCATCTGTTCGAAGGCTGCCAGCCATTGAGTGGCCACCTGCGTTACGGCGTCTCCGTAACCGATGGTTGCCTGGGCTGGGATGCGACCGAAACCTTGTTGCGCGCGGCTGCCAGCCAATTGCGACAGCAGCGCACGCGTTCTCGTGTGATCGGCTGACGCGGACATCCCCCAGCGTCCCGGGTGGCGTGCCCGGGACTGGCCCTGAGACCGTTGAGCGTCAGTCTTTTCCAATATGCGGGGTCAAAGTTCAACCACTGCCTACAGATACTGCCAGGGGGAAAGCAGGAGTCTGCCGACAGTGGCTCTGGAATGAGCCCTCAAGGGTTTGGCTCGACGACATCCCTGCCCTCACGGTTCTGAAACCCTCACCTAAGGTGATCTTTATGGATCACACACTGTTAGAGGATATGCATTGACATGGATACGTCAGCCACCACGAAATACCCGATTGTCCTGGTACACGGCCTTTTCGGTTTCGACCACATTGGCCCGTTCAATTACTTCAATGGCATTAAAGAAGCCTTGAATAACGCAGGTGCCTACGTCTATGTGGCCAAGGTTTCTGCGGCCCACAGCTCCGAAGAACGGGGCGAACAGCTGATAGAACAACTGCGTGCTCTTAACAGGCAAACCGGGGTCGCGAAATTCAATGTTATCGGCCACAGCCAAGGGGCCCTGACCGCCCGTTACGCAGCAGCCGTTGCCCCTGAACTCGTCGCTTCAGTTACCTCTGTCAGCGGTCCCAACCAAGGTTCGGAGCTTGCTGATCGGGTTCGCCAAGTACTGACCCCCGGTGCTCTTCCTGAAACCATTGCGGCGGCCATGAGCTCGGCACTTGGCAGTTTTATTTCAGCCTTGGGTGGTGAACGAAAGCTGCCACAGAATGCTTTGAGCGCGCTGAATGCGCTGACCACAGAGGGCGTGGCGAAATTTAACCAAACCTACCCCCAAGGGTTGCCGGATACATGGGGCGCAATGGGCGCTGACCGGGTCAATGGCGTTCTCTACTATTCATGGAGCGGAATCATTAAAGGTTCGCTGTTTTCCGAATCCTTGAACCTGCTCGATCCCCTGCACAATGCCTGTCGAGTGTTCGGCAGCTTTTTCACCCGCGAAAGCAAAGAGAATGACGGGATGGTCGGGCGTTACAGTTCCCACTTGGGGCATGTCATTCGTTCGGACTACCCCCTGGATCATCTGGACACCATTAACCATGTTGCAGCGCTGGCCAGCAAAAGCGTCGATCCGGCCGGGCTTTATGTAGAACACGCCCGCCGCCTCAAAGCCAAAGGCGTATAACTCGCAAAGACACGACAACGGCGGGAACTTTTGCCGCGAAAAAAGCGCCTGAATCCGGTAGTCTCACCACTTTATTGAAAGGAGTACTTCCCATGGCCAAAGCCACTGCCCGTCACATCCTTGTTGCCAGCGAAGCCAAATGCAACGAATTGAAAGCTCAAATCGAAGGCGGCGCTGATTTCGCTGAAGTCGCAAAAGCCAACTCCACCTGCCCGTCCAGCCGTCAGGGTGGCGATCTGGGTTCGTTCGGTCCAGGCCAGATGGTTAAAGAATTTGACACCGTGGTGTTCAGCGCACCGATCAACGTGGTTCAAGGTCCGGTAAAAACCCAATTCGGTTATCACCTGCTTGAAGTGACCAGTCGCCAGGATTAATCCTCAAGCGCTGCGTGACAACGGCCCGCCTCTTGGTGGGCCGTTTCGTATCCGCTGCCTTTAACCTCGTGCTACGTTTCCTCCTCACGAACCAATCGTGTCTCACCTGAGGAAATGATCATGAGCCTTAAGGGTAAAACTGCACTGGTAACCGGCTCCACCAGCGGCATAGGCCTGGGTATTGCGTTGAGCCTTGCTAAAGCCGGTGCCGACCTCATCCTCAACGGCTTTGGGGATGCCAGCAAAGTGATTGCCGAAGTGGAACAGTGGGGTGGCCGAGTGGGTCATCATGCCGCCGATGTCAGTGACCCCACGCAAATTGCCGAGATGATCGACTACGCAGAACGGGAATTCGGCGGCATTGATATTTTGGTCAACAATGCCGGTATTCAGCACGTGGCCAGCGTGGAAGCGTTTCCTGTAGAGCAGTGGGACGCCATCATCGCCATCAACCTCTCCTCGGTCTTTCACAGCACCCGCCTCGCCCTGCCCGGCATGCGTAAACGCAATTGGGGACGCATCGTCAACATCGCTTCAGTACACGGCCTTGTAGGGTCGGTCGGTAAAGCTGCGTATGTCGCCGCCAAACACGGGGTCATCGGCCTGACCAAAGTTGTCGGCCTAGAAACGGCGACCAGCAACATCACCTGCAACGCCATCTGCCCCGGCTGGGTATTGACGCCACTGGTGCAAAAGCAAATAGACCAACGCATCAGTCAGGGCATCGACCCTTATCAGGCCCAACACGACCTGCTCGCCGAAAAACAACCATCACTGGAATTTGTCACCCCGCCGCAGTTGGGCGAACTGGTGTTGTTCCTGTGCAGTGAAGCAGGCAGTCAGGTCAGGGGGGCGGCGTGGAATGTCGACGGCGGGTGGCTGGCACAATGACCGGGCACATATCTGCAGATCAGGCATGCAAATATGCATGCCAAGCCTGCACTTATTCGGGTTGTAATAGGCAAATTTGCACTGTTAGCATCGAGCATCGTTCGTCAGCGAACAGCCCTTAATAACAAGACAAAGCAGGGAGTTAGTGATGACTGCTCAGGTTTCATCCTCAGCGACACAGGATGTCGAGACCCCGCATTCCGAGATTCTGGCCGAGGTGCGCAACCACATTGGCCACTTGACCCTCAACCGTCCCGGCGGCCTTAACGCCATCAATCTGGACATGGTCCGCGCACTTCAGCACCACCTGGACACCTGGTCCACAGATCCGGCCATCAAGGCTGTTGTATTGAGGGGCGCGGGTGAAAAAGCCTTCTGCGCCGGAGGCGATATCCGCTCGTTGTACGACAGCTACCACAGCCAGGGCACACTGCATTACACCTTCTTCGAAGAGGAATACGCCCTCGACCTTACGCTGCACCATTACCCCAAACCCCTTGTGGCCCTGATGGACGGTTTTGTTCTTGGCGGCGGCATGGGGTTGGTACAGGGCGCTGATTTCCGGATTGTCACTGAGCGCAGCAAACTGGCAATGCCAGAAGTCGGCATCGGATATTTTCCTGACGTCGGCGGTAGTTACTTTCTCACCCGTACACCCGGTCAACTGGGTACGTATCTCGGCGTCAGCGGTGTACAAATACGTGCCAGCGATGCGTTGTATTGCGGCTTGGCTGATCACTTCATTGAAAGCAGCCGACTGCCCGATTTTGACGCTGCACTGAGTACGCTCAACTGGACACTGTCGCCTGCTGACGACCTCAAGACGCTGATCGAGTCCTTGACTGACAGCTCACCATCAGCCCCCCCGCTCGCCACACTGCGCCCCCTCATAGATGACGTGTTCTCGGCGCCCACTGTGTCAGCGATCGTTGATCGTCTGCGTGCGGTCACGCTGCCAGAACAACGCGAATGGGCCACAGCCACGGCCGATCTGCTGCTCACCCGCTCGCCGCTGGCTATGGCAGTGACCCTTGAAATGCTGCGCCGGGGACGCGAGCTGCCCCTCGAACAGTGCTTCGAACTGGAATTGCACCTCGATCGCCAGTGGTTTGATCGCGGCGACCTGATGGAAGGCGTGCGCGCCCTGATTATCGACAAGGACAAAACGCCTCATTGGAACCCGCCTTCCCTGAACGAACTGGATGCCGCACACGTCGCCAGCTTCTTCTCTGATTTCAAGCCGACAGGAGCCTGAACCATGCAGGACATCGAACTGAGTGAAGAACAAGTGATGATCCGTGACATGGCCCGCGACTTCGCCCGCCGCGAAATTGCGCCCCATGCCCAGGCATGGGAAAAAGCAGGCTGGATTGACGACACACTGGTTTCAAAAATGGGAGCGCTTGGCCTGCTTGGCATGGTGGTGCCTGAGGAATGGGGCGGCACCTACGTCGATTATGTTGCCTATGCCCTGGCGGTCGAAGAGATCTCGGCCGGAGACGGCGCCACCGGCGCGCTGATGAGCATTCACAACTCGGTCGGCTGCGGCCCCATCCTCAAGTACGGCAGCGAGGCGCAAAAACAGACCTGGCTGGAAAAACTCGCCAGCGGTCAGGCCATCGGGTGCTTCTGCCTGACAGAACCCCAGGCGGGTTCCGAAGCGCACAACCTGCGCACCCGGGCGCAATTGCAGGACGGCCAGTGGGTGATAAATGGTGCCAAGCAATTTGTCAGCAACGGCAAACGTGCTCAATTGGCCATTGTGTTTGCCGTCACCGATCCGGACCTGGGCAAAAAGGGCTTGTCGGCGTTTTTGGTGCCGACCGATACACCGGGGTTCATCGTGGACCGTACGGAACACAAAATGGGCATCCGCGCTTCGGACACCTGCGCGGTCACTCTGAATAACTGCACCGTGCCCGAAAGCAGCCTGCTTGGGGAGCGCGGCAAAGGGCTGGCAATCGCCCTGTCCAACCTTGAAGGCGGTCGCATTGGCATTGCCGCACAGGCCCTTGGCATCGCCCGCGCCGCGTTTGAAGCCGCCCTCACCTACGCCCGGGATCGCGTGCAATTCGATAAAGCCATCATTGAACACCAGAGCGTCGCCAACATGCTGGCCGACATGCAGACCCGGCTCAATGCAGCGCGCTTGCTGATCCTGCACGCGGCCAGATTGCGCAGCGCTGGCAAACCGTGCCTGTCTGAAGCCTCGCAGGCCAAGTTATTTGCGTCGGAAATCGCTGAGTATGTGTGCTCCAAAGCCATCCAGATTCATGGCGGCTATGGCTATCTGGAAGATTACCCGGTTGAGCGTTACTACCGGGATGCGCGAATCACCCAAATCTATGAAGGATCGAGTGAGATCCAACGCATGGTCATTGCACGCGAGCTGAAACACTATTTGGTTTAAACGCGCCAAGCGCCGGTTACGATTCAACGCAACGCGGTCAGGCCTGACCGCGTTGCGCCTGATGCATCACTGGTGCTTGAACTGGGCTTCGCGCTTGCCCACAAACGCCGCCATGCCTTCTTTTTGATCCTGCGTGGCGAACAGTGAATGGAACACGCGACGCTCAAAACGTACGCCTTCGGCCAGATTCACTTCGAACGCGCGGTTGACGCACTCTTTGGTCAGCATCAACACCGGCAGTGATTTTTGGGCGATCACCGCAGCCACGTTCAGGGCTTCTTCGACCAATTCATCCACTGGCACCACGCGTGACACCAGCCCGGAACGTTCAGCTTCAGCGGCGTCGATCAAGCGACCGCTCAGGCACATTTCCATGGCCTTGGCCTTGCCTACTGCGCGTGTCAGGCGCTGGGTGCCGCCCATGCCCGGCAGTACCCCGAGGTTGATTTCAGGCTGGCCAAACTTGGCATTGTCACCGGCCAGAATGAAGTCGCACATCATTGCCAGTTCACAGCCGCCGCCCAGGGCAAAACCGGCAACGGCCGCAATGATGGGCTTGCGCCGAGCAGACACGCGTTCACTGTCCGAGAACAGATCGTCAAGGTAAATTTGTGGATAGGTCAGGTCAGCCATTTCCTTGATGTCTGCACCGGCGGCGAAGGCTTTTTTCGAACCGGTCAAGACAATGCAGCCAATCTCACTGTCCGCCTCCAGGCGGTCGAGTGCGTGATTCACTTCGCTGACCAACTGCGCATTCAAGGCATTCAGGGCTTGCGGCCGGTTCAGGGTGATCAGGCCGACGCGCCCATGAATGTCCAACAGAATGGTTTCGTAGTTCATTGATAAATCCTCATTCAAAGATTGCGCGAAATGACCATGCGCTGAATATCGCTGGTGCCTTCATAAATCTGGCACACCCGCACGTCGCGATAGATGCGCTCCAGCGGGAAGTCGCTCAAATAGCCATAACCACCGAGGGTTTGCAACGCTTTGGAGCAGACGCGCTCCGCCATTTCCGACGCGAACAGCTTGGCTTGCGACGCCTCGACCAGCGCGGACTGCCCGCTGTCACGCAAAGCGGCGGCATAGCGCACCATTTGCCGGGCCACGGTGATTTCTGTGGACATGTCAGCCAGCCGAAACGCCACGGCCTGATGCTCGACCAAGGGCTGCCCGAAGGTGACGCGCTCGCGGGCGTAGTCGCGGGCCGCTTCAAACGCAGCGCGTGCCATCCCGACAGCTTGTGAGGCAATACCGATGCGCCCGCCCTCCAGATTGCCCAGCGCAATTTTGTACCCCTGCCCTTCTTCGCCCAAACGATTGGCCAGCGGGATCTTCATGTCGGTGAAGAGAATCTGGCAGGTGTCGGAGGCATGCTGGCCGAGCTTTTCCTCTACCCGAGCCACGCTGTAACCCGGCGTATCGGTGGGCACGATGAATGCCGTGATGCCGCGCTTGCCCGCAGCCGGATCGGTCACCGCAAACACAATCACCACGCCCGCATTTTGCCCCGAGGTAATGAACTGTTTGCAGCCATTGAGCACGTAGTGATCACCCTCACGACGGGCCCGGGTTTTCAGGTCGCTGGCGTCGGAGCCAGCCTGCGGTTCGGTCAGCGCAAATGCGCCCAGCATGGCACCGCTGGCCAACGGGATCAGATAGTCGCGTTTTTGCTGTTCGGTGCCGTATTTGAGAATGGGCACACAGCCCACCGAGTTATGCACGCTCATGATCGTCGAGCAGGCGCCGTCGCCCGCCGCGATTTCTTCAAGGGCCATGGCATAGGCTTGATAACCGGTGTCACAACCGCCCCATTGTTCGGGCACTAACATGCCGAAAAAACCCAGTTCGGCCATTTCCTGAACCGCCTCGCGGGGGAAGCGATGCTGCTTGTCCCATTCGGCTGCAAACGGTTTTAAGCGCTCTTGGGCGAACTGCCGGGCCGCTTCACGAATTTGTAGTTGTTCGGGTGTGGGCAGCATAAAGATTCCTTAATACAGACATTCCACGGCAATCGCAGTGGCCTCGCCGCCGCCAATGCAAATGGCGGCCACGCCGTGCTTGAGTTTTTTCTGGCGCAAGGCCGACAGTAACGTCACCAGGATACGTGCACCGGAAGCCCCGATCGGATGACCCAAGGCGCAGGCACCGCCGTGGATATTGACCTTGTCGTGGGGCAGGTCCAGTTCACTCATGGTGACGAGCGTGACCACCGCAAAGGCTTCGTTGATCTCAAACAGATCGACTTCATTGAGGCGCCAGCCGGTTTTGCTCATCAAGCGTTTGATAGCGCCCACTGGCGCCGTGGGAAACAGGCTTGGCTCGTCGGCAAACGCCGCGTGCCCATGAATCACCGCCAATGGTGTAAGCCCGCGCTTTTGCGCCTCGGAACGACGCATCAGCACCAGCGCCGCGGCGCCATCGGAGATCGAGCTGGCGTTGGCCGCGGTCACCGTGCCGCCGTCGCGGAACGCCGGTTTCAGCGACGGGATTTTTTCGGGTTTGGCCTTGGGCGGCTGCTCATCCTCAGTGATCTCGCGCTGTTCCTTGCCCACGACGACCTGCACCGGGACGATTTCAGCGCTGAAGCTTCCCTCGCTGATCGCCTGCTGCGCGCGGGCCAGCGAGGCAAGGGCAAAGGCATCCTGGGCCTCACGGGTGAAGCCATGGGCCTGGGCACAATCTTCCGCAAACGTGCCCATCAAGCGGCCGCGGTCGTAGGCATCCTCCAGACCGTCGAGGAACATGTGATCCAGCACCCGCCCATGCCCCATGCGGTAGCCGCTGCGGGCCCGGTCAAGCAGATACGGCGCGTTGGACATGCTTTCCATGCCGCCTGCCACCACCACATCCACCCCGCCCGCCATCAGCCGATCGTGGGCCAGAATCGTCGCTTCCATGCCCGACCCGCACATTTTGTTCAGCGTGGTGCAACGGGTGCCCTTGTCCAGGCCCGCGCCCAACGCGGCCTGGCGCGCAGGGGCCTGCCCAAGACCGGCTGACAGCACGCAACCGAACAGCACTTCTTCAACGCTGTCACTCGACACCCCGGCGCGCTCCACAGCAGCGCGGATGGCCGCAGCGCCTAACTGTGGCGCAGTCAGGCCCTTGAAGTCACCTTGAAAACCGCCCATGGGCGTGCGTGCAGCACTGACTATTACGACTGGATCATTAGACATTGTCATCGCCCTCTCCTTACTTCACTGCCATGCGCAATGCGCCGTCGAGACGGATCACTTCGCCATTGAGCATGCTGTTTTCAATGATGTGCCGCACCAGCGAAGCGTATTCCGCCGGTTTGCCCAGACGCGGCGGAAACGGCACGCCCGCAGCCAGCGAGTTGCGCACGTCCGGGGTCATGCCCGCCATCATCGGCGTTTCAAAAATGCCGGGGGCGATGGTCATGACACGAATGCCGAAGCGGGCCAGCTCGCGAGCTGCTGGCAAGGTCAGGCTGGCAATCGCGCCTTTGGAGGCCGCGTACGCGGCTTGACCAATCTGCCCGTCAAAGGCGGCCACCGACGCCGTATTAATGATCACCCCGCGTTCGCCATCGACATCCGCAGCCGTTTCAGCAATTGCGGCTGCGGCCAGTCGCAGCATATTGAAACTGCCAATCAGGTTGACGTTGATGACCTGACTGAAGCTCTCCAGGCCGTGAGGGCCGCCCTTGCCAAGGATCTTTTCACCGCGCACGATCCCGGCGCAGTTGACCAGACCGTTAACGCCCCCAAACGCCGCGACGGTGGCATCAATGGCTGCCTGCGCGGCCTGCGCCTGACTGATGTCCGCCACTGCACTGCGCGCCTTAGCGCCCAAGCGGGTGGCCTGTGCGGCCACTGCGTCCGCGTTCACATCCACCAGCATGACCCTGGCGCCAGCATTGACCAGCATCTCAGCCGTTGCAGCGCCCAAGCCTGAAGCCCCACCTGTGACGATAAAAACTGTGTTCTCGATTTGCATGATTTTTCCTGAAGGTTAAGCCGTGGCCCGGGCGTTCGCCGCCTGTTCAGCCTTGGCGATTTCCTGATTGCGCAAGATAAAGCGCTGCAACTTGCCGCTGGGTGTTTTGGGCAATTCGCTGACAAATTCGATTTCACGGGGATAGGCATGGGCTGCCAGGCGCTGGCGCACGTGCAAGCGCAGGGTTTCTGCCAATTGCGCATCACCCAGGTAATGCGGGCTCAGCACCACAAACGCTTTGACCAACTCGGTGCGCTCAGGGTCAGGTTTGCCGACCACGACGGCTTCGATCACCGCCGGGTGTTCGATCAAGGCGCTCTCCACATCAAAGGGACCGACACGGTAACCGGAGGTGGTGATCACATCATCGCTGCGTCCGACAAAACTGATGCTGCCGTCCGGATTCAACTCAACGGTGTCGCCACTGAGGTAGTAATTACCGACGAAGGCTTTGGTGGGGAAACCGTGGTAGCCGCCAAACCAGCACATCGGCGACTGACTGCGATCCACGGCTAAAATGCCCGGCTGACCTACGGGCAGCTCCTGATGGTTGTCGTCCAACACCACAATGCGGTGTCCCGGTGAGGCAAACCCCGCCGCTCCCAGGTGCACCGGATGACCAAGCCCATGGTGATTACACAGCACCATGCCGATTTCAGTCTGCCCGTAGTGGTCATGAATGGTGACGTCAAGGTGCTCGGAAAACCAGCGGATGACTTCCGGGTTAAGGGGTTCACCGGCGCTACTGACGGCCCGCAACTGGCCTTTGATTTTGCTGGAAAACGCATCACCGGCTGCAATCAACAGGCGGTAAGCCGTCGGGGAGCCGGTGAGGTTGGTGATGGCGTACTTTTTGATCACGCGGCAGGTGCTTTCGACGCTAAACGGGCCGTCGTAGAGCGTGATCGGGTGGCCCATCGACAACGGGCCGGTGATGCCGAAGTAAATACCGTACGCCCAACCAGGATCGGCCAGGTTCCAGAATGCGTCTTCAGGGCGAAGGTCCACGGCGTCGCGGGTGTACGCCTGAAACGCGACGATGGCTTTAAGGGGAACGAGGAGCGGTTTGGCCGGGCCAGTCGTACCCGAGGTGAACATCAGCAGAAAAGGGTCTTCGCCGGTCAGCATTATGGGCTCGCAGACTGCCGGGTAGCGCTCCAGCTCAGCCCAAAAGCTGTAATCGCCCCGCACCAACCCTTGGCCTTTCGGACCGCCCACGGTGACGACCGTCGGGCAGTCATTCACTTCAGCCAGCTTGGGTCGATTGACGGCGTCAGTGACCACCAGCGCCGCGCCGGAGCTGTTAAGGCGATGCTCAATGGCTTTGGGGCCAAAGGCCGTAAACAGGGGTTGGTAGACCGCGCCTATGCGCCAACTCGCCAGTACCACGATCAACAACTCGACATTGCGTGGCAACAGGCCCGCCACTTTGTCGCCGCGCTTGACCCCTTGGGCCAACAGGAAGTTGGCAAAACGGGCCGCGTGGTCCTGCAATTCGGTAAAGGTGTAGGACGCGCTGCTGGCGTCACGGCCTTCCCAGAACAAGGCAATGCGCCCCGGCAAGGCATGGCGGTCGCAGCACTCGACGCAGGCATTGAGAGCGGTTAAATCGCCATGCAACGCGTGGCTCACTGCACGTTGATAGTCAAAGTCGCTCGTCGCGGTCAGATAGTCGCGCATCAGCAGAATCCCTCGGTCTTTTTATAGGAATGGGAACCGTCGAAAATCCTGCTGATAATCGCCTTGCGAGGGCTCTGCAACAATGGTCAAACCGCTCAAGCTGGTTGACTGGTTTGGCCAATGAGCCATTGACCGTACCTAAAACGCTGTTTAACGGTCCTCGCGGCTGCGGGCATGGTCACGCAAATACGCCAGGACTGCCGCCTGATCCCCTGCGAACACGATCCGTCCGGCTTTCTTTTCACGCTGGAAGGTGTACATCGGATCGTAGTACTCACGCAGCAACGCTTCGATCCACACCCGGTGCAAATCCACAGAGCCGCAACGCTCCTGCTCCTTCAGTGCGCTGCTCATCACCTCCTGCAAACGCTGGTAACGTTCCCCGCCGAGGCGTTTTTGAATATTGGCCAGACTTTCCAACAACCGTTGAGAGAAAAGCGCGAAGCCATGCTCACCATTTCTGGCCACGAACTCAGCACATAACTCAATGACGTAGTCACGCAGGATACGCTCGACCCGGCTGTTCAAGCTGTCTTCCAGCCACACCATTGGCGCAGTCTGCAGGGTTTGGTAGAGGGCTAACGGCAACGCGCAACTGCCCACCGTGCGGCTCTCGTCCTCCAGTACAAACCGCTCAACGCCTTTGTCGCGCTTTTTCAACACATCGATGGCCAAGCGATTTTCAAAATCGATGTTGGACGGTTGACCGGTCGCGCGTTTGCCAAAGCTTGAACCGCGGTGATTGGCGTGGCCTTCAAGGTCCAGCGCATTGTCGAGCTGCACCAGCACATCGGTTTTGCCGGTGCCGGTCATGCCGCCGAGCACCTGCAAATCGCACTGCGCCACGGCATCATCGAGGGTCTGGATCAGAAATGTGCGCAGCGCCTTATAGCCACCAGTGATGCGCGGGTAGTCAATCCCTGCATCCTGTTTAAGCCACTGCTGGACGATTTGCGAACGCATGCCGCCACGAAAGCAATACAAACACCCGTCAGGATGGGCGCGAGCAAAATCGGCCCATGCTTGCAAGCGCTCGGCCTTGACCTTGCCCGACACCAATTGATGCCCCAGCACCACAGCCGCTTGCTGCCCTTGCTGCTTGTAGCACGTGCCCACGCGCTCGCGCTCGTGGTCAGTCATCAGGGGCAAATTGACCACCCCTGGAAACGCCCCTTTGTGAAATTCAATCGGCGCACGGGTGTCGATCATCGGCCGATCATGGAGAAACAGTTCGCGGAAGTCGGTTATGTCATGAGCCATCATGAAACCTCAACCGCGTGTGTCTGTCGCTCCACCAAACGGCCAATCGGCTCAAGGTTCAAGCCATGCTCGCGGGCCATGTGCAGGAAGGCCTCGTTGCCTTGCGCACTGACAGCGACGAGCAACCCGCCACTGGTTTGCGGATCGCACAGCACACGCTTGTGCAGCTCTTGGACAGGCGAAATTTTGCTCGCGTAACTGTCGTAATTACGCAACGTACCGCCCGGTACACAACCCAGCTCCAGGTAGTACTCCACCGACGCCAAGCGTGGCACGTTGGCGTATTGGATTTGCGCAGTCAGGTCGCTGCCGTCGGCCATCTCAACCAAGTGCCCCAGCAGGCCAAAACCGGTGACGTCCGTCATCGCGGTGACGCCCTCGAGCTTGGCAAACTGGCTGCCAATGCTGTTCAGCGTACACATCCAGTCCCGTGCGACGCCGACATCCTCGGGCCGCAACTTGCCCTTCTTCTCGGCGGTGGTCAGGATGCCAATCCCCAATGGCTTGGTCAGGTACAGCAAACACCCGGCGGTCGCGGTGTCGTTGCGCTTCATCTGGCGCTTATTGACGACACCGGTCACGGCCAGACCGAAGATCGGCTCCGGGGTGTCAATCGAATGCCCGCCTGCCAACGGGATCCCTGCCTCATCACACACCGCACGGCCCCCGCGAATCACTTCACGGGCCACCTCAGGCGGCAACAGGTTCACCGGCCAGCCCAGAATGGCGATCGCCATTAAGGGATCGCCACCCATGGCGTAGATGTCGCTGATGGCATTGGTGGCCGCAATGCGGCCGAAATCGAACGGGTCATCGACGATGGGCATGAAAAAATCGGTGGTCGACACCACGCCGCGCTCATCATCCAGGGCGTAGACCGCCGCGTCATCACGCGATGAATTACCGACCCACAGCTTTGGATCAAGGTGTTGCGCACCACTGCCCGCAAGAATGACTTCAAGTACCTGAGGCGAAATTTTGCAGCCGCAACCTGCTCCGTGGCTGTACTGCGTCAGGCGAATCGGCTCGCTCATAGGGCACCTTTAATGGGTATCAAAGTGCCAGATACTAACAGAGCGGCCACTGCTGCTGGCCCACGGCATACACCGCCCGTACTAAAAGCACTGCAATACGGCGAAATCCACTGGTCACAGGTTGTTGGCAAGTCCCGGAGCCGCCAATTGCCGAGCCAGAGCAGATGACTGCCATGCTGGAAACAGACCGACGAGTCACATATGTAGTGCTTTAAAATATTCACTACATATGTGTTGACGACGGCTTTTTCATTTTGCATGATGCAGACGTCTTCCCCACCGGAAGCGTTGGAAAAAGTGGTTGTAAGCATGTTCGACGAGCCGTCGGACTGTTCCGGGATAGGTACTGCCCACAAGGCAGAATTGATGAAGCGGACCTGGTTTGATCGTCCGATGTCAGGATGAGCGAAACTGGCGAGACGCCCTCATGAAGCTTGTGGCTGATGCATCACGTCACCCGAAGCATGCTGGCTCGCGCTGTTCTCCCTTATTTAGGCCGATGTTGTAGTAGCACTGTTCTACTACTACACATCACGGGTTCAAGTCAGGATCTGCATTAGATGGACACTACGTAGCGCTGCATGTGCAGTTGCGCGAATCAATTGACAGATCAACGAGTGGTCAAGGAGTTAGCGATGAACCTGAATAACCAACCTACTGTTAACGAACTGGCCGAACTGTTTGCCAGTCGTAAAGACACACTCGACGATCATATTGTGTGGGTCAATGAAGCGGGCGAAGTCCATATCGACGCTGTCACGCAATACCCAGAAGAATCTGAGTTTGAAAAGCAGCATCCACAGATGCGTGCACGACTCAAAATGTACCGCCGCGGCCAGGGCTACGTTGGCAAGAAGGCCGCAGCGGACACACACTTTATGGAGAAGGTTCTGCACACCCTGACCCTGACTTGGGAAAAGGCGAAAGAAGAACCTGCCGTTGTGAAAGTGAACAGCTACTGCTGATTCGCACACCCCATTGAAAGCCCCGGACAGTGTCCGGGGCTTTTTTATGGGTGGGGCAGGCATCCCCCTGCCCCACCCTCCACCTGTGGCAACAGCCATCGAGTCAGAGCGCCCGCTCCAGCTCAGGTACGGCTTCGAACAAGTCCGCCACCAGGCCGTAATCGGCCACCTGGAAGATCGGCGCTTCTTCGTCCTTGTTGATCGCAACGATCACTTTGGAGTCTTTCATGCCCGCCAGGTGCTGGATCGCGCCGGAAATACCGACCGCGATGTACAGCTGTGGCGCAACGATCTTAC